>DATIEM010000092.1:0-6320 GCA_035455725.1 Rhizomicrobium sp. | reverse complement strand
GACGAAGGATGGCGTCGAGCTCACCGCGACGCTGCACACGGTCGACGGCAAGCGCCTCGCGACCGGCAAGGACTTCGACGGCACCGGCAAGCTCATCAAGGCCGACGCGCTCGTGCTCGACGAGGCTGGCGCGCAGGCGCTCGCGACGGGGCTCGAAGGACGCACGCTCGAGGTCAGCTCGATCGAGCGCAAGCCCTACCGTCGCACGCCCTCGCCGCCGTTCATGACGTCGACGCTGCAGCAGGAGGCGTCGCGCAAGCTGCGCTTCTCCGCGCAGCGCACGATGAAGGCCGCGCAGCGCCTCTACGAAGGCGGCCACATCACGTACATGCGTACCGACTCGACGACGCTGAGCGAGACCGCGCTCTCGGCCGCGCGTCGGACGATCGAGACGCTCTACGGCGCCGAGCACGTGCCGCCCGCGCCGCGCACGTACGCGAACAAGGTGAAGAACGCGCAGGAAGCGCACGAAGCCATCCGGCCCACCAGCTTCGCGCGCCGGCCAGAAATGATCGCGCGTCGGCTCGATGCCGATCAGGCGAAACTCTACGAGCTGATCTGGAAGCGCGCGCTCGCGAGCCAGATGGAAAGCGCCGAGCTCGAGCGCACCACTGTCGATGTGGTGTCGGCAGACAACAAGATCACGTTGCGCGCCACCGGTTCCGTTACCCTGTTTGATGGCTTCCTCACACTCTACCAGGAAGGCAAGGACGACGAGCAGGATGAGGATGGCGCGCGACTCCCGCGCGTCAAGGAAGGCGAAAGCGCCGGGATCGAGCAAGTGAACCCGGAGCAGCATTTTACCGAACCGCCGCCGCGCTATTCGGAAGCCACGCTCGTTCGCAAGATGGAAGAGATGGGCATCGGCCGGCCTTCCACTTACGCCAGCATCCTCTCGACTTTGCGCGACCGCGCCTACGTGCGGATGGAGCGCAACCGCTTCGTTCCGGACGACAAGGGACGCATCGTCACCACCTTTCTCACCAATTTCTTCAAGCGCTATGTCGAGTATGGCTTCACCGCGGATTTGGAAGAGAAGCTGGATGAGGTGTCGGCCGGCGCGCTTGACTGGAAGCAGCTGCTGCGCGATTTCTGGCGCGATTTCTCCGCCGCCATCGGCGAGACGAAAGAGCTGAAAATTTCCGACGTGATCGACGCGCTGGACGAGGTGCTGGGGCCGCATCTCTTCGTGCCGGTGGACGGCGAAGACCCGCGCGTTTGCCCCACCTGCGGCAACGGCCGTCTCTCGCTGAAGCTTGGGCGTTTCGGCGCCTTCGTCGGCTGCTCGAATTATCCCGATTGCCGCTACACGCGAAAGCTGGGCCAGAGCGCGGAAGAGGCAAATAGCGAGCAGCCGCGCGAGTTGGGCGTCGATCCCGAAACCGGTGAGGCGATTACGCTGCGCACGGGACGTTTCGGTCCGTATGTGCAGCGCGGCGAAGGCGACAAGCCGGCGCGCGGCAGCATTCCCAAGGGCATAGATGCAAGTGCGATCGATCTCGAATATGCGCTGCGGCTGCTGTCGCTGCCGCGCGAGATCGGCAAGCATCCGGAAACTGGTGAGCCCATCACCGCGAACTTCGGCCGCTTCGGGCCTTATGTGCAGCACCAGAAGACCTACGCCTCTCTGGAAACCCCGGAGGATGTCTTCACCGTCGGCATCAACCGCGCCGTGACCTTGATCGCCGAGAAGAAGGCCAATCCGCGCGGCCGCCGCGGACCCGAACCGTTGAAGGAACTGGGCGCGAGTCCAATCACCGGAGCAGCTATCAAACTGATGAACGGGCGCTATGGGCCATACGTCACCGATGGCAGCACCAACGCTACCATTCCGAACGGCACCGATCCGCAGAGCGTCACGCTGGATCAGGCGATTGCGCTGATCGCGGAACGCGAAGCCAAAGGCGGTGGCAAGAAAAAGACAGCCGCCAAACCGAAAGCCGCGAAGGCGAAAACTGCCACCAACCCTGCTAAGGCCAGGGCCGCCAAACCGCGCAAACGGGCATCCGCCTCAAAAAAGCCGGAGCCGGTGGAAACCTGAGACGCTGGTCGGGGGACAGGCATGCGCATCTCAACATTTGTATTGATCGCCGCCGCAGCGCTGTCCGCCGCCACCACTTGGGCCGACGATGCAACCGACGCGAAAACGTTCCTCGCTGGCCTGTTTGCCACCTACAGCGACAACAAGAAGCCGCCGGCCGGTTCTCGCCACGTCTACGATTCACAGTTGCAGGCGCTGATGGATGAGGATGTTCGCCTTGCGCACGGCGAAGTGCCGGCGCTGGACTTCGATCCGCTTTGCCAATGCCAGGATTACGAACACCTGCAGGCCCGTTTGACCGTGCAGTCCTCCTCCCACAACGCCGCTGTCATCGACGCAGCCCTTCGCGATTCAGGAATGCCGCACGAAAAACCGCGCAACGCGGTGTTCTACCTGATCACGGAGCAGGGGGCCTGGCGCATTCACGACATCCACGCCGACGATCCCAAAAGCCTGCGCGCCTTTCTCATCCAGCAGAACGCCGAACGGGCACATCCGGAACAGCGCAAATAGTTGCCTATTACCCTCCGTTGAAAAGGGAGGGTCGGATCGCGCTAGCGAAGTACGCGAGCGCGTGTCCGGAAAGGAAAGCGATCCGGGGAGGGATCATGGTTCGCAAAAACTGATCCCCACCCGGCGCTGCTGCGCCGACCTCCCCTTTTCAAGAGGAGGTAAATGGCGCAGTGAGCGTTAATGGTCCGATCACGAAAGTCCGACAAGGCTGACCTCCTCACCAAAGATCGGGTGCTGGAAGCACTCGCTTCCAACCCAAGCGGGACCAAGCGCGATCTGGCGCGCGCGCTGCATGTCACCGGCAATGAGCGGATCGCACTCAAGCGCATCCTGAAGGAGCTGGAATCGGAAGGCGCCATCGCACGCGGTCGCAAGCGTTCGTACGAGAGGCCGGGCTCGCTGCCCGAGGTGACGGTGCTGGAAATCACCGGGCAGGATCCTGACGGCGAATTGCTGGCCCGACCGCAGCGGTGGGAACACGACGAACCGCCTCCACAAATCATCGTCGTTCCCGGGCGCGAGGATGAAGCACATGGTCCCGCGCTCGGCGCAGGAGAACGGGTACTGGCGCGCCTGACGCAAACCCGCGAGGGCTACGAGGCGCGCGTCATCAAGCGGCTC
Source organism: Rhizomicrobium sp. (assembly GCA_035455725.1). GTDB lineage: Bacteria > Pseudomonadota > Alphaproteobacteria > Micropepsales > Micropepsaceae > Rhizomicrobium. The sequence goes on along the minus strand of DATIEM010000092.1, from coordinate 3,145 downwards.
GGCGCGTCCGTACATAAAGTGCTGGGCGTGTTCCAGCAGACAGGGCGGGGCGGCCGCGTTTCGCCCATCGACCGCAAGAGCAAATACGAATTTGTGGTTGAGCAACGCGACCGCGCCGGCGCGCAAGCCAACGAGCTGGTACTGTGCGAGCCGTTGTCCGGGCGCGCTTCGGGCTTGCCCCGAGCGCGGGTGATCGAACGGCTCGGCTCGATGAACGAGCCGAAGGCCGTCAGCCTCATCGCCATTCACGCGCATGGCATTCCGACCGAGTTTCCGCGCGAGGCGTTGGAGGAAGCGCAGGGCGCCATGCCGCTGACCGATGTGCGCGGCCGCACTGACCTACGCAAAATTCCGCTCGTCACCATCGATCCGGAAGATGCGCGCGATCACGACGACGCGGTTTGGGCGGGCCCGGACGAGGACCCGAAGAACAGGGGCGGGCACATCGTCATTGTCGCTATTGCGGACGTGGCGCATTATGTAGCGCCAGGTTCGGCGCTGGATCGCGAAGCGTTCAAACGCGGCAACTCCGCCTACTTTCCCGACCGCGTGGTGCCGATGCTGCCGGAGAAACTTTCGGCCGATCTCTGCTCCCTGATGGACAATGTAGACCGGCCGTGCCTCGCGGTACGCATGGTCTTCGACCGCGATGGCAACAAGAAGCGGCACGAATTCATCCGCGGCATCATGCGTTCCGCCGCCACCCTCACCTATCAACAGGCGCAAGCCGCGTTCGACCAATTGCCTCCCCCTGAAAGGGGGAGGTCGAGCCGCGGGAGCGGCTCGGGTGGGGGTCACGATGAGCGACATAGGATGATCCCTCCCCGGATCGCTTCTTCGGCGAACACGCTCTCGCGTGCTTCGCCAGCGCGATCCGACCCTCCCTTTTCAAGGGAGGGTGATCTAGGAGAAGCGCTCGCAGGCTTGTGGAACGCCTACCAGGCGCTCGCGAAAGCACGCGACCGGCGCGACCCGCTCGGCCTCGATCTACCCGAACGCCGCATCGTCATCGGGGAAGACGGGAAGGTGAAATCCATCGCCTTCCGCGAGCGGCTGGAATCCATGCGGCTGATCGAAGAGATGATGATCATGGCGAATGTCGCCGCCGCCGAAACATTGGAGAAGGCGCGGACGCCACTCATCTACCGCATTCACGAGCAGCCTTCGCAGGAGAAGCTCTATGCGTTTTCCGATTACCTACGCACCATCGGCATGAGCTTCGCCAAGGGCCAGGTGGTGAAGCCCGCCACCTTCAATCGCATCCTGGCGCAGGCGAAGGGCGGCCCGAACGAGCTGCCGATGAATGACGTGGTGCTGCGCACGCAGGCGCAGGCCGTGTACGCGCCGGAGAACGTCGGCCATTTTGGACTGAACCTGCAGCGGTATGCGCACTTCACCTCGCCTATCCGCCGCTATGCCGATCTTGTCGTGCATCGCGCGCTGATCCGCGCATTGAAGCTCGGCGACGGCGGATTGAGCGATGCGCAAGCGGCAAAACTCGGCGAAGTCTCCGACCACATCTCGATGACGGAACGCCGCGCCATGGCGGCAGAGCGCGACTCCAACGACCGCTACGTCGCCGCCTATATGGAGGATCGCGTCGGTGCCACGTTTGAGGCACGCGTCACCGGCGTCACGCGCTTCGGGCTGTTCGTGCGATTGCCGGAGAGCGGCGCGGAAGGGCTCATCCCGGCCCGCACCCTCGGCTTCGAATATTTCCGTCATGACGAACGCCAGCACGCGCTGATCGGCGACCGCAGCGGAACGAAATACTCCATGGGCGACACGCTCACCGTCCGCCTGATGGAAGCGACCCCGCTCACCGGCGGCCTGCGGTTCGAGCTGGCCGAAGCCAACGCCCAACCCCGCCGGTCGGACAGACACCGGATGCACCGCCTTCCACCTGTGGTACAACGGCGGCGCAAACGGTAGCAGGATCAGTGATGGCGCCGCTGCGCCCGCAAACGCATCTCGAGACCCATGACGTCTTCAACCAGCCGCCGCCGTTCGAGGACGTGAATCTGTTCACGTCGGACGTGGCGCTGCAGGAGGCGGTCGCGCAAAACGGGGCCACCCTGCATGGTGAGCGGCTCAGCGCTTTCGGAGCATGCTGCGGCTCCGCGGAGGTGGCCGAATGGGCGACGCAGGCAAACCGGAATTCGCCGCAGTTGCACACCTTCGACCGCTACGGCGAGCGCATCGACGAGGTGGAATTTCACCCCGCCTATCACCAGCTGATGGCGCTCGGCATCGGCGCCGGGGTTTCGTCGGCCGCGTGGAGCGGCGTTCCCGCAGGTCATGTGCTGCACACCGCGCTCGAATTCCTCATGGCGCAGGCCGAGCCGGGCGTCTGCTGTCCCATGACCATGACCTACGCCTCGCTCGCGGCGCTGAAGTGTGAGCCGGCACTGCTGGCGGAGTGGCGGCCGCGCGTCCTCGCCTCCGAATACGTTGGTTCCTCGCAGCCGGCGTCCGCCAAACGGGGCGCCACCATCGGCATGGCGATGACGGAGAAACAGGGCGGCTCCGATGTTCGCGCCAACACCAGCCGCGCCGCGCGCAATGGCGATGGTTCCTACACGCTCAGCGGCCACAAATGGTTCTGCTCGGCGCCGATGTCGGACGCGTTTCTCACCCTTGCCTATGCCGAAAGCGGCCTCACCTGTTTCCTGGTGCCACGCTGGACCAACGACGGCGCGCGCAACCCCATCTACCTGATGCGATTAAAGGACAAGTTGGGCGATCGGGCCAATGCTTCCGCCGAGATCGAATATCATGGCGCGCTGGCGGCGCGCGTGGGCGAAGAAGGACGGGGCGTCCGCACCATCATCGACATGGTGCATCACACCCGGCTCGATTGCACCCTGGCGCCGGCCGCTTACATGCGCTCGAGCCTGGCGAACGCGCTGTGGCACACCACGCATCGCACGGCGTTCCAGAAGAAGCTGATCGATCAGCCTGTGATGCGCGCGGTGCTCGCGGATCTGGCCGTGGAATCGGAAGCCGCCACCGCGCTTGCCTTCCGCATCGCCCGCAGCTTCGACGAAAGCGCAAGCAATAAAAGCGCGGCGCTGTTCTCCCGCATTGCCACGCCCATCGGCAAATACTGGATCAACCGGCGGGTGGTGAATTTCGTCTACGAGGC
>DATIEM010000091.1:0-7994 GCA_035455725.1 Rhizomicrobium sp. | reverse complement strand
GTGGCAAAGCCCCAGGCAAAAAATAGGAAGACGACAAATCCCAGCAGTAATTTTGGGGATCCGCCGCGCTGCGGTCCCGGCATTGCGCTCATGGCGGCAACTCATGGCTGGGCAGCGCGATCGTGGCGGTGGCGGCGATCGTTTGGGAAGATGTCGCCACAGCGACAAGATAATTGCCGCCCAGCTTCCAGGCATGCCGCTGTTCGTCGAAAGCAGCTATTGGCCTCAGATCCAGTGCAATGGTCACCTGTTTGGTTTCTCCGGGGCGAAGTGGCACTTTTGCCCATCCGATCAGGCGCCGAGTGCCGGGCCCACCGGGCGCCACAGCAGCTCCGTAGACCTGCACCGTCTCGCTCCCTGCTACCCTTCCAGTATTAATGACAGACACGGACGCGGACGACGCATCGGCCGCAACCGCCACGGAAGGGCCAATCCGGTAGGTCGTGTAGGAAAGACCATATCCGAATGGAAAGGCCGGCTTTTCGTTCTTCATCTGGAACCACCGATAGCCGACTTCCGCGCCCTCGAAGTAGTCGATGTCAAAGGGAGCCAGGCGTGCAATGCTGTTTGAAATGACCGGATGCGGCAGCTGTTCCTCCGCTGTCGGAAACGTAATCGGCAACCGGCCCGAGGGATTTACCTCTCCAAACAGTACGCGTTGGATCGCAGTGGCCCCACCGCTCCCGGCGTACCAGGCTTCCAACACGGCGCCCACCTGGTCGAGCCAAGGCATCAGCACCGGGCCGCCGGTTTCGAGGACCACAACGGTACGAGGATTGGCGCTCGCAACCGCCGCGATCAGCGCGTCCTGATCGCCTGGCAATTCAAGATTGGGCACATCGCGACCTTCGCTCATCCACTGCCCTGCAAAGACGACCGACACATCGGCCTGCCGCGCCATATCGGCCGCGGCCTCCGCATCATCGCCGCTGGTAAACGTCACCACCGCGTTCGGTGCTGCCGCACGAATGGCGGCAAGCGGCGAAGGCGGATCATAAATTTCGGTTCCTCCAGGGACAATCTTCGAGCCATCCGGCAGGACTTGAACGGACCCCGTATTCGGAAATTCATTCGCAGCGCTGTGGCCGATGGGGATAACCTGCGAGGAACCGCCGCCGGACAGCACACCCACATCGGCATGGGCGCCAATTACCGCAATGCTCCTCACCGCTCCGCTGAGCGGCAGCATGCCATTGTTCTTCAGCAGCACGATGGCTTCTTCCGCATCGCGCTGGGCAATGGCGCGATCCGCTTCGGCATCCGGGGAGCGCTTCGCCGCCGCGAAATCGAATAGCCCGCCGGCGAACATGCTCCGCAGGATACGATGCACCATGTCGTGGAGCCGGGCGGGGCTCACCTGCCCGTCCGCCAGTGCCTGCCTGAGTGGTGCCCCGAAAAACTCCCTGCTGTCCTGTCCCGAGGCAGACTCCTGATCCAGGCCGCCGTTCGCTGCCTCGACCGTGCTATGCACCGCGCCCCAGTCCGACAACACCCAGCCCGGAAATTTCCAATCTCCCTTGAGAACCCCGTTCAGCAGCGGATCGTTCTCGCATGCATATGTGCCGTTGTAGCGGTTGTAGGCGCACATCACCGCGCCGGGATGCCCTCTTTCGATGGCGATTTCGAATGCCAGCAGATCGGATTCCCGCGCGGCCGCCACGCCAATGTTCGCATTCAGGCGCAGGCGGCCCGTCTCCTGATCGTTCAGCGCAAAGTGCTTTACAGTCGAGAGGACATGTTGGCTCTGAATGCCCGCCACTTCCGCGCCGACGATCACACCTGCCAGCAGCGGATCTTCTCCCGCATATTCGAAGGTCCGGCCACTGCGTGGTTCGCGTGCGAGGTTCATCGCGCCGGCAAGCACCACATTGAAAGCGCGATCGCGGGCTTCCGCGCCAAGCATGACCCCTGTGGATTGAGCGATTTCGGGATCCCATGTGGCGGCGGTCGCCAGGCCCGAAGGCAATGCCGTCGCTTCGTCTCCCGGGCGCAAGTGTCCGCCGTTTGCAATGCCGAGCCCGGCGTCGCTCTCGATCAGCGACGGGATCCCCAGGCGGGGAATTCCCGGCACGTACCCGGCCGTTCCCGGCAACACGGTTTTGAGATAGTCCGGCGGGCGGCGACCGTATGGGCCCATCACATTGACGCCGAGGTAGCCCAACACGAGTTGCAGCTGCTCGTCCTGACTCATTTGGGCTAGCAGCAAGTTGGCTCTTTGGTCTGCCGGCAGCGTTGCATTCATCCATAGCGCGGTTACTGCAACGGCCGCAGAAGGCGTGTCCTGCGACATCGCCCGCGCCGTGAACGTCAGCAAGGCCAGCGTTGTCAGCACGGCCATCGACGAGCGGACGCCAAAAAGGTTCATAATTGCTGCTTGCTCGCTGCGGCCCGCGTCGTCGTAGCAGGATTCGGCCAAGTGTGGCAGCGCCAGCAACCCCGCTTCCGCGGCATGACCCGAGCATCTGAACGATTTGCGCCCAGGTTTATCAAAAATGACCCGAACGGCCACCGCTGCGTTTATCTCTCACGATGGCGAAAGATTCTCCGAATAAGCATGTGCCTTTGGTCGGGATACATGGAGCGGCGCGGCTGCCCCGTGTAGAAGTCGACAGTTACAATCTGGAACTGAAGGACAACGGCGGATTTCTGGGAGACCGGGCCAGCAAAAAGGCGCTCTACGCCTTGCTGGACAAATGGCGCAAACCGCTGGCGAAAGAAGGGAAGGACCCTTTTGGCGAGCGGCCCAGCAGTGAAGTTGGCAAGGGTGAGCTCGACAAAGCTCTGGCAAAAGGCGATTCCACTGCGGCGGGCGTTGTCCACGCGGTGATCGAGGATTTTGCGCAGGAACTCGCGGTCATTATCCGGAGGTTCCTTCGCGACAAAAGCTGGCAGGAAACCGAGCGCATCGTCTTGGGCGGCGGTCTGCGAGAACACCGGATTGGAGAGCTGGCTATCGGGCGCGCGGCCATTCTGCTCAAAGCGGACGAGATATCCGTCGATCTGGCTCCCATCAAGAACGTTCCCACCGATGCCGGGCTGATTGGAGCCGCCCAACTCGCGCCTTCGTGGGTATTTGCCGGCCATGACAGCATCCTCGCCGTCGATATCGGCGGCACCAACATGCGGGTGGGCGTGGTCTTGCCGAATCTTGCAAAGGCGGGCGATCTCTCCAAGGCTGCCGTGCATTCGCGCGAGGTGTGGCGCCACAAGGATGACGAACCGGCCCGAGATGAAGCCGTCGGCGAACTTATCGACCTGCTGCAGAAGGCGATGCGGATCGCGAAAAAGGAGGGGCTGAACCTGGCGCCGTTCATTGGCATCGGCTGCCCTGGCAAGATTGGACCGGATGGCTCGATCGACCGCGGCGCGCAGAATTTGCCAGGCAACTGGGAAAGCTCACGATTCAACCTGCCGCAGCGCATCGCGGAGGCAATCCCCTCCATCGGGGATCATGAGGTGCAGATCGTGCTGCACAACGACGCAGTGGTTCAAGGGCTGAGCGAAGTCCCTTTTATGGACGACCTTGACCGCTGGGGCGTGCTGACGCTTGGCACCGGGCTGGGAAATGCCCGCTTTACTAATCGGGCCAAGCCGGGCAAAGGGCAATAGAAATCAGGGTGATTGCCTGAGGAGAATACGGCGTGCAGCCCCAGCATCCTCGGCCATTTGTTTCTTCAGCATATCGACGGAGTCGAACGACAGCTCCGGACGAAGATACGCGATCAACTCCACCGAAAGATGCTTGCCGTACAGGTCGCCATCGAAGTCGAACAAATGCACTTCCAGCAGCGGCTCCTCCACTCTGAACATCGGCCGGATGCCGATGCTTGCCACCCCGAAATGGCTGCCGACGACGCAATCGTTCTCCACCACGCTGGCACGCACGCCATAGACCCCAAAAGCGGGCCGAAGGTACCCGTCCATGGGCAGATTGGCGGTGGGATAACCAAGCTGGCGACCTCGCGAATCGCCATGTTCCACCCGGCCCTCGATGTTCCACCAGTGGCCCAACAGCTCCGCGGCCTTCTCTGGCCGGCCGGCCTTAAGCGCCTCACGAATCTCGCTCGATGAAATTTTAATTTTGCCATTAAGCACCGGCCCAAAAATATCGACCTCGAACCCGAGCTCCCTGCCGAGCTGCCCTAGCAGAGCGGTGTCGCCAGCCCGGCCCTTGCCGAACCGAAAATCCTCTCCGACCACAACGCAATGGAGCTGGAGGGAGTCCAGGAGAACCTCCCGCACAAAGGCCTCGGCTGTTTTCCCCGCCATGCCGGCGTCAAATGGCAGCGCGAACAAAATATCCAGGTCGTTCTCGGCCAGCAGCCGTGCCTTGGTGCGAAACGGAGTAAGGCGGAAGTATCCCGCGTGCGGTCGAAAGTACTCCCGCGGGTGTGGCTCGAACGCGAGCGCCGCCAATGGAAGACGCCGCTGCGTTGCCAGCGTCCTGGCGCGCTCGATCAGCGCCCGATGCCCGCGGTGCACGCCGTCGAAGTTTCCGATCGCGACTATGGCGTGCCGACAGCCCTCCGGCACGTCCTGGTAATGCCTGATGATCTTCATCAGGCCCGGGGACGCGCCGGCGCCATCACCAGCGCTTCGCCTTCGACGACGATCGTGTCACCGACCTTGCACAGGCAGTCGAACAAGACGCGCCGCTTTTCGGGGACCACCTCCCGCACGGTGCAAACGGTTGTCACCGTGTCGCCGATCCGCACCGGCGCGCGGAACCGCGACGTGGCGCTCATGAAGATGGTACCTGGCCCTGGCATCTTCATGCCCAGAACGGTGGAAATATAGCTGAGACACAGGACGCCGTGCGCGATGCGGCCTCGAAAGATGGTCTTCCGCGCGAACTCCTCGTCGAAATGGACAGGGTTCAAATCGCCGCTCACTTCGCCGAACAGCTCGACATCCCGCTCCGTCACGGTTTTGTCGAAACTCTCGCTCATGCCAGGCTTCAGATCTTCGATGTAATAAGGCACGCCAATTCCCCGAGATTGCTCTCGATCCGATTAGCGGAAATTCCCGCTACCAGACAAGCGTGCGGACCGCGGCTCTGGGATGGGCTTCAGGAACAGCAAACAGCTGCGCTAGCCCCTCTGCCGTCAGTTCACCCAGTTGTGCCGCGTGGACTCCCTCCGCAACGAACAAAGCATCCATCCCCATCCGATTGGCGCCCTTGATATCGGTATCGGCCCCGTCCCCGATTGCCAGCGGATGCACGATTGGCCGGCCGGCGATGTCCGCTCCCAACCGCAACGAGGCCTCGTAAATGGGCGGGTGCGGCTTGCCGTAATAGATCACCTTCCCGCCGATGCTCTCGTATGCTTCGGCCAGTGCGCCCGCGCACCAGATCAACTTTTCACCGCGCTGCACGACGATGTCCGGGTTTGCGCACAGCATGGTCAGACCACGAGACCGCATCTCCTGAAAGGTTCCGCGATAATCCTCTGCGGTTTCGCTGTCATCATCGTAAAGTCCTGTGCAGAGAACGACTTCCGCCTCGTTTAAATCCACTCGATGAATGTCCAGTCCACCTAGGACGCCGCCGTCCCTGTCCGGCCCAAGGTGATAGACGCACAGCCTTCGTCCGGCGGTGTCAATCCGCCGGGCTATATCGGCTCGCGCGAGCGCCCCCGAGGAGAGGATCGCATCATAACAGTCGAGCGGAACTCCAACTCGCTGAAAGAGGGATTCGACATCCCCAACGGGACGCGGTGCATTGGTAAGCAGAATTACCGGCCCCCGCACCGCGCGAAATCGATGAAGCGCGTCCACCGCCGGCAGGAAAGCCTCCCGGCCGTTGTGCAAGACCCCCCAAACGTCGCAAAGCAGCGCGTCATAGTCGGCGGCAATATCGGACAGACCGGTGAGTATCGGAATCATGGCCGCTACGCGGTCGCATGGGCCACGGTCACGGTCAACTGATGGGCCCCGATAGAACGGCAGCTTATGCGCTCGCCTCGGGACGAATGCGGATCTCGATCCGGCGGTTTCGCGGTTTTTGCACGTGCGCGCCGCTGCCGATCTCGACTCGCCGCCCGCCGAAGCCCTGAATCGCAAAACGGCGGGCGCTTACACCATTCGCCATCAGAGCATCCGCGACGGCTTTCGCCTTTTTTTGCGACTCAGCCCCGTTCGCTCGGGCAGTTCCTGCTGCATCCGCAAATCCCTTCACGTATAGCCAGGTATGGTCATAGTGGCGCACGATGACCGCGATGGTTGCCAACGTCTCTTTACCCTTCGCCGTCAGGTTCGATCCAGCATCGTCGAACAGCTCGTCGGCCAGGACGCTTATGACGATTTCATCGCCGGGCCGGGCAACACCCACTCCAAGCCCCCGCAAATGTTCCCGCAGATCGCGTTCCTGGGCATCCATGTAGCGGCCGATCATAGCTGTGCGGAGCGGTCCTGCGCTGGGCACGTTTTGGGGCGCCTGAACAACGCTCACCGGTGCCGCAGCACGCGGCGGAGCAGGCGCTGCATGGGTCGGAGGCGGCTGAGGCACGTACGGCCGTGGCGGAGGCGCGCGATAGGTGGGCTGTTCCGCGCAAGCCGCCAGCGCCAGTGCAGCCAAGGCTACAAGCTGAAGTCTCATCACCTTTCCCCCCAATGGCTCTGCGGGTTTGTGGCGGGGCCGCCGCGCGGCTAACAATAGCGTGGCCGGCGATTTTGCCAATGAGGAGAGCGGGATGGAGCTGTTCGATCTGGCGGGCAAGGTCGCCCTCGTCACCGGCTCGACCAAGGGGATCGGTGAAGCGATTGTGCATCGCCTTGCCCAGCACGGCGCCAATGTTGTTGTTTCAAGCCGCAAGGCGGATGCCTGCGAGCGGGTGGCGGCAGCCATCAACAAGGAACGCGCCGGTGAGGTTGCGATCCCGGTTCCCTGCAACATCAACTATAAGGAGCAGCTGCAGAACCTGGTGCAGCAGACCCATGCCAAATGGGGCCGAATCGACGTGCTGGTCTGCAACGCGGCGCTCAATCCCTATTTCGGCCCCCAGATGGACATCCCAGACGAGGCCTTCGACAAGATCATGGGGGCGAATGTCCGCAGCAACCACTGGCTTTGCCAGCTGGTGCTGCCGGAGATGGTGGAGCGCAGGGATGGTTCCATCGTCATCGTCTCCTCCATCGGCGGCCTGAAAGGCTCGGCGGTCATTGGCGCCTACTGCATCTCCAAGGCCGCGGACTTCCAGCTCGCCCGCAATATCGCGGTGGAATACGGACCCTATAACGTGCGCGCCAACTGCATCGCGCCCGGCCTAATCCGAACCGATTTCGCCCGCGCTTTGTGGGAAGATCCGCGGCGCCTGGAATACTCCACCCGCAACACTCCGCTGCGGCGGATCGGAGAGGCCGATGAAATCGCGGGCGCCGCGGTGTTCCTCGCCTCGAAGGCCGGCAGCTTTATGACCGGCCAGGCCATCGTGATCGACGGCGGCGCCACCATCGCCTGAACGGCGATTCATCCAGCGGAAGCAGCTTGAGCCGCGACATAATCGCGGACGCCTTTGTTCCTTAACATGGATTAAGGCGCAGACTCCGCGACTCTCCTAGGCACCGCGCGGGCTTCCGTTGCCACCCCGACGGCGGCGGAAAGTCCCGGGGGAGCGGCAGGCGGAAGCCTGTCGCTTCCGTCCCTTCCTTCTTCCTAAGCCGCGACTTTCAGCACCTCCTCCGCGCTCTTGAACGGCAGGCTCTGCGCCTCCGCCACGGCGCCATAGGTGAGCGTGCCCTTGTAGACATTCAGTCCGGCGCGCAGGTGCGGATTGCGCTTCATCGCCGCTTCCGGGCCGAGATCGGCCAGCAGCTTGGTGAACGGCAATGTCGCGTTGTTGAGCGCGAAGGTGGAGGTGCGCGCCACGCCGCCGGGCATATTGGCGACGCAGTAATGCACCACGCCATCCACCATGTAGGTTGGGTCGGCATGTGTGGTGGCATGTGAGGTTTCCGCGCAGCCGCCCTGGTCGATGGCGACATCCACCAGCACC
>DATIEM010000090.1:0-2755 GCA_035455725.1 Rhizomicrobium sp. | reverse complement strand
ACCTCGTAGCCGTCTGTCGCGAATTCATCGCTGATGGCTTTGATGTGATCGGTGATGCCGAAGATTTCCTGGATCAGCACCAGCCCGCCGCGGCGCGTGGCTTTCGGTTCGACATGATACACGCCGATCTCCGCGCCATCGCCCATTTTCATTTTGATCATGCTGCCGCGGCTCATGCTGCTCCTCCTGTTGTTCTTCGTTCCACAAAGCCCTTGCCGATGAAGCTCATCATCAACGTACCGTCCGGAGCGCGGGCTTCGTTGCGGCTTTTCACCAGGCCGAATTGCGGGCGCGACTTCAGCGCCACCTTTTCCGTCACTTGGGTCGAATAGGTCAGCGTCATGCCGGGGCGCACCGGCTTGAGCCAGCGCAGATCCTCGAAACCCGGCGACACGCCGGCGCGCGGGCCGTCGCGGGCCGCGCCAATGTGGCTCGCCACCGCGAGCCTCATCCACACGGCCACGGTGTGCCAGCCGCTGGCGATAATGCCGCCGTAGAACGAGCGCGACGCCGCTTGCGGATCGATGTGAAACGGCTGCGGATCGTAGGCGCGGGCGAAACGCACGATCTCCTCTTCCGTAAAGGTGTATTGCCCCAGCACCTGTTTGCTGCCGATCTCGATTTCCTCCCAGTAATGCCCGCTCATGCGGCGCTCCGCCTGGCGAAAATCGGCGTGTTGACGATGCTCGCCACCTGTTCGCGCTGGTTGAACACATCCCACCGCATGGTGACGAAACCGAGCGGGCGGCGCGGATGCGGGCGGGTGGCGAGCACCTCCACCTCCAGCCGCAACATATCGCCGGGACGCACAGGTTTCAGCCAGCGGCAGTCCTCAACCCCGGCGCCGCCGCGGGCTTGCGCCTGGTTGAAGATGTGATCGGTGGCGAGCCGCATGGCGATGGCGCACACCTGCCAGCCGGAAGCAGCGAGGCCGCCCAGCAGCGAATTCTTCGCCGCGTCTTCATCCAGATGGTGCGGCTGCGGATCGAACTCGCGCGCGAAAGCTATGATCTCTTCCTTGGTCACCTCATAAGCGCCGAAGGCAAACTTTTGCCCGACGCGGAAATCTTCGAAATAGCGGGGAGTGTCCATTAACAGCTCGCTACGACTCCCCTCCCCCAACGAGGGGAGGGGCCGGGGGTGGGGGGCCAAGAAGCGAACGAACGTACTGTGCTATCGCCTCTTCATTTGCCTCGACATTCCAAAATCGCACGACGCGATAGCCGACGGATTCCAAGAACGAGGTTCGTTCCTTGTCGTACTTCGCCTGATCAGGCTCAGCGTGATGCGCGCCGTCCAACTCGATCACGAGTTTGGCGCGGTGGCACGCAAAATCTGCGTAATACTTTCCGATTTGCGCCTGTCGCCGAAAATGCAGACCTTCGTGTCGAAGCAATCGAAGGCCACGCCAGATCCGCTTTTCGGATTCGGTCTGGCGTTTACGCAGTGCTCGCGCGCGCTCGATGGACATTCTTTTTTTCGCCCCCCACCCCTCGCCCCTCCCCTCTTTGGGGGAGGGGGAGAAGGTCACGTGTTGAACCGGAAGTGCATCACGTCGCCATCCTGCACGACGTAGTCCTTGCCCTCCAGACGGAACTTGCCGGCCTCGCGCGCGCCCGCTTCGCCGTTCAGTGCCACATAATCGTCGTAGGCGATGGTTTCGGCGCGGATGAACCCTTTTTCGAAATCGGTGTGGATGACGCCCGCTCCTTGGGGCGCGCGCGCGCCCTTTGCCACCGTCCAGGCGCGGGCTTCCTTCGGCCCGGCGGTGAAGAAGGTAATGAGCCCCAGCAGGTGGTAGCCGGCGCGGATCAGCCGATCGAGGCCCGGCTCGTCGAGGCCAAGATGCGCAAGGAATTCCGCGCGTTCGCTTTGCGGCAGCTGCGCCACCTCTTCCTCGATGCGCGCGGAAATGGCCACGCAGCCGGCGCCCTGGCGTTTGGCCATCTCTTCAACCGCCGCAGAATATTTGTTGCCATCGGCGGCGGACGCTTCATCCACGTTGCAGACGTAGAGCACGGGCTTCGAGGTCAGCAGGCCCAGCTGGCGAAATGGATCGAGTTCTTCGGCCGATAGTTCCGCCAGCCGCGCTGGCTTGCCCTCGCGCAGCAGGGTGACCGCCTTCAGCATCAGCTCGTATTGCTGTTTGGCCTCCTTGTCGCCGGTCCTGGCGCGCTTCTCGAGCGGCGCGATGCGGCGCTCGAGACTTTCCAGATCGGCAATCATCAATTCGGTTTCGACGGTTTCGGCATCGCCCACCGGATCGATGCGGCCTTCCACATGGGTGATGTCGTCGTCCTCGAAACAGCGCAATACATGAGCCACGGCATCCACTTCCCGAATATTCGCGAGGAACTGGTTGCCGAGTCCTTCGCCTTTCGAGGCGCCGCGCACGAGCCCCGCAATGTCCACGAAGGTGATGCGGGTGGGCACGATCTGCGCCGATTTCGCAATGGACGCGAGCTGGTCCAGCCGCGGATCCGGCACCGCCACGTCGCCGACATTCGGCTCGATGGTGCAGAACGGATAGTTCGCGGCCTGCGCCGCCGCCGTCTGCGTCAGCGCGTTGAACAGCGTGGACTTGCCGACATTCGGCAACCCGACAATGCCGCACTTGAAGCCCATGATTCACCTCCCCCTTTGTGGGGAGGTCGATCCGGCAAAGCGGCGAGAGCCGCGGAGGCGGATCGGGTGGGGGGGCGAGATGGCGCTGGCACCCACCCCCACCCGGCTTGCCTTCGGCTCGCCGACCTCC
>DATIEM010000089.1:0-4792 GCA_035455725.1 Rhizomicrobium sp. | reverse complement strand
CCGGCGCTCTACTGGGGGGCGCAGTCGGATTTCGCGCACCCGGTGCTGTCGTTCATGGCCTTTGAGAACGCCGCCGGGCAGATCGTCCGCGGCGTGACGCAGGTCGGCTCATGGAAGTTCAACACCACCGGCGTGCTGGGGGCCTCGCGGGTGGATGGCGAAATGGTCGGCAGAGCATTCCCGGCCTGGGCCACCATTCCCGGGCCGCAATGGCTCGCAATGGGGCGCGTCTGGCACTTTTTCTTTGCCTGGCTGTTCGTGATCAACGGCGTGCTGTTCGCCGTCTATGCCTTCGCGCGTGGCCATATTCGCGATCTCCTGCCCACCGGCCGCGATCTGCGGAATTTGCCGCACGAGATTGTCGAGCACCTGAAGCTGCGCTTTCCGCAAGGCGCGGCCGCCCGGCGCTATAACGCGCTGCAGAAGCTCGCCTACTTCACGGTGGTTTTCATTCTGGGGCCGTTGGTGGTGCTGACGGGCCTCACCATGTCGCCCACCATGGATGCGGCCTTCCCCTTCCTGCCGTGGATTTTCGGCGGCCGGCAAAGCGCCCGCACCATCCACTTCATCTGCGCCTTCTCGTTCCTCGCCTTCTTCATCGTTCACATCGTCATGGTGGTGCTGTCCGGAACGTGGAACAACATTCGTTCGATGATCACCGGCCGCTACGACGTGGAAGAGGAAGGCGCCCATGTCTGACGCGAGCCGCCGCAATTTCCTTCGCGGCGCGGCGGCCAGCGCCGGCGCGCTGACGCTGTCCGGCTGCAAGTCGCTGTCGCAAACGCAGTGGGTGCAGGATGTGCTCTACACCGCGGAAGGGTTGACGCGGCGGGTGCAGCGGCTGTTCGCCGGCGGCCATGCGCTCGCCAAGGAATACAGCAAGGCCGATATTGCGCCGGTGTTCCGGCCCAACGGCACCACCGATCCGCCGACCGATGACTACCAGCAGCATGTCACGGACGGCTTCGTCGACTGGCAGGTGAAGGTGGGTGGACTGGTGGAGCATCCGCTCACGCTCTCCATCGCCGATCTGCGCAAGCTTCCCTCGCGCACCCAGATCACGCGCCACGATTGCGTGGAGGGCTGGTCGTGCATCGGCGAATGGACCGGGGCGCCGCTTCGCATCGTGCTGGCGATGGCAAAGCCGAAGCCCAGCGCGCGCTACTGCGTCTTCTACTGCGCCGACCCGATGACCGACACCGACAACGACGGCGTGCCGGACGACGATTTCTATTACGAAAGCCACGACCTGCTGGAATGCCTGCATCCGCAAACGCTGCTCGCCTACGACCTCAACGGCAAGCCGCTGCCGGTCGCCAACGGCGCGCCGGTGCGGCTCCGGGCGGAGCGCACCCTCGGCTACAAGCAGGCGAAGTACATCGAGCGCATCGAGTTGGTGGAAAGCTATGCCCATATCGGCCGCGGCAAGGGCGGGTACTGGGAAGACCAGGGCTACAATTGGTACGGCGGCATCTAAGGGGCATCTGACCGCCGCTTGAAGCGGCTGCCGCCCCTCCTTACATCCCGTTCACGAATTGGGAGGAAGCGACATGGCCGATGTCACGCAGGCACCCGCGCTTGATACGCACCAGCGGCTCCGCGGCACGGTCATCCTCTGCTATGCCCTGTACCTGCTGGGCTGGCCGACCGTTCACCTCACCACCATCGTTGCGCTCGTGCTGGCCTACGTGCAGCGCGGCGAGGCCCACGGCACCCTGTGGGAAGCCCATTTCCGTAACCTGATCGAGACATTCTGGGTGGCGCTGGTGATCGGCATTGTCGCCATTCCGCTCTGCTTCGTCTTTGTCGGAATCCCGTTGCTGTTCGGCCTGGCTGTATGGGTGCTCTACCGCACCATCAAGGGCCTCATCCGCGCTATCGACGGCCAGCCGTATATCTGAGCATCCGGCGCGATCTCCCTATCCTGAGTTTCGGCCCTTTTCCGGAAAAAGCCCGCGGATTGCGGGGGATGGAATTGTAAAGCTTCAGGGAACGAGTGCCTCACCGCACCGATTTTCTTAATGGTCGCACGGCAAGCTTCACCCGGGCATCAAACGGGCGCAATGTTTCGTGGACGAAGGAATGCGAGTCGCGGCTGTCGGGGCGCGGAACGGGATTGTGCGGAAGACATTCTGGCTGACGGTTGGATGGGTTTTGGTGGGTGTTGGCATCGTGCTGCTGCCCGCGCCGATCCCGGTGCCGCTGATCGGCATCATGCCGCTGCTCACGGGCCTGGCCATTCTCACCACCCATTCCAAAAGCATGCGGCGACGGCTGCAGTTCGTGCGCCACCGCTTCGACTGGCTGTCGCGTTTCTTCGACAGCGTGGCGCACCGGGTACCGCTGATGGTGAAATCCATGATCCATCGCACGCGGCCACACGCCATTCATCGCCACGCCCGCATCCAGGCGCGGCGCACAGAGAAATAAGTGGCGATACCATTCGACCGTTCTTTTGCCGCGCCATATGGAGACGTGCAGCGGCTCTCGCCGATGGTCTCGCGGCTGCTGGCGCCCAACCCCAGCCCCTTCACCTTCCGCGGCACCGGCGTTTACTTCGTGGGCGCCAATGAAGCGGCGCGCGATATTGCGGTCATCGATCCGGGCCCGCTGGTGCCGGAGCATCTGGGAGCATTGAAGCGCGCCATCGCCGGCAAAAACGTCACGCACATTCTGGTAACCCATACGCATAGCGATCATTCGCCCGCGGCCCAGCCGCTGAAGCAATGGACCGGGTCCAAGACCTACGGCTTCGGTCCGCACGGTTTCGGCCGCGACGACGGCCTCAAAGTCGAGGAAGGCGGCGACCGCGATTTCGTGCCGGACGTGCCGGTGCGCGACGGCGACATCATTGCCGGCATCGGCTTCAGCTTCGATTGCGTCTACACGCCGGGCCACACCTCGAACCACATGTGCTACGGCTTGCGGGAGGAGAAGGCGCTGTTCACGGGCGATCATGTGATGGGCTGGTCCACGACAGTCGTGGCGCCGCCGCACGGCGACATGGCGCAATACATGGCGAGCTTGCGCAAGCTGCTGGCCCGCGACGATTGCATTCTCTACCCGACGCATGGCGCGCCAATTCGGGATCCGAAGCCATTCCTCCGCGCCTATCTGGAGCACCGCCTGGAACGCGAAGCGCAGATCCTCGCCTGCCTGCGCGATGGGCTGAACACCATTCCGGAAATCGTGGCGCGGCTTTATGCCGACGTAGACCCGCGCCTCCATCCTGCAGCCGCCCGCTCGGTGCTTGCGCATCTCATCCAGCTCGAAGCGCAAGGCCGTGTGTCGACAGACGGCGGCAGGTATTTGCTCACAACCTGAGGCTCAGAGGCTTTCACCTTCCACCGCGTGCTCCAGCGCCCGCACCTTGCGCGCCACATCCCCAAAATAGGGATCAAGCGCCAGTGCCTTGCGGTAGAGCCGCAGCGCCGCGGGCTTGTCGCCGTATTCCTCCACCAGATTCGCCAGTTCCGTCAGCGCCTCGAACTGGCGCGGATTGAGCGTCACAGTTTTCTGCAGGCAGAACAGCGCGCCCTGATCGTCGCCGGCATCGGCCAGCATCTCGGCGCGCTGGTGCCAGCCTTCGGCATAATTCGGCGCCACGTTTGTGACGGCCGCGATGAGTTTGCGCGCGGTATCGCCGTCGCCGCCATGCAGCGCCGCCGCCGCGCGCGACATCAGGACGTCGACTGTCGGGCTGTCGGAGTGGAAGAATGCCGCGAGGATTTTGTCCTCGAGCGGCTTTGCCTCCTCCTCCGATTGCGCCTTCGCCAGCGCGCCGAACAGCGCATCGAGTTCACCGGGCGAGGCATGGTGCGCCGGTTGCCTGGTTGCGGCCCATGCAGAGGACGCAGCCAGAACAGTCGCAAGAACAACAGCAAGGAGACGCATGCGCAACCTTACCCCGGACCTTCGCCGTTCGCCATCAACTGCCGGCGAGCCGCAAGCGCCTTGGGCACCGCGCCGCCTTCGGCCCAGTCCAGCAGCTCGGCGATGTGAACGACTGGCGGCGCATCCGGCCCACCCAGATGCTGCAGGCAGCCGATGTTCGAGGTGGCGATGATGTCCGGCTGTACCGAACGGATGTTGGTGAGCTTGCGCTCCCGCAGGGCGGTGGCGATTTCCGGCTGCAAAATGCTGTAGCTGCCAGCGGAGCCGCAGCAGAGATGCTCTTCCGGAATGTGGGCGACCTCGAACCCTGCCGCGCGCAGCACATCGCCACCGTCGTCACCGCGCAAGCCATGCTGCTGCGAACACGGCACCTGCAATGCCACGCGAATCGGGCTCTTCTCCAACCCTCCCCTTGAGGGAGGGTCGAAATTCGCGAACGCGAGTGAGCAAATTTCGGGGAGGGGTGAGCTGTCCCTCATCGTTGGCCCCTCCCCGAAAAATCCTCCGCTGCGCTCCGAATTTTTCGACCCTCCCTCAAGGGGAGGGTTGGAAGAAATCAGCTGCGGCAGCTGCACCAACTTCTCTGCAAACGCCTGCGCACGCGCCTGCCATTCGGGTTTATCCAGAAACAGGTACTCGTGTTCGTGGATATGCGCGGCGCAGCCGCTGGCGCTGATGAAAATGCCCTCGAATGCATCCGCGCCGCCGGCATTCTCAAACGCTGCGATCAGACGCTTCGCCCAGGCTTTCGCCTCAGCTTCGCGGCCCAGATGGTGGGCCAGCGCACCGCAGCAGCCTGCCCCTCGCAGCGGCACCAGGGAAATTCCCCGGCGCACCAGCAAACGCGCCACCGCTTCGTCAATCTCCGGCGCGATCACCTGCTGCACGCAGCCGGGCA
>DATIEM010000088.1:0-52502 GCA_035455725.1 Rhizomicrobium sp. | reverse complement strand
TGACAGCGAGCAATCGCAAGGCTACCTTTGTTCGTATGAAGCCGAAGGAGCTGTTTGCCGTGCTGTAGCGATGCCGCGAGGCCATACAGGTCAGGGCGCGAACTCGCGCGCGTCCGCGTGGAAGAAGGATTGGTTTGCCTGCCGGCGAAGCGCCGAGGCTGCTCGCGGCAAGGCCGGTCCTTTCGTCCATAACAACCGTGGGGAGGAGCATGGTGCCGCCCGGCGGCCATTTAAGGGGCCAGCACACCGGCGGCCGGCCAGAGTTCAATGCCAGGCGGGGTTCGTCTCGTCTTTCCGGATGGCAGCGCCACATATCGCGCTCGCGCCCGGGAAGAGGGTTCGTCCATCCGCTTTTTTATTGCGCGGTCAGAGGCGCGTGCCGGCGAACCTTTGGGTGGAACGGGCCTTCGCCTTCGCGGCTTCGGTGGCGCGGTCGCGCGGCGGCGCGTTCGTCACCAGATCTGCGAGCAGGTGGTGGGCCACATGCGCCACCTCGTCCACGGCGCGGTTGAACACCGCCTCGTTCGCTTTCGACGGCCGGGTGAAGCCGGAGATCTTGCGCACGAACTGCAGCGCGCTGGCGCGGATTTCCTCGTCGCTCGCCGGCGGGGCGAAATTGTGCAGCGTCTTGATGGCCCGGCACATGGCGGCACTCCGAGTGTCTTTTCGGCCGTCAGTTTAGCGGGATTGTTTGCGCAATCCCACCTGGGCTACTCGCACGTCATCCCTTGGGACGGCGCCGGCGCAGCGGCTGCGGCTTGCGGCGCCTCAGGCAGGCCGGCCTTCAGCAGCGCGGCCCGATGGTGGGCGATGTCCTCGTCCCGCGCGTAGTGCAAGGTACGCAGGAAGCTTTCGACGGAGAAGCCCGGATCCAGTTTCAGGATTTCGTCAGCGTGCCGCCGCGCCATCGCCTCGTCCCCGGCTTGCGCGTAGCACGATGCCAGAAAAGCATGATGTCCCTGATCGGGCGCCGCAATATGCCCGTAGGCGGCGATCGCCTCGCGGTAGCGGCGCGCCACGAAATAGGCGCGGCCCAGGTGATTCCAGAAGCGCTCGGGATGACAAGGATTCAACCGCATCGCTTTCTGGATCCAGAGGATGCCTTCCTCCGCCTCTCCCACCCAGGTGAGAATTTCGCCCTGCTGCACCACGATGAGATCGTCGTTGGGATTGAGCGAAAGGGCGCGCTGCTGGTGTTGCATTGCCTTTTCGTGCTGGCCGCTCGTCAGATAAACGGCCGCAAGGATGCGATGGACGTCGCTGTCGTTGTCGTCGAGTCGTTGTGCGGTCTGCAGCTCCTTCAATACTTCCACGAAGGTTTCGTTGGGATCGGCGGTGAAGCTGTGCACCCACGCCTGGCCGAGCGTGCAGGCCTTCCAGGCGTGCGCATGTGCATAGTTCGGATCGAGCGCGATGGCGCGATCGAGCAGCTGAAGCGCCTTCGCGTTGTCGTCACGGGTCGAGCGGTGGTGCAGGCGCTTGCCAGCCAGGACGCATTCGTAGGCCGTCATGTTCTCGGTGGGCTTGCGGCCGACCTGTTCCCCCACGGCGTGCTCCATGCGGCCCGGCAGCGTCGCCACGATGGCCGATGTCATCTCGTCCTGCAGGGCGAAAATGTCCTGCAGCTCGCGGTCGTAGCGCTCCGCCCAGATGTGGCGATCGGCGCGACCGTCGATCAGCTGGACGGTGACGCGCACGCGGCTGCCCTGCTTGCGCACGCTGCCTTCGACCACGTATTGCACGTTGAGCTCGCGCGCGACCTGCTTCACGTCCACCGCCTTGCCTTTGTAAGTGAAGGCGGAGTTGCGCGAGATGATGAACAGGTGCCGGAAGCGCGACAGCTCGGTGATGATGTCTTCCGTCAGCCCATCGGCGAAGAATTCCTGATCCGGCTCCCCGCTCATGTTGGCGAACGGCAGTACCACCAGGGAAGGGCAGTCGGGCAACGCGCCCGGCGTGCTTGGGTCCGGTGCAGGCCCTGCGACTGCCGGGTCAGCGCCCGTGCGCGAATTTACCTTGCCGGCAGTCGTCGAAACGAATGGTGTCTTCTCTGGCGAAAGCGCCAGCGCGGGAACCGATGCCGCTCGCACTTCCATCGCCCAGCCGATCAGCAGGGCAACCGGAAAGCCGGCGACAAGCACGACCAGAAGCATGGTTCCAGTCCACGCCGGCACCTTCAGCACCGGCGTGAGATTGTTGAACAGCTGCAGCAGCACCCACGCAACAACGGCGTAGGCGATGGCGATCCGCCAAATGTGCCGCTGTTTCAGCGCGGCAAGAAACTCGCCCATCCAACCTGTCAGTCAAACCCGCAAGACCTTAGCAGAAAAAGCTGTGAGGATGCAGGAAGGTTGGGTGCGTGGCTCCTAGTAGTGGCGAACCCCAAGGCCGCCGAACAGCCACAACAGGATGATGATCACGAGAATAATACCCAGGACGCCGCCAAGGCCCGGCCCCCCCCAGGTACGGTAGCCATGATAGCCGCCAAACCCTCCGAATAGCACCAGCAGCACGATGATGATGATCAGCAGGGTCATGGTGGTCTCCTCTTTCCCCGCCTCTTAACGCTTCGGCCGGCAAAATCGGCTCAAAAGAGAGGTTCGCCAGGCCAAGGAAAATCCGGGAACCACGGGCTTTCCTGAAAAAGGGCACGCGTCGACCACGGCGGAGGCGTTAAGACCCCTGCCATGCCCCGGGCGGGAATCATTCCAGCAGCCCTGTTGCTGACGGTCGCCAGCGCCGCCTCGGCGCCGCCGAAGCACACCCCGCCACTGGCGAAGCCGCCGCTCTCCGCCTTCCAGCAGGAGCAGCGGATGAGCTTCGGGCAGCGGATGCAGCGTTGGGAACCGCTGCTGGCCCAAGCCTCGCTGCGGTTCAACGTGCCGGAAAAATGGTTGCGGGCGGTCATGCTGGCGGAAAGCGGTGGCCGTACCATGGAGGGGGAGGCTCTGCCCATCAAATCCGGCATGGGCGCGATGGGTCTGATGCAACTGATGCCTGGAACCTACAGCGAGATGCGCAAGGAGCATGGGCTCGGCGCCAATCCCTACGACCCGCACGACAACATTTTCGCCGCCGCCGCTTACCTGCACTGGCTGCACGCGAAGTATGGCTACCCCCGGATGTTCGCGGCCTACAACGACGGCCCGGGCAACCTCGAAGCGCGCATGAAGGATTTGGGTCTGCTGCCGCGCGAAACCCGGGCCTATGTGGCGAAGGTTACGGGCATGGCCATCGCGGGCGGCGTATTCGCGCGCGGCAAGCTGAAGTTCACGCGGCCCAATGGCGTGCCGGTCGTGATCGAGGGAGCCAGCGTGCGCGGCATCCGCGCGCCATTCCCGGGCGAGTATGCCGATGGCGTGGAGACCGTGATCACCGCCGGGCGACTGACTCAGGGGGTGCGGGAAAGTCTTGCTGCCGTCAAAGCGATCATTCGGGCGCATGGCGGCGCCGCCTGAGCCAGGCGCGGTCCGCTAGCCGATCGTTTTCGCGAGTTGCCGCAGCTTAAACTTCTGCATCTTGCCGGTGGACGTTTTCGGGATTTCGGTGAACACGATGTGCCGCGGGCATTTATAACCCGCCAGCCTCTCGCGGCACCAGGCGATGAGATCGTCGGCGCCGATGTGTTCGTGTCGCGGCTTCTTTTCTACGAAAGCGCAGGGCGTCTCGCCCCACTTCTCGTCGGGGCGCGCCACCACGGCCGCAAGCATCACGGCGGGATGCTTCATCAGCGCATCTTCGACTTCCAGCGACGAGATGTTCTCGCCGCCGGAGATGATGATGTCCTTCGAGCGGTCCTTGAGCTGTATGTAGCCGTCTGGGTGCAGCACGCCGAGATCACCGGAATGGAACCAGCCCCCGGCAAACGCGTCGGCCGTCGCTTTGGCATTTTTCAGATAGCCCTTCATCACGATGTTACCACGGAACATGACTTCCCCGAGCGTTTCACCGTCCGAGGGGATTTGCTCCATCGTTTCGGGGTTCATCACCGTGAGCGCGTCCAGCGCGTGATAGCGCACCCCCTGCCGCGCCTTTTTTGCCGCCCGGGAATCTCGTTCCAGCGATTCCCATTCCGCGTTCCACTCATTCACCACTGCCGGGCCGTAGGTTTCCGTGAGTCCGTACACGTGCGTGACATTGAAGCCGGCGTCGGCCATGCCGGCGAGCACCGCTTCGGGCGGCGGCGCGGCGGCAGTGATGAATTCCACCTTGTGCGGCAGCGCCCGCCGCTCTTCCGGTGTTGCGTTGATCAAGGTGGACATCACGATCGGCGCACCGCATAGATGGGTGACGCCATGCTCGGCGATCGCGTCATACATCGCCTTGGCACGCACCTGCCGCAGGCAGATGTGCGTGCCCACTACAACCGAGAGTGACCACGGAAAGCACCACCCGTTGCAGTGGAACATCGGCAGCGTCCATAGGTAGACGGGATGACGGCCCATGTTCGCCGCGATGATGTTGCCATAACCCATCAGCGCCGCGCCGCGGTGGTGATAGACAACGCCCTTCGGATTACCTGTGGTGCCGCTGGTGTAATTGAGCGAGATCGCATCCCACTCATCTAGCGGCGGCCTCCACTCGAATTCCGGATCGCCGCCGGCGATAAACTCTTCGTATTCCAATTCGCCGAGGCGCGCGCCGGCCTGTGGAAATTCCGTGTCGTCGTAGTCGATGACGAGCGGCTTTACCTTGGCCAGCTTGAGCGTCTGCTCGATGACGGTCGCGAATTCCCGATCCGTGATCAGCACTTTGGCATCCGCATGATCGAGCATGAAGGCAAGCGCGGCGGCATCCAGTCGCGTGTTGAGCGTGTTGAGGACTGCGCCGGTCATCGGGACGCCGTAATGCGCCTCGAGCATTGGCGGCGTATTGGCGAGCATCACCGAAACCGTGTCGCCGCGCCGAACGCCTTGTCTCGACAATGCCGAAGCCAGGCGCCGCGCGCGCGCATAGAATTGTGCGTAACTCCAATGCCGGCCTCCGTGCACAATTGCCGTGCGCTGTGGGAAAACGGCACCGGCCCGCTCAAGAAAGCTGAGTGGTGTCAGCGGTTGGTAGTTTGCAGAATTGCGATCGAGATCCCTATCGTAGGGAATTCGGAACTCACGGGCCTTAGGCGGTGGGGTTGGACGAAGAGTTGCCTGGCCTGGTCGCCGCACCAGTGACTTTCGTGGGCGAGGGCGCGCGACCGGCGTCGGCAACCCTTTGCGTGCGACCTTTCGTTTCGTGCTTTTGTGCCTCGCAGGCTTTTTGGGGCCTTTGCTCCTCTGGCTTCCCGCAGAATTCCCCCTTTTGGTGCCCTTCCGGCGTGCCATGTCAAATTCTTTACGCAACCCGCGCAAAAACTAGTGAACGCTGGGACTGTGGGCAAGGATGGACGGATGCAGCGCGGGTTTGCTAGGGAGACTGCAAGGAGCGCCGGAATAACAATGGCAAACGGAGTAGCGCGAGCGCGGCGAGGTCCGCTGCGCGCCCTTTATGCTTGGGTGATGCACAACGCCGAAGGCAAATATGCTTGGGCGACCATGGCTGCCATTGCGTTTGCGGAGAGTTCCTTCTTCCCCATGCCGCCGGACATCGTGATGATTCCGATGGCGCTGAAGGATCGACGCCGCTGTTTTGTGCTGGCTGCCTGGTGCACGTTGTTTTCCGTGGCTGGCGGCCTTCTCGGTTACCTGATCGGTTCGTGGCTGTACGATTCCGTCGGCGAGTGGCTCATCCGGATGTACGGCATGGGCGGCGACATCGAAACCTTCCGGGCCGCCTATAACAAGTATGGCGCCCTCATCGTGCTGCAGGGGATCACGCCGATTCCATACAAGATTGTGACCATCGCCTCCGGCTTCGCGGGCATGAATCTGGCGCTGTTCATGGTACTGTCGCTGATCACTCGAAGCGTACGCTTTATGGGCGTCGCCGCCCTGATCTATTTCTTCGGCGAGCCGGTACGCATGGCCATCGAAAAATATCTTGAGTGGGTGATGATCGGGTTCCTGATCGTCGTCGTTGCCGGCTATTTTATCGCCCGCATTGTGTTCCACTGATTCGTCAGCGCCAGATTCTTTGATTTCCCTGCAATTGGGCATTACGAGGGGCGCGCGTCGTAATCGCTTCTCCCGACCATCTGGTTCAGATGTCGCAATTCCTTTCCGTCGGTGCGATTCTCTTCTCCACCCTGCTGTTTCTGGTGGGGCAGGGCCTCACCGGAACGTTGCTGCCGCTGCGGGCGCATCTCGCGCAGTTCTCAAATTTTTCGATCGGGCTCATGGCGTCGGCCTATTTCGTCGGCTTCATCGCGGGTTGTTATGCAGGTCCGCGCATGCTGGCCCGTGTGGGGCACAGCCGGACTTTTGCGGCCGCCGGTGGGATTGCGGCGGCGGTCATCCTGACCATGTCACTGGAGATCTCCGAGCCGGCGTGGATCCCGTTGCGAGGATTGTTCGGTTTTGCTGCGGCAAGCATTTACATGGTTCTTGAAAGCTGGCTGAACGATCGCGCCACCAACGAAACGCGCGGACAGGTATTTGCGGCCTACCTGCTGGTGAATTTCACGGGATTGATTGTGGGCCAATGGTGCTTCACCGCTGGCAAAACGTCCAGCGCAACCCTCTTTATTCTGAGCGCGATTTTTTACTCGCTTTGCCTTATCCCGCTTGGTCTCACCCGTCTTCCACAGCCCCAACCGGTGCGCGTTCCGACGCTGCGCCCAGTGCGCCTTTTCAGAATTTCGCCGGTCGGGGTGGCGGGCTGTATTGCTGTTGGCCTAGCCAATGCAGCATGTTGGGCGTTTCTGCCGATTTACGCTCACGACCATCATCTGAGTCGCGGACTGGTAGCCGGTTTCATGAGCGCGTTCACGCTCGGCGGCGCCCTCATTCAACTGCCCGTCGGACGCCTCTCGGACCGGCTGGACCGCCGCCTCATCATAGCGGTGACGTCCATTTGCGCCGCTGCGATGGCTGTCGCGATGTTTCTGTTCGGACAAAGCAGCAATTCGGCCGCGGTGTTGCTCGTAGCTCTATTTGGAGCGTCGGCTCTGCCGGTCTATGGCCTCTCGGTCGCCCACGCCAACGACAGGATATCCCGGAAGAATTTCGTGGAAAGCTCGGCAACGCTGCTCCTGGTGAATGCTTTGGCTTCGACGATAGGTCCGGTGCTGGCGGCCTTGGTTACCGACCATTTCGGGACATCGTCGCTTTTCCTCTACACGGCCGTAATACATCTAAGCCTTGCGGCCTTCACGCTTGCGCGCATCGGCACCGCTGCGCCGCCGATTCGTCGAGAAGCGTACAAACCTACGCCGCAGCAGGCATCACCCACAGCGTTCGAAATCGATCCGCGCGGCGAGCAAGCAGAGGTCCCGATACGAGCTTCCTGAGCTCAGTGCGCGGCGCTCGCCGTGTGCGATGCCAGGAGCGCGACGACGTTGCGCGCAATTTCATGCGACGATGCGCTGCCAAAGTATCCCCGTTCGGGGTTAAATGTGACGATCAAAGTCTTCCCTTCCAGGCGAAGGGTGGGGTGGCTGCCAGTCGCGAGCGTCACCAGCGCAATGCGATGGCCAACGGCCTTTCGCAACTGACGGTTCTGAACCACCCGCTCGAGCCCACGGGCTGCGTTTTGCATTGCGCTACTTGCTGTGGACCTCAGTTCAGCACTCGTTTCGAGTACGCTCCAGTCGACCACGAATGCAATTCGCAAGTGGTACAGCTGCCTTAGCCGATCGGCCGACTGCGCTGCCACGAACTGCACGTCCTGCAACGAAGCGGGCGTCTGGTTAAGCGGCGCGGCATCGCCCACACGCACCGCCGGCAAGCCGTTCGGTTGAAAATCCGTATAGAGAGTCAACGCACCCCAACCAGCCACACGGATGGCGATCTCGCCGGAATCATATTTGAGAACGCGTGCCCCGAGCGATGTTCGATCGGCAGCCAGGACGAAGATCTCCGGATCATCGTCATAGTGAAGCAAGTAGGTCTTGCCGCTGCGCTCAATTTCAAAGCGTACCCGGTCGCCGGCCACATACGTCCCGTCCTCAACCGAACCGATGCGGCCGCCGAACAGACGCTCCAGAAAGCCTCCTTGCGCCGACGCGCAATCCGGGCGCGTCAGGGCAACCGCAAAGAGAACAGCAATCGACAGCAATCGTGCCGGCATACTCCGGTTCGCTTTCGAACTGCGCCGCGTAACCGCCGCGCCCCCTTCCTCGCGGCTGGCTATAGGTGGAATACGGCAATTTTGGGTTACCATATGTGCAGAGGCGGCCGAGAAAGGGCTGACACCGGCAGGATAATTCCTTAAACCGTTCGCCGACTGATCCCCTTCCAAGAGGGCACTCCCTTGACGCGCTGCCACGACAGCTTCAACGCCCGCCAGACACTGACCGTCGGCAAGAATCGCCTCGCTTATTTTAGCCTTGCTGCCGCAGAGAAGAATGGCCTTTCAGGCATCTCGCGCTTGCCCTACTCGCTGAAGGTGCTTTTGGAAAATCTCCTGCGCCACGAAGACGGCCACACGGTCACTGCGAGCGATATTCGAGCATTCGCGCAATGGTTGGACAATCGCACCTCAGAGCGCGAAATCGCTTTTCGCCCGGCCCGCGTGTTGATGCAGGATTTGACGGGCGTTCCGGCCATCGTGGATCTTGCGGCGATGCGCACCGCCATGCGCGAGCTGGGCGGCGATCCCGAAAAGATAAACCCGCTGGCCGAGGTGGATCTTGTCATCGACCACTCGGTCATGGTGGACAGCTTTGGTCGCGCCGACGCCTTCAGGCGCAATGTCGAACGGGAATATGAGCGCAACCTGGAGCGATACCGATTTCTGCGCTGGGGCCAGCAGGCGTTTGCGAACTTTCGTGTGGTGCCGCCGGGTACCGGCATTTGCCATCAGGTCAATCTCGAATACCTGGCGCAAACGGTTTGGACCCGGAAAACGGCTGAGGGCGAATTGGAATACGCGTTTCCCGATACGCTGGTTGGCACGGACAGTCACACCACCATGGTGAATGGGTTGTCGGTTCTCGGCTGGGGTGTGGGCGGCATCGAGGCGGAAGCAGCGATGCTTGGTCAGCCGATCTCCATGCTGATCCCCGAAGTGATCGGCTTTCGGGTGACTGGCAAGCTGCGCGAGGGCGTTACCGCCACCGATCTGGTGCTTACGGTAACCCAGATGCTGCGCAAGAAAGGCGTGGTCGGCCGCTTCGTGGAATTCTTCGGCCCGGGTCTCGATGAGATGACCGTGGAGGACCGCGCAACCATTGCGAACATGGCGCCGGAGTATGGCGCCACGTGCGGATTTTTTCCAATCGATGCTGACACATTGCGTTATCTGACCATTACGGGCCGCGAAGCTGCTCGGGTCCAGTTAGTTGAGGACTATGCCAAGGCACAGGGCCTGTTTCGGACAGTGGATTCGCCGGAACCGGTGTTCACCGATACCCTTGAACTCGATCTCTCTGCGGTGGACCCGAGCCTTGCAGGGCCGCGGCGACCGCAGGATCGCGTGCCGCTCGCAAGCGCCGCAACAGAATTCAAGACGGCGCTGCACGACACCTTCGGGCGAAAGGAGACTGATGCGCCGGTGAAAGTCTCCGGTTCGGACTACAGCGTAGGACATGGCGACGTGGTGATTGCGGCCATCACCTCCTGCACGAACACCTCCAATCCGAGCGTGATGATCGGCGCCGGCCTGATTGCGCGAAATGCCGTAAAGCGCGGCCTCGCCGCGAAACCGTGGGTGAAAACGTCGCTCGCTCCGGGAAGCCAAGTGGTGACGGACTATCTCGCGAAGGCTGGACTCGACACGTATCTCGACAAGCTCGGCTTCCAGCTGGTCGGTTACGGCTGCACCACCTGCATCGGGAATTCCGGACCTTTGCCGGAGCCGATCTCCGACGCCGTAAACGCTGGCGATCTGGTTGTGGCCTCAGTGCTTTCGGGCAACCGCAATTTCGAGGGCCGCGTGCATCCGCAAGTGCGCGCGAACTATCTCGCCTCGCCGCTGCTGGTCGTCGGCTATGCCCTCGCGGGATCGATGAACCTTGATCTCACGCGTGAGCCGCTGGGGACGGGACAGGACGGCAAGCCCGTGTATCTCAGGGATCTGTGGCCTTCCTCCGCGGAAATCGCTGCAACGCTCCGTCAGGCAATCACCGCGTCAGCGTTCCGCACCCGCTATGACGACGTATTCGAGGGCGATGACAACTGGAAGAAAGTCGCGATCGCGGCGGGAAAGACGTACGCATACGATGCCAATTCGACTTACGTGCGCAATCCGCCCTACTTCGAGAACATGCCAAGGGACGCGGCAGGGACAACCGATGTAACCGGTGGGCGCATTCTCGCCTTGTTCGGAGATTCGATCACCACCGACCACATCAGTCCGGCTGGCTCGATCAAAAAGGACAGCCCGGCCGGCAAATACCTGCTGGAGCACGGCGTCGAATTCGCCGATTTCAACTCCTACGGCGCGCGCCGCGGCAATCATGAAGTGATGGTCCGCGGCACCTTCGCGAATATCCGCATCAAGAACGAGATGATGGGCGGCCGGGAAGGGGGCAACACCGTCTATTATTCCCGGCCGCAAGCGTCCGGTGAGGAGATGACCATCTATGATGCGGCGGTGCGATACCAGGCAGATGGTGTCCCGCTGGTGGTGATCGCCGGAAAGGAATATGGCACCGGCTCATCGCGGGACTGGGCGGCCAAGGGGCCGAAGTTACAGGGTGTGCGGGCGGTCATCGCCGAAAGTTTTGAGCGTATCCATCGGTCAAACCTCATCGGCATGGGCATTGCGCCGCTGGTGTTCGAAGCCGGCAAACGCCGGCAGGACTACGGACTCACCGGCCGCGAAATGATCGACATCCCGCTCACAGGCAGGATCACGGCCCGGATGTCCCTCACCGCCACCATCCACTACCCGAACGGTCATACCGCGCCGCTCCCACTGTGGCTTCTGATCGTCACTGCTGACGAGATCGCCTACTTCCAGAACGGGGGAATCCTGCCGTTCATGCTGCGCAGCTTGGGCGGCAAGGCTGAAGCTGAACACGCGGCGGTCCGTTAACACTTAGCCGAGTCTGTCGCGCCGATGTTGCAGCGAGGTCACAGCAGCGCCTGAAATCGGCGGCTTGGCTCCACAATCCGGCGAATCGCTCTTATCACGTTCCGGCATATGTCCGGCTTGGGGAGCATCCCGGCCTTATCACATGCGAGGAGATATCGATGCGGATGCGGACAATTGCCTTAGCGGCAATGACGGCCTTGACCTTTGCCGCGCCTGCGGCGGCCAGCGATGCCCAAGGATGGTATCTCGGGCTAGGGGCAGGTTGGGATACACTTGGCAACATCAACATCCGTTACACGCCGAACGGGCCCGACGACACGCTAAAGTCCGGCGATGCGGCACTCTTTACAGGCAGTTTCGGTTATCGTCTGCCCATGGGGCTGCGTCTTGAGGTCGAGCTCGGGTGGGATCGCCACAACGTGAGCAGCCTTGGGACCAACAGCACCGGCGATCATGGCCGGCTGAGCAATGTCTCCGGACTGTTCAACGCCGCATATGACTTTCACCTCACGCCGCGATGGGATTTCACGCTGGGCGCGGGCGCCGGCATCGGCAGCGCCGATCTCGATGTGACTGCTCCTGCAAGCCCTTCCGGCGTCATCAATGTGGCGAACGGTCGTCAGACCGGATTTATGTATCAGGGGCTGGTCGGGTTTTCCTACTCAATTACGGACAGTCTCGATCTGGGTATCGATTGGCGCTATCGCCAGTTCTCGGCTCACAGGACGTTCACCACATCGCTGCCGTTCGAAGCCAACCTGCGGGACAACAACGAGCAGGCTGTGATGGTGGGACTGCGGTGGTATTTTGAGTCGGTTCCTCCGCCACCGCCACCTCCGCCGCCGCCACCCCCGGCCGCAGCACCGCCACCTCCGCCGCCGCCACCCCCACCGCCCCCGCCGGTGAAGACGTTCATCGTGTTCTTCGATTTTAACAAATCGAACCTCACCGCAGAGGCGCAGGCCGTTGTTACGGAAGCCGTGAAGACTGCGAAACAGCAGGGGGCCGTGCGCGTTCTGGTGACCGGGCATACCGATACCGTGGGTTCGCACAGCTATAACCAGGGGCTCTCGGAGCGCCGTGCCGCCTCGGTGAAGACCGAGATGGTCAATCAGGGCATGAGTCCCGATGAGATTGGGACCGCCGGAAAAAGCTTCGACGATCCACTGGTTCCGACAGGGCCCGGCGTGCGCGAACCGCAGAACCGTCGAGCAGTGATCGACCTCGGCGGCGGCTGATTATCTCCGCATGAATGAGAAAGGCGGGCGCAAACGCCCGCCTTTCTGTTTCCTAACCGACTTCACCGGGTTTACCGGTGCCGTGCCCTCGCCGAACGCGCCAGCTTTTCGTTGCACGTGGGTGCCGGCGACTCCTCGACCGTGACACTCAGGTTGCGCACGAAGGCGGAAAGCATCGGCCGGTTCGTTGCCAAGGCCGTCGTCAGCATCGATCCCGCCTCCTGGCAATAGGCGGGATTGTTGTGGATGCTGCGGATCTCGGCATTGTTGGCAAGCTTCGTTTTGAATGCGTGATACGCTGCTTCGCCGCGTCGGCCATATAGCCGCCGAAACATGGCGGCCAGCCTCGCGTCCGAGGCCCGCAGTTCCGGCCCAAATCCGGTTTGAAAGGCATTGAAGCGCTGCACCTCGTTGCAGGTGAGCGCCGCCACCATGAGCTCCTGCTGGATGGCGGCTGTCTGAACCGCGGTCATATCTTCCGCCATGGCGCAGCGGGCGCGACGCGCATCGGCGGGGGTCCCCGCGAGCAAGATCGCGGCGGCTGCGCAAGTGATCAATGACCTTACCATGATCATACCCGAGTTTTCGGAAACCGGTCCCAAGCTAGCACCCCCGAGCGCCGGCGCTCCATTCATTTTGATGACCTTCGCTAAGGAAATCCGATATAAAACACCTATGCCTGACCAGCCCGGCTTAACTCAGCATAAAGAGTCTCATCTCAGCGGCGAGAACGTGCACTGGGACCTGCGCGACAGCATGTCCTACGGCGATTACCTGCAGCTTTCACAACTGCTCGCCTGCCAGACCCCGCTGACCGACCGCCATGACGAATTGCTGTTCGTGATCATCCATCAGGCATCCGAACTGTGGATGAAGCTTTGCCTGCACGAGATCGGGGCAGCCATTCGCCAGATTCACGACGACGACCTTGGCCCCGCCTTCAAAATGATGGCGCGCGTGGCGCGGGTGCAGGTCAATCTGATCCAGTCATGGGAGATTCTTTCGACGCTAACACCCTTCGACTACTCCAGCTTCCGCGCGGCGCTGGGCCGCTCGTCCGGCTTCCAGTCGTACCAATATCGCATGCTTGAATTCCGGCTCGGCAACAAGCACGCCGATATGGCGCGGGTATTCGAATCAAAATCCGAAATCTACGCGCAGGTGCGCGAAGCACTTGAAGCGCCCAGCATCTACGACGAGGCCCTTGCGCTTCTGGCGCGCCGAGGCCTCGATATTCCGCGCGACAAGCTGGAGCGCGATTTTTCGCAAACTTATGTGCCGGACCTGCGGGTAACCGCCGCGTGGCGCGAAGTGTATCGCGACGCCGAAACGCATTGGGACTTATACGAATTGGCTGAGAAGCTGGTCGATCTGGAATACCGCTTTCATCTCTGGCGCTTCAGCCACATGAAGACAGTGGAACGGATCATCGGCGGCAAGGTTGGCACCGGTGGCACCTCCGGCGTGCAATATCTTCAGAAGGCACTCAGCTTGCGCTTTTATCCTGAGCTGTGGGACGTGCGGACCGATATCTGACGCGGAGGAGCTTTGGGGGCACTCTCTCATATCCGCGTGCTGGACCTGAGCCGCGTCCTTGCCGGCCCGTGGGCGACCCAAATTTTAGGCGATCTCGGCGCCGAAGTGATCAAGATCGAGAAGCCGGGCGAGGGCGACGAAACGCGCCATTTCGGGCCGCCGTTCCTCTCCACGTCAGACGGCGGCAGAGGCGACGCGACCTACTTCCTGTCCGCCAATCGCAACAAGAAATCCGTTGCCATCGATATTTCTCGGCCGAATGGTGGCGAGCTGGTGAGACGGCTGGCGCGCCGCGCCCACGTGCTCGTGGAAAATTTCAAGACAGACACCCTGGCGCGCTACGGCCTCGATTATGCATTGCTCGCAGCGGAGAACCCGGCGCTCATCTACTGTTCTCTTACCGGCTTTGGCCATACTGGCCCCTACAGGGACAAAGCCGGTTACGACTATCTTATCCAAGGCATGAGCGGCCTGATGAGCATCACCGGGCAGCCGGACGGTGCGCCCGGTGCCGAGCCGATGAAGGTCGGGGTGGCGGTGTCAGATCTCGTTTCCGGACTTTACACAACCGTCGCGATTATGGCGGCGCTACTGCACCAGGGTCGAACGGGCGAGGGGCAGGAGATCGACATGGCGCTGTTTGACTGCCAGGTCGCCGGACTTGCCAATCAGGCGATGAATTATCTGGCGGGGGGTATTGTGCCCACGCGAATGGGTAACGCCCACCCCAATATCGTGCCGTATCAGGTATTCTCCACGGCAGACAATTTTCTCATTCTGGCCATTGCCAATGATCAGCAGTTCAGGCGGTTTTCTAAAACGTGCGGCCGTGCCGAACTCGCATCGGATCCGCGCTTCGCCACCAATGCGGCGCGCGTACATCATCGGGACGAATTGATATCGATTCTCGAACCTCTGTTGCGAATACGAACGAATGCTCAATGGATCGCGTTGCTTGAGGAGGTGAACGTGCCGTGCGGTCCCATCAACGGCATCGATCAGGTATTTTCCGATCCGCAGGCCGTTGCCCGGCAACTGGCTGTACCAATGGAACACGCAACCGGCCGTCTCGAACTCGTCGCAAGCCCGCTACGCCTGGCGAAAACGCCCCCCGAATACCGCCTGCCGCCGCCGACTCTCGGCCAACACACCGACGAAGTCTTGCGCGATGTGCTCGGCCTGCCGGATGTTGAACTGGCACGGTTGCGCGCTGGCGGCATTATCGCATGAGGAAGGCCATGCGCTATGAACTCTGGTACTGGTCCGGCATTCCGGGCCGCGGCGAATTCATCCGCCTTGCCCTGGAAAAAGCCGGCGTCCCTTACGTTGACTTGGCGGTGACGCAAGGTGGTGACGAAAAAATGATGGTAAGGATGAAGGCGGAAAAGCAGACGCCGCCGTTCGCGCCGCCGTTCCTCATAGCAGGCAAACTCACGATCGGGCAGACGGCAAACATTCTCCTCTTCCTGGGCGAGCGCCACGGACTAGCCCCCAAGAGCGATGCGGGCCGCTTCCGGGTCCACCAGTTGCAGCTGACCATCGCCGATCTCGTGGCCGAGATTCATGACGCTCATCATCCGATTGCCGGCGGGCTGTACTACGAAGATCAAAAGGTGGAAGCGGCGCGTCGCACAGAAAACCTGCGGAACAAGCGCCTGCCGAAATACCTCAGCTACTTCGATGGAATTCTCGCGCGCAACGGCGTGGGCTATCTCGCGGGCCGGCGGCCCTCGTATGCCGACCTCTCGCTGTTCCACGTTGTGGAAGGGCTCCGCTACGCCTTTCCGAACGCGATGGATCGCTTGGAAAAGAAGTATCGCGAACTGGAGCCCCTGCACGATCGAGTGGCGAAACGTCCACGCATTGCCGCTTACCTGGCGTCCGGCCGCCGGCAGCCCTTCAACACGGAAGGGATATTCCGGCGCTACCCAGAGCTCGATCCCTGAACATCTCCCTTAGTCCAATTGCAACAAAGCATCGAAATGCGCGTTGCTGCGATTGAGGGAGAGAAAGCGCCATGCGCGCGCCGGTGTGTTTCGCTGCTGCAGTGCTGAGTGCGACGGCCGTGTCTGCAGCCGGGCTTCCCCAAGACACCCTTGCATTAACCAAGCTGGACAGCGATCCGTCGCGCCGCCCGCTCTCCGCAATCGCCGCTCAGCCGAAATTTGACCTGCCACGAAGCCGGGAGAGATTGCCCCTGCTTGGCCCGACGCGACCCATGCCGGGAGGCGTCAATACCGGCTTCTCCATTGGGCCGATCCATGCAGATGCCATCACCCGCTATTCGCGGAGCGGCAAGCCCCACCTGGCGCCTCATTACCGGATCGACGGTGTGACGATTCTAGGCGGGAGCCTTGGCGGCTCGGTCGACGGAAGAGGCGGCATGGTTACCATCAACTGGCACACAGGCCCGTAATGCCGTCAAATTTGAGGCAGTTTGCAACTGAGCCTTAGTCCCGAAGGGTGCACGATGCGGCGGGAGGTGGCGTCATGCGCACAGCAATTTTCTCCGTGATTGCTCTTTTGGCTGCTTCCTCGGCAGCGCAATCTGCCGGAATCTCCGAGCCGAACACGCGGACGGCATCGTTGTCGGAGGCGCCATCGTTTGGCTTGGTCCGCGGCGATCATGCGGCGGAGTCGCAGCCGACGGACGCACCCGCCCCACATTACAGGGTGCAGCCCAGCGGCCTTGATCGTATCGATCCGGCCAACATGCGCGTGTTCGGCGGGGAGATCGGCGGGAACGGGGTCAAGGGCGGTGCCGTCGTTTCGCTGACGTGGCCGACGGACCGCTAAGCCGCCACTTTCCTGCCTCCTCGCTATGCAGTAATGCTCGTCGGCGCGCCGCGGGGCCGTTCCCGCGTTCTCTGAGGATGACGATGTCGTTCAAAGTTGCTGTGGTTGGCGCGACGGGAAACGTCGGCCGCGAAATGCTGAACGTGCTCGCCGAGCGCGAATTTCCGGCGAGCGAAGTGGTGGCGCTGGCCTCCTCGCGCTCCGTCGGCACCTCCGTGTCATTCGGTGACGCCACGCTGAAGGTGCGGCCGCTCGAGCATTTCGATTTCCGCGACACCGACATCTGCCTGATGTCCGCGGGCTCCGCCGTGTCCAAGGAGTGGGCGCCGAAGATCGCCGACGATGGCGCGCTGGTGATCGACAACGCCTCCTACTGGCGCATGGACCGCGAGGTGCCGCTGGTGGTACCGGAAGTCAACGCGCATGTGCTGGAGCACGGGATCAAGAAGGGAATCATCGCTAACCCGAACTGCTCGACGGCGCAGTTGGTTGTGGCGCTGAGACCGCTGCACGACGCCGCCAGCATCAAGCGCGTGGTGGTCTCGACCTATCAATCCGTCTCCGGCGCGGGCAAGGCGCCGATGGACGAGTTGTTCCGGCAGACGCGCGCGGTCTTTGTCGCCGATCCCATCGAGACCACGCTGTTCACCAAGCAGATCGCCTTCAACGTTATCCCGCACATCCAGGACTTCAAGGATTCCGGCTTCACCAACGAAGAGTTCAAGATGATGGTGGAGACGCAGAAGATACTCGACCCTGCCATTCAGCTGGTGGCCACCTGCGTGCGGGTGCCGGTATTCATTGGCCACGCGGAGTCCGTCACCGTGGAATTCGAGAAACCGATCACGGCCGAGAAGGCCCGCAATCTCCTGCGTGAAGCGCCCGGTGTC
This sequence comes from Rhizomicrobium sp., assembly GCA_035455725.1. Lineage (GTDB taxonomy): Bacteria > Pseudomonadota > Alphaproteobacteria > Micropepsales > Micropepsaceae > Rhizomicrobium. Next base: position 34,972 of record DATIEM010000088.1, on the reverse strand, counting down.
CTGGTGGTCGACAAGCGCGAAGACGGCGGCTACGTCACTCCGGTGGAATGTGCTGGTGAAGACGCCACCTACGTCTCGCGCATCCGCAAGGACCCAACGGTGGAGCACGGCCTCTGCATGTGGATTGTGGCGGATAATTTGCGCAAGGGCGCGGCGCTGAATGCGGTGCAGATTGCGGAATGCCTCGTCAACCGCAAGATCCTGAAGCACGCTGCCTGATTCTTACAAGCTGATACATCCCGTGGGTGAGCGCATTATTCAGCGTTATCGCGTCTTGCTCGCGAGCGGCGAACTCGCGCCGGACCAAGCGCAGGAGAAGGCAGCCGCGCGGCTGCAGGCGCTGGAAGCGGCTTTGCGCGACTACAAGCCGCGCGGGCTGTTCTCCAAAGTCGGCGAGCCGCCGACGGGCCTATATCTCTGGGGCGATGTTGGGCGCGGCAAGTCCATGCTGATGGACCTGTTCTTCTCGCGCGTACCCTTACGCGCCAAACGCCGCGTGCATTTCAACGCCTTCATGGTGGAGACCCATGCGCGTATTCACGAGGCGCGGCAGCGCGGCGCGGACGATCCCATTCCGTCCGTGGCAAAGCGCATTGCCGAGGAGGCGGTGCTGCTGTGTTTCGACGAGTTTCAGGTGACGGATGTTGCCGATGCCATGATTCTCGGGCGTCTGTTCGAGCGGCTGTTCGAGCTGGGCGTGGTGGTGGTCACCACCTCCAACACGCCGCCGCGCCGATTGTACGAGGGCGGTCTTAACCGGCAGCTGTTTCTGCCCTTCGTTGCGCTCATCGAGCAGAAGCTGGATGTTGTCGAGCTGAACGGCCCGACGGACTACCGCCTGCAGCGGCTGGCGCAGCTCGATACCTACATCGTGCCGCTCGGTCCGGAAGCCGATGCCAGGATGGAGGCCGCCTGGCTCTGCCTCACCGATGCACAGCACGGCGCGCCGCAAACCCTTCCCGTGCTGGGGCGCAAGGTGCGCGTGCCGCAAGCTGCCAAAGGCGTGGCGCGCTTCACCTTCAATGAGCTCTGCCGGCAGCCACTGGCCGCTGCCGACTATCTGGAGATCGCCCGCCATTTCCACACACTGCTGATCGATGGCGTTCCCGTGCTTGGCCCAGGGGACCACAACGAGGCGCGCCGGTTCATCGCGCTCGTTGACACAATCTACGACACGAACGTGAAGCTGATCTGCTCCGCCGCCGCTCCGCCGGATCGGCTCTACCGACAGGGTGACGGCGCGACGGCCTTTCGACGCACGGCCTCGCGGCTCATGGAAATGCAAAGCTTCGAATATTTGCGTCGCGGACACTCCGCCCCCGGTTCACCAGTTGAAACCGCCGCGGCGGGGGCATAACTCCGGCGGTGGGAGCGGATCTTCATGGAAGGCCTCGTCACCACCGCGGTTCTGATCATTGGGGCGATCCTGCTCTATCGCTACCGTGCGCCCGTTCTCGGCGTGCTTCGGCGCTTCGATGCGCAGAATATGGAGCGCATCCGGGAAGAGGTCAGCGACCGGCGCGATCCCATCGCCCATTACAAACACACGTTGCGCCTGGTTCAGGAACAAGTGGAAGAGGTGGGCGAAATCGAAGCGCGCGATGCCCGCACCGGCCAGCCGCTCACCCGTTATGTGTTCGAGGGCGACCAGTTCGCCACACGCGACGAAGCCGAAGAGGCGCGCCAACGCAGGATCGTTAGCAAAGCGAGGAATTTTTATCAGGAGCTTCCTGCCGCACTCGCCCACCGGCGCAAAGAAACGCTGAACTGAGTTGGTTTGCAATTCGGGCCTTCGCGGCTCCCAGTGGCGTACCGTTGCCGCCCACAAGATCCAGAGACATTTTCCAGATCAGGAAATACATAATTCCGTCCTAAGCCGCGGCGGGGCCCGGTGGCTTACGCCGGCTCCCCGCGCATCAGTCGCGGCAGTTTGCCAAGATCGCCCCCGGCATTGCGCATGAAAAAGCGGCGCAGTGGGCCAATGGCATCCACCGCGCCGAGCCCCGCATCCCGGATGGCGCGGATTGGCCCGAGATCGTTCGAGAACAGGCGATTGAGTCCATCGGTTGCTGCGGCAAGAACGAAGGCATCGAAGCGCCGCCAGCGCTGGTAACGACACAAACCTTCAGGATCGGCGGGGTCCAGCCCGAGGCGCATGCTTTCCAGCGCGCATTCTGCGAGTGCCGCGGCATCCTTGAGCCCGAGATTTAGTCCCTGCCCGGCAATCGGGTGGATGCCGTGTGCGGCATCCCCAACCAGCGCGAAACGGGAGGCGATGTAGCCACGGGCGAGATGAAATCGCAGCGGATACGACCATCGTGGGCCGACGACTTCTATCTTTCCGAGATGATCGCCAAAGCGACGCTCTACCTCTTCGCTGAACCGGTCTGGGGGCAATTGTAGCAGCAACGGAGCAAGCTCTTCACGTTCCGTCCAGACGAGCGAGGAGCGGTTTTCCGTTAGGGGCAGGATGGCAAACGGCCCGGACGGCAAAAAATGCTCATAAGCGGTGCCGTTATGCGGCCGCTCGGAATGAACCGTCGCGACAATGCCGACTTGCGGATACGCCCACGTAATGGTGCGCAGGCCCATTTGCTCCCGCAGCGGCGAATCGCGGCCGTCTGCTCCAACCACAAGGTTCGCTCGCAGCGACGTCCCGTTCGACAATCCGGCTTCTATCCGGTCTCCGAGCATAGCGATTCGGGAGACGGCCGCCGGGGAGACGAGGGTGATATTTTTCCGGTCTTTGACGGCTGCAAAGAGCGCGCGGCGGATATGCCTGTTCTCGGCAATCGCGCCCATCGCATCCCCGATCTCCCGATGATCGAAATGGAGCGAGAACGGACTCGGCGCGGAATTGATCGCTGCATCCGTCACCAAGATGTCGAATATCGGCTGGGCGTGCTCTTCCATGTACTTCCAGATGCCCAGCGCCTTGAGCATCCGCACCGACGCATAGGAAAGCGCGCTGACCCGGCCGTCGAAACGCTCGCTGAGAACGGCGGACTCGGCCAGCGGGTCGACAACAGTGACTGACATCTCGCCTTGTGCAAGCGCGACGGCCAGACTCAGGCCCACCATTCCGCCGCCGGCGATGAGGACATCCGGGTTTGGCGCGGCTAACTGACTCATGTCGGTGCGCTCCGGCGGATTTGGTTCCGTGCCTTCCGCACATTTTGTGGGCGAGTGGCACGGGAACCACCCGCTTTCAGCGGATTATATAGAGGACGAGGCCGGCCATGACCCGATACTACTTCAATTTCCGCAAAGGCGACGAACTCTCAGTCGATCGACGCGGCATGTGGCTCCCGAGCGCCAATTCGGCTTGCCGCGAAGCCATTCAACTCTGGGGTACGGTTCTTGCCGTTGCGCTCATTTCCGGAGACCCGCCGGAACAATGCGAATATGAGATTGCCAACGACAATGGCGATACGGTGGCGATCATCCCATTCGGCGCCTGCGGAACCATTCAGTAGGGGCCGGTCATTTAGTCCGCTACCTTGGCCTCTTCAGCCCGCGGAATCGTCGTGCTCGAAAACTGGCGTGACGGACTCCGGACTGGCTTCCGTCGATGGTTCAGCAGGCTGACCAACCGTTTCGCCAATCGGTCGCAGTTTTTCGCCCCGCTTCTCGCCTTTCTTGATTTGCCGGTCGCGCCGCTGGTTGGCACGCGTCACTGCCAAATCCAGCTCGAGTTGGGAGCAGAGACCCAGGGTGACCGGATCGACAGCCTTGAGCGCGGCGGCGTTCCAGTGGGACCGCTCGCGAATCTTCTGGATCGTGGCCTTGGTCGTGCCGATCAGCTTGATCACATCCGGATCGCTGAGCTCGGGGTGATTGCGCAGAAGCCAATAGACGGCATCCGGCTTATCCTGCCGCTTGGAGACCGGTGTGTAACGCGGCGCCTTCTTGAGCTTGACCGCGGGCATCTTGTGCTTGGGCGCAGCCATTTTGAGGCGTTTGGCCGGATCCTTCTCCGCTGCTTCGATTGCCTCTCGGGTCAGCTGGCCGGAGGTAACAGGATCCTGTCCTTTGATGCCTTTTGCCACGTCCTCGTCGGCGATGCCCTTCACCTCGAGGGGATGAAGGCCGCAGAAATCGGCGATCTGCTCAAAGGTCAGCGAGGTATTATCGATCAGCCAGACGGCAGTCGCCTTTGGCATCAGGGGAGCGGTTTCAGCGGCCATAACAATTTCCTTTCCGGGCGAGGCTTGTGACCCCGTCCTTCCGTGAACGTCCGTCATTCAGGGAAGGCGTGTGTTGTAGCCGCCCGCGCCGGAAAGGAAAAGCCCTCCGAAACTCGGAAAATACGGCCCGTCAAAATATCTTAGTGGCCGCCGCCGCCGGGCGGATTGTTCAACTCGAACGATCGCTGCTGGATGCCTGTGGTGAAATCCTGGGAGGATCGGGTGATGAAATCCCACTCCGCTCTCGTGTGGCAATCGCGGGCATATGCCAAGCGGCTGCCCGTTGCCATGCGGTTCCGGCAAATCACCCTGTCCGCGTCGGATCGCTGCGCCGAAGCCGGAGGGCCCGGCGCCTGAGGCTGAGCCTGCGGCTCTGCATGGGCTGTCGCAAGGCTGAAACCGATAATCGCGATGCTAAGGAACGCGCGCATTCGAGCCCCCTCGCCAGCCGGCAGAAGTGTAGTATGCGCGCCGGAACCGGACTTCCGCAAACAATGATGTATGAAGGTCACTCACTCGTGATCGTCGGGCGCCGCCGCGGCTCGATCACCATTTCCTTCGGCAGCCCTCATGCGGGCGCTCGTGACGCGCGGGGCACCTCTTTGCGGCGCGACCCCACCGCCGGCTGAATGAGAAATAAAATACCTCCGGGGTCACGCCGTGTCACGAGCGGCGCGGTGCAACTGTCGAAAGAGATGGATTTGCTCGAAGCTAGTGCACGCTGCTTCGCAGGCGTTCCAATTCGTCTTTGACCCTGAGCTTCTCTTTCTTGAGGGCGGCGATTCTGATTTCATCCCAATCGGGATGTGCCATTTCGGCTTCGATCAATTCTTCCAGTTTTTGATGTTTGTCGTTGAGCTCCTGGATGTGCCCTTCCATGGCCATATCTTGCACCTCATCGGTTGAAAGATGACAGAATTAGAACACCAATGGCCGCTTCTGTCACGCCCCCTCTTCCGTCCCTGGGTTATCGGCTGTTAAGAATCGATAATGGTTGCTGCGCTGCACAATGCCGGCAGGCCGCGGATCGTGGTGGGGATCAGCGGCGCGTCCGGCGTCAGCTGTGGGATTCGCCTTTTGGACGCGCTGAAGGAGGTCGGGGCCGAATCGCATCTTGTGATGACGAAGCCAGGTGAGATGACCATCGGCTACGAGACCAGATTCGGGCCGAAGCAAGTCGCCGCCAAGGCCGATCACTCTTATGCCATCACGGACATTGCAGCGCCGATTGCCTCCGGGAGCTTCAAAACGCAAGCCATGATTGTGGCACCATGCTCGGTGCGCACAATGTCCGAAATTGCGACCGGCGTCACCACCAACCTTCTCACCCGAGCGGCCGATGTGGCTCTGAAGGAGCGCCGGCCACTGATTCTGCTAGTGCGCGAATCGCCTCTCCACCTCGGGCATCTGCGCACTCTAACCCAACTCGCCGAAATTGGTGCCATCATCCTGCCGCCGGTGCCGGCGTTCTACGCCGAGCCGCAATCGATTCCCGACCTTGTGGACCAGATGGTCGGCCGCATGCTCGACCTTCTGGGGTATACTTGGCCCATGCGGCGCTGGGGTGAGGACCTTGCCAAAGGGCGCCGGAGGCGCAAGGGCGGGGCATGACGGACTCGGAAGAGCAGGCTTTGCGCGCCAAGCTCGCGGAACTGATGCAGGAACACCGCGATCTCGATTCGGCAATCGCTGCCATGACCGAGCAAGGTGTCAAAGATCAACTCCAGCTCACGCGGTTGAAAAAGCGGAAGCTGCAGCTGAAAGACCAGATCGCCCGCATCGAAGACGCGCTGCTTCCCGACATTATCGCCTAAATCGCGCTAAGCCTTGCCGGCAGCGCGGTGGCAGATGTCGGTGAGTTCAGGAATGTCGTAACGCTCGCACTGCGGCACCAGCGCCACCACATCGGCCTGCCGGCCCGCGGCGCGCAGAATCTCGATGCGCTTGGGCAATAGCACGGGAGAGTTGTCGAAGCGCGTCACTGCCTCGTCCATCAGCGCTTGCGCCTTCACGTAATCGTGGCGGCCGATGTAGATGTCCAGTAGCCGCGAATATACCTCCCAGGAAGGCTCAGGTCCGCTTACGGCCTTCAGCAGCGCCGCTTCAAACAGCGCGTTCTGCTTGCCTAGCTGGTAGTATTCGGCCGCGACAAATTCCGTATACGCATGATTGGCGGTTGGCATTCCCGTCGAGGTTGCGACAGACAACCGGGCCGCCATATCGGTACCTTGCGTGCGGTCGGCCACGTAGGCGGCGGCGTCTTCCGCCATGGTGTAGTGCGACAACAGCCCGGTGAGTTGCGCCTTCAGCGGCGATGTGCTGGCCGGACTCCACGGTACCGGCGTCGGATCGGCGAATACCAACGTCCGGTATTCGCGATAGGCGTAGGCGCTCAGCAGATTGGTGCGTTCCCTCGCCGGATGATGCGAAGTGGCGTCCTCCGCCATGCCGTCCACGGCGGCGCCGAAGGCGGCCACCGCAAGATTGGCCCAAGCCCACGGACTTGTGCCGCCGCTCATCACGAGGCCCAGCACGCCCATGCCGATGTTGATGCCGTTCGCTTTGGCCTCGGCCGAATTCTGCGTTTTCGGCACTTTCGCTTCTGCGGCCGCTTTCGAAGCCACGGCTTCCTGCTGCGCCAGCTTGTCCATGACGGCCAGCGACGCTTCCGGATCGTAGCCCGCGCGGATCATCAGGTCGAAACCGAGCGCATCGGCTGCATCTTCCTGGCCGCGCTCCATCTGCGGCATCAGCACGTTGTCGCTCAGTTTTTCGAGGTGGCGGGCGAGATTGATGACACTCCCGAGATAGGGCGTGGCACTTGCCGCGATCAGTGCCGATTGCGCCACGGCATCGCGCGAGGTGCCGTTCACCACCGCATAGTATTGCGATTTTTTTGCCCAGTTCTTCGCTTCGTGGCGGTAGATGGCATGGGCCACTTCATGGCCCATCACGAAGGCGAGCTCGTCCTCGTTTTCGATCTGCTCCAGCAGACCGACGGTGACGACCAAGGTGCCGTCCGGCGTGCATTCGCCGGCAAATTCGGGAGCGGCGAGAATGCGCACTTCGGGCTTGAACGAGGGCGGCAGCGCGACCCCTTTCAGCAGCCGCACCAGCACGCCTTTGACATAGTCGTGCAGCTGCGGGGAGGGCACGAAGCCTTGGGCGCGCGAGCGCAGGATGCCGAGCGCCAGCGTTCGGCCCTGCAGCGCTGGCGAGTAGTTCGCCGCCGGTACCAGCTCATCGATAGCTTTGCCGCTCGTCGGGTATCCATCGCCTTGGGCCGCGAGGGAGGGAGATGCGAAAATCGCGAGACTTCCCCACAGCACCCACACTGCAATTGCGCTATGCATGGTATCCCCCCGACCATTGCGAGCCGCTACTGCCTATCCGCCGGCCGCTTTTTTGCATGCATCCGTCAACTCTTCGATGTCGTAGCGTTTGCATTGTGGAACCAGTGCCTCCGCTTCGCTTATCCGGCCTGCCCCGCGCAGCACTTCGATCCGCTTGGGCAACAACACCGGCGAATTTTCCAAACGCACCACTGCGCCATCCATCAATGCCTGCGCCTTCGGGTAATCGCCGCGCGAGACGTAGATGTCGGTGAGCCGTGAATAGACTTCCCACGATGGCTCCGGCCCGTTGGCCGCCTTTACCAGTGCGGCTTCGGAAAGCGTGCTCTGCCGGTCCAGCTCATAGTACTCGGCGGCGACGAATTCCGTGTATGCATGATCCGCCGTCGGATTGGCGGTAGCAGAGGTGACATAAGTCCTTGCGGAAGCCGGAGTGCCTTGGCTTCGGTCCGCCACATAGGCCGCGGCATTTTCAGCAAGGCTGTAGTGGGCGAGCAGGGCCGTGAGCTGCGGTTTCAGCGGAGACTTGCTCGCCGGACTCCAGGGCAGGGGAGTCGGGTTCACCATCGTAGCCGTGCGATACTCGCGAAAGGCATAGGCGCTGAGAAGGTCTTCGCGTTCTTTGGCGGGATGGTGCGAGGTGGCATCCTCCGCCATGCTGTCCACCGCCGTGTCGAAGGCGAAGATGGCGATGTCGGTCATCTGATCGGTACTGGGCGCGCTGCCGCTCAACAGACTGCCCAGTGCGCCTGCGCCAAGGCTTAGCCCCTTGCTCAGCTTGTCGCCGCCGCCGCTGGAATCCTTCTCCGCCGCCGCGCGGGCCTGCGCTGCGGCTGCGGCCGCTTCGGCCTCCTGCTCGGCGAGCTTGTCCATCACTGAGAGCGCGGCTTGCGGGTCGTAGCCGGCCTTGACCATCAGGTCGAAGCCGAGCGCATCGGCGGCATCCTCCTGGCCTCGTTCCATCTGGGGCATCAGAACATTCGCGCTGAGCTTCGCTAGATGCTGTGCCACATCCAGGCCCCGCGTGATGTTGTTGCCGGTCTGTCCGCCCGCGATCAGCGCGGCGGATTTCGCCATGGTATCCACAGCACCGCCATTCACCACCGCATAGTACTGCGCTTTCTTGAACCAGTTCTTCGCCTGATGCTTGTAGATGGCATGCGCCAGTTCGTGGCCCAGGACGAAGGCAAGCTCGTCTTCGTTCTCGATCTGCTCAAGAAGGCCCACCGTAATGATCAGCGTGCCGTCGGGGGTGCATTCACCGGTGAATTCCGGCGCCGCGAGAACACGTACCTCGGGATGGAACGAGGGCGGCATTTTCACATTGGTTAGCAGCCGCGTCATCACGCCGTGCACATAGGTCTGCAGCTGCGGAGACGGGACGAACCCCTGCGCCCGCGCCCGCATGATACCAAGCGCCAACGGCCGACCGGCGAGCACATCGTTGTAGTCGCCGGCCGCGGAGACCTGCGACAACGCCGTGCCCCGACCGGGATAGCCATCGCCCAGGCTCGCCTGCCCCGGTACGCTCGCCAGCAATGCGCCTGCCAGCGCAGCCAGTCCAAAGCTACGAGAACGCATCAGTGCGATCCTCCGGTTTTGGGGCAGCCTTCGCCGAGGCCGCGCGTCGATCCGACTTTCTGTTCATTGCTGCCCATCGCGAGATTGCGGCAGACGGCAGGAAGCTTTCCGGAGAAGCGATACTTCACCATGTAGGGCGGCACCCAGTACTTGGCGCCGTTCATGCTCATTTGCAGCATGAAGTTCGGTGCCCGACCGATGATTGGCGTGCAGGTGGGAAACTTGCCCTGCTCGACTGTCATCACCTTCTTGCCGGAGGGGCCGTCGTAGAGGTCCACTTCGGGCGTGCGCGCCTGCAGCACCACATCCCCTGTTGCGGCGGCGCATGCCTCATCGGCAGCCAAAGCCGAATGCGCAAACGCCACCAGCGCCATTCCGGCGCAAAGCCCAACGCCAACTCTCATACTGCTTGTCCCTCCACTGGTTCTAAAGCCGGAACGGCTGCCGATCCATCGTCGGGATTGCCGCCCACGACGTGATGCAAGTATCCCCAGATCGACTCCGGGAGGCCAACCAGCACCAGCGCCGCCAGTTCCGCCGCCACGAACACCACCTCCACCCAGTTCGCCACAGAAAGGCCGGCGGAGCGGGTCAGCACCAGTCCTACGCCCAGCGCAAGTCCCAAAGCGAGATAGTGCCAGACCTTCTCCACCATCTTTTCAATGACGTATTCAAAGGTGATGCTGCGCTGGCGCTGCGCCCCGCCCAACCCTCGCCGTTTGCGGCGAATCCCGCGCCAGTGAATCCACGACAGGATCAGGATTACCGGAAAGGTTGCCGCGATCTGCACCATGTTGCCGTTCACCGGATTGCCGCCGAGCGAAATCGCATTCTGGTACGGCTGGCCGTGGAAGGTGATGAGGTTGTCCATCGCCATGGCGTGCACGAAAACGCCGGGCAGCAGGTCGTTGACAGGAGTGTAGGTGCGGTCCTGTGCCGCCTGCAGCGCGCCGCCGTAGAAGATGACGCGGTTTGTGGCCATCTTTACCACATCTTTGTCGTCGGGCTGGAGCAGCACGGCGTCCACCGGAAATTCCGCCGTGTAGGGGCAGGGGCTTTTCACAGCGCTGGTGTCGAAAAAGGCGAGGTACCAACGCTTCAGCAGGTTCATCTGCGCAAAGCAGGAAAGCTGGTTGCCATTCGCGTCCGTGCGCGTGATCCAGTGATTTTCCGGTGCCGTGCGCGTACCCCACACCAACTCCATCATGTCGTTGATGTGCGCAAGCGGATATTGCTTGCCGTAGACATCGCGAAATACCCGCAGTGCCAGGGAGGGGCAGGTGCCGTCGCCATCCGGCTTTTGCGTGAAGCAACGGCCTGTGGCGCTGTATTGCCTTGCCACGCCCTGATTGATCGGAATGGAGGGATCGATTACTGCCACACCGGTCTTGGCCAGCTCCGGGCGCAGTGGATTTTCGCCGTATGGTAGATCGATGCCGCCCTCGAAATAGAGCGGCACATGCGCCTTGCGGTAACGAGCGATTTCCGCAACGAGATCCTTCAGCGTTTCGTCGGCGCGCGAGTCCACGAACAGGAAATCGATCACCACCGCCTTGGGCTTGTATTGCAGCAGCGCGTCCAGCACGCGTGCGTGATCGCCATATTTCCATGGCCACGGGGAATTCAGCGTGTGCAGCGTGTTTTCATCAACGATCGCGACGGAGACATTGTTGCGGCCCGTGGTGCCATAGAAATAGGGGCCGGTGATGAGCAGGTCGGAAACATCCTGCGCGTAGCGTTGCACCAGATCGCTGAAGCCGAATGGATTCATCCAGATCTGGAAGCTGGCGATGGCCGTCAGCACGGTCACCACGAACCAGTAGGGCACGCGGAGCCGTAGCGTCTCCATGTGCTCCTTCTTGGGCCGCCGCGCACGCGCAATGGCGCCGCTCATCCGCTTGGATTTGTGCTGAGGACTTATCATCCCTCGACCGCTCGCAATCGGAGGCCGTCTTCCCGACAATTTCACGAAGGACGCCCGCCTGCCCAAGCGGAGTTTACAGGGCGCCCGCTCTCGGACCAAGCCAGCTGAAGCACTCTTTTGATGGATTAGCGGCTGAACTTCTCGGAAAGGATGATCGAAGAGACTGTGCGGGCCACACCGTGGGCGCGGCCGATGCGATCCAGCGCGGCATCCATTTTCGCAGGCGTATCGGCCTCTACCGTCGCCACCATGTCGTGGGCCCCTGACACCGCGGAGAGAGTACGCACCTCCGTCATGCGCCTGAGTTCCAGCGCAGCGCGCTCCGCCTGCTTGGGGTCGGCGGTAATCATGACCACGGCCCGCAGGCCCCGATTATCGGCCTCTTCGCTGACCCGCAGCGTGTATCCCCTGATAGTGCCTTCACGCTCAAGCCGCGCAATGCGCTCCTGCACGGTGGATCGCGCCAGCCCCAGCTTGCGGGCTAGCGATGCCGTCGGCTCCCGGGCATTGGCCTTAAGCAATGCAATCAGTCTGGCGTCCGAATCTCTCATTAGGAGTCCGCCATTCCGTCGGTTGTCCGGCGATTCGCCGGAAGATATAGCAATTTTCGGCGTTTTGCCGCCTCCCTTTTCGCGCCGGATTTGGCCACGTTTGCGGCTCATCGAAGAGGAGGCACGCCGTGAAAAATGTTCTGCTCGTCGGCGGCGGCAAGATCGGCGTTGCCATTACGGAATTCCTGGCGCAGTCCGGCGATTACCGGGTAACGGTCGCGGATCGCGATCCCGCCAGTCTCGGCCGCATGCCGGCTGTCGACAACGTTACGCTACGCGAGATCGACATCCTGTCCCGTGATTTTGCAACCGCAGTTGAAGGCCACGATCTCGTGCTTTCGGCGACGCCGTACCATCTCACGGCCAAGGTTGCGGAAGCGTGCAGAGAAAGTGGCGCGCACTATCTCGATCTGACCGAAGACGTGGAATCCACGCGCACGATCAAAAAGCTGGCCCAGGGCGCGGACACCGCGTTCATCCCGCAGTGCGGCCTCGCTCCCGGCTTCATTTCGATCGTCGCCTATGACCTCGCCAAGAAATTCGACAAGCTGCGGGACGTGCAGATGCGCGTCGGCGCGCTTCCGGTATTTCCGCACAACGCGCTCAAATACAACCTCACCTGGTCTACCGACGGTCTGATTAACGAGTACTGTAACCCGTGCGAATCCATTCGCGACGGGATGCTGGTGGAAGTTCCGGCGCTGGAGGAACTCGAGGAGTTCACCCTGGACGGTGTGGAGTACGAGGCGTTCAACACGTCAGGCGGCCTTGGCACGCTTTGCGAGACGCTGGCCGGCAAAGTCGAAACGCTGAACTACAAAACCGCGCGCTACCCGGGACACCGTGACATCATAAAGCTCCTGGTTCGCGACCTGCATCTCGGCACCCGCCGAAGCATCTTCAAAGACGTGCTGGAGACCGCAATTCCCATAACCTACCAGGATGTGGTGCTGGTGTTTGTGACTGTTTCGGGCTGGATCAATGGCCACCTGACACAACAGAGCTACGCCAAAAAGATTTACGCGCAAACAGTTGGCGGCCGGCTGATGAGTGCAATTCAGATTACCACCGCGTGTGGAATCTGCGCGATGGCCGACCTGCTGGTGGAAGGCAAGCTCCCGCAGAAGGGCTTTGTGCGGCAGGAGGAAGCGAATCTTTCCGATTTCCTGGCCAACCGTTTCGGTCGGTATTACGCGGCGTGAACACTCAGGCGTGCAGTCACCGGCTCTCTTCTGCCTTGAGGGCGCGGCCACCTTCTGATACCCGTTCTGGCGAATAGCCTTTCTGCATTTTCAGCGATGTCCCGATCCACTTTGCGCCTCAGGCACGAGGACTTGCCATATCGCCCCTGCGTGGGCGTGATGCTGCTCAATCGCGACGGGCTGGTATTCGTCGGCAAGCGCATCGATCAGACTGTCGAAGGCTGGCAGATGCCGCAGGGCGGCATTGACGGTGAGGAGACGCCGCCGGAGGCCGCCGCGCGCGAGCTGGAAGAAGAGATCGGATCGCGCAATGTGAAATTCCTGCGCGAGTATCCGGACTGGCTTTGCTATGATCTTCCCGCGCATCTGCTGGGTATTGCTTTGCGCGGGCGGTACCGCGGCCAGAAGCAGAAGTGGCTTGCGATGCGCTTCCTGGGGGAGGATGCTGAGCTCAACATCAACACCGCGGAGCCCGAATTTGCGGAATGGAAATGGCTCGCGATCGAGGCGCTGCCGCGGCTGATCGTGCCGTTCAAGCGCGATACTTACATGAAGGTCATTTCAGAATTCCGCGACCTTGCGGGCCCGGAGAACGCTGCGGCTGATCGCTATTCGTCGCGATAAACTCGTTCGCGGCGTTCGTGGCGTTCCTGCGCCTCGAGCGAGAGCGTGGCGATGGGGCGCGCGTCTAGCCGCTTCAGCGAAATCGGCTCACCGGTCTCTTCGCAAAAACCGTATGAGCCGTCTTCGATCCGCCGAAGCGCGGCGTCGATCTTCGCAATCAGCTTGCGCTGACGATCGCGGGTGCGCAGCTCCAGCTGACGCTCCGCTTCTGTTGAGGCGCGGTCGGCCAGATCCGCGTGCGGCGTCGTTTCGGCCTGCAGATTCTGGATGGTTTCACGGCTTTCGCGCAGGATTTCTTCTTTCCAGCTGATCAGCTTTCGGCGGAAATACTCCCGCTGCCGGTCATTCATGAAGGGTTCGCCGTCGGACGGCAGATAGCCGAGCGGGATTTCCAGACCCATGTACGCACCCCTTCGAAACGATTCGCCCTTTACCGAGGCGGCGCGGTTTATAGCGATGGCCACAAGCGGGTTCAAATAGAATTCTTCCCACCGCACAGGTGAAATATCTGTGCACGGAATCTGCGCCGGGCGCAGTTATCCGCGGTGATACGGATGGCCGGCCAGTATGGTCATCGCGCGGTAGATTTGCTCCGCGAGCATGGCGCGCACCAAGAGATGCGGCCAGGTCTGCTGCCCGAAGGCTAGGCTGCGGCCGGGCTTCACATTTGCCGGAACACTGAGCCCATCGGGTCCGCCGATCAGGAGGGCGAGGTCGCGCGCGCCGGCGTCGCGCATGGCGCCCAGCATTTCGGCAAACGCGTCGCTGGTCATGCCCTTGCCTTTGGCATCAAGGCAGATGACATGCGCCAGCTCCGGCACGCGGCCGGCGAGCCGCTCCCCTTCCTCGCGCATGCGGCCGTTCGCATCGCGAAGTTTGGAAACCGCGACTTCCTGCACCTGCACGGCAGAAAAACCGAGGCGCTTGCCCATGGCCGCCGCCCTACTGCAGAACTCCTCGCACAGGGCGCCTTCGTTGGTTCCGCGCGCATTCCCCACTGCAAGAACGACAAGCCGCATCGAAACCTGCGAATGCTAATCCTTCGCAGGTGTAAGCCTCACTTTGCCTGCGCGATCAATGGCCGTTCGGGTCAGCCGCCAAGGTCGGCCTTCTTCTGCAAATATTCGTCCCGTTGAATCTCGCCGCGGGCGTAGCGCGATTCGAGAATCGCCAGAGCTTCGCTGCGCGCCATTACGGGCGGGCTACCGGGTGCGGGAGCCCCTGTGCCGGCCGGATAGGCAAGCGGCACCGGACGATGGCGCACCAGCAGCACGACCACCAGAACCACCAGCAGAAGCGTCAACAGGCCGTGGAAAGGCCAGAAGAGCCAAAACGGCCAGAAGAACCCGTGAAACATGCTCCCCTCCGGGATATCGTTTCAGCCAAAGATATATGCTGACGCAACCCGGGTTTGAGTCCTCCTACACCGTGAACTTTATGCCCTGCGCCAGCGGCAGGGCATCGGAGTAGTTGATGGTGGCGGTCTGGCGGCGCATGTAGGCCTTCCAGGAATCGGAACCGGACTCCCGCCCGCCGCCGGTTTCTTTCTCGCCGCCGAAGGCGCCGCCGATCTCCGCGCCACTCGGTCCGATGTTCACATTGGCGATGCCGCAATCCGATCCTGCGGCGGCCACGAAGCGCTCCGCCTCCTGCACGTCCTGCGTGAAGATGCAGGACGACAACCCTTGCGGCACCGCGTTGTGCTTGGCCAGCACGTCGGCGAAATCGCGGTAGCGCATCACATACAGAATTGGCGCGAAGGTTTCGTGGCAGACGATTGCCGTCTGCTCCGGCATCTCGGCAATAGCCGGTTTCACGTAATAGGCATTGGGGAATTTGTCTTCCAGCACGCGGCCGCCCCCGGTGATCTTGCCGCCCTGGTCGCGGGCTTGCGCGAGCGCCGCCATCATGCCTTCGAACGCGGCCTTGTCGATCAGCGGGCCGACCAGGGTGCCGCTCTCCAGCGGATTGTCGATGGGTAGCGTCGCGTAAACCGATTTCAACTGCGGCACGAGCTGATCGTAAATCGAGTCGTGTACGAACAGGCGCCGCAAGCTTGTGCAGCGCTGGCCGCAGGTGCCCACGGCGCTGAACAATATCGCGCGCACCGCCAGGTCGAGCTTCGCGGAAGGCGCCACGATCATCGCGTTGTTGCCGCCCAGCTCCAGCAATGAACGCCCGAGTCGCTGCGCCACCGCCGGCGCCAGCGCCTTTCCCATGCGCGTCGAGCCGGTGGCACTGACCACCGGAATGCGATGGTCTTTCGCCACCGCTTCGCCGGCTTCGCGCAATCCCAGAACAACTTGCGAAAGATTAGGGGGCGCATCGCCGAACCGTTTCGCCGCGCGCTCGAACAACGCCTGGGTGGCGAGCGCGGTGAGCGGCGTTTTCTCGCTCGGCTTCCACAGCACGGAATCGCCGCACACCAGCGCCAGCGCCGCATTCCAGCTCCACACCGCGACGGGGAAATTGAAAGCGGAGATCACCGCCACCGGGCCGATGGGATGCCACGTCTCCATCATGCGGTGGCCGGGGCGTTCGCTGGCGATGGTGAGGCCGTAGAGCTGGCGCGAAAGCCCGACCGCGAAATCGCAGATGTCGATCATCTCCTGCACTTCGCCCAAGCCCTCTTGCAGGATCTTACCGGCTTCGAGGGAAACGAGGCGGCCGAGCTGGTCTTTGTTCGCACGCAGCTCTTCGCCGAGCAGCCGCACCAGTTCTCCACGGCGTGGCGCCGGGGTCTCGCGCCAGGCGCGAAAGGCTTCGACCGATTGGGCGATCGTGCGCTCGACCGACTCGGCATCGTCGAAGGCCACCCGCCCGATCTCCGCGCCATCGATGGGCGAATGGACGAGGTGATCGCCATGCTCTGCCTGCACGCCCAGCTCTTTCAATATTTCGTGTGGCTTCATCATAAAACCCCAATATCGTGACACTTGAAGTCAAGTCGCAACACGTTAGCTCTACCACCGCCCAAAAACGCAGCGGGAGCGCGGTCCAGCCGAACCGCACTCCCGAAGCATACATAGGTATGCGGACGGCAATTTCCAGTCCGGCGCAGCCCTATGCCGTCCATAAATCAGCGGGTGTACAAAGGCAGGGATAGTCGAAATCTTCGCCGTGTGCTACATAGCGAAAGGCAAAGACAATGCTTCCCTGGGGGTTCCAAATGAAGACATCTGCAATGATCAGTTATGCAGCGGCAATGATCGCCAGCACCGCAATGGCAGCATCGCATCCCGCGCTTCCTCTCCATCGGCAACCGCACCTCTTCGTCACCGGTGCGCCACCGGGCAGCAAGACCCTCTACGACCAGAACAGAGATGCCTCGGGAAACTGGGTCTCGTCAGAACCTGCGGAGAACGGGTTCAGCGGAACCCAGGCAGCGGATGATTTCGCGGTTCCGAAGGGCCACACCTGGATCGTCAAGGAAGTCGATTTAACGGGCATCTATTTCAACGGTTCGGGCCCGGCAAATTATGAGGACGTCAATTTCTACAGGGACAGCGGCGGCCTTCCAGGCAATCTCGTCGCAAGCTGTCCGAATGAGCACGGCACCGAGAATGATTTTGGATCGTTCGCGATCGTCCTTTCGCCGACGTGCAAGGCGAAACTCAGGGGTGGCAAAACCTACTGGGTTTCTGTCCAGGTGAGTATGGATTTCGCCAATGGCGGTGAATGGGCCTGGAGCCTGAGTAGCGATACGAGCGGCAATCAGGCTGCCTGGCAGAACCCCGACGGCGATGTCTGCCAGACCTGGGGCCACATCAAGGATTGCCTCGGGCTTGACGGCGATCTGATGTTTGCGCTCAAGGGCAAGAACAGATCCTGAGAAAGAGGGCGGCTGTTCCGGCGGATCGCAAGGCGGACCGGTCAACCAGCAGAGCGCCACATCGGCGCCGCGCCGCTGGGCATTGTCAGTGGCTTTCGCGCAGGGCCACGCGTCAGGGATTCTGGCATCGGCTGAGGCAGGCTGTCCGCTCACCTCTGTTTTCCACGCGCGGAAAGCATTATCTCGCGGACCATGAGCGAAATGGACCATGAGAGCACCCGCTGGCGCTCGACCACCATTCTGTCGGTGCGCAAGGGCGGCAAGGTGGTGATCGCAGGCGATGGCCAGGTCACCATGGGCCAAACGGTGATGAAGGCGAACGCGCGCAAGGTGCGCCGCCTCGGCAAGGAGCAGGTGATCGCAGGCTTCGCCGGCGCCACGGCCGACGCGTTTGCGCTGTTCGAACGGCTGGAGGCAAAGATCGAGCAGCATCCCGGCAATCTGGCGCGCGCCTGCGTGGAACTGGCGAAAGACTGGCGCCTCGACAAATATCTGCGCCAGCTGCAGGCGTTGATGGCCGTGGCGGATGCAAAAACCTCGCTGGTGCTGTCAGGCACCGGCGATGTGGTTGAGCCGGAGAACGGGTTGATCGGCATCGGCTCGGGTGGAAACTACGCGCTGGCCGCGGCGCGCGCGCTGCTGGATTTCGATCTCTCTGCCGAAGAAATTGCCCGCCGCGCCATGAAGATCGCCGCCGATATCTGCGTCTACACGAACGCGAACATCGTGATCGAAAGCCTCGACGCGGCCGGTTGAATGTACATGTCGCCCGTGCTATGTACATGTCCATGGCACTCCACCTGGCCGATCCTGAAACAGACCAGCTGGTCCGCGAACTTGCCCGCGAAACTGGCGAGACTCTGACCGTAGCGGTGAACCGCGCCGTGAAGGAGCGCCTAGACCGCCTCAGCGCCAAAAGCAGAGTCGACAGGGAAAGATTTGTTGCCGAACTCACACGCATTGCCAGCAGTGCCAAAGGGCTTCGAAAACTGAAGAAGACATCCCGGGAATTGATAGATGAGCTGTATGACGAAGATGGTCTGCCTCGCTAATGGTGGTGGACGCTTCCGCCATACTGGCCATCCTGAAGGGGGAGCCGGAGGAAGAAGCCTTCAAGGCTGCACTGGCGGATGCGGACAATCGCTATATGTCGCCGGTCAACTGGCTCGAGGTCGCAATGAAGGCGGAGAGTGCCGGAAAAGAGGACGCTGCTGCATTCAGGCGATTGGCGGACTTCGCCACACTTAACATCGTCCCGGTGGATGAAGCGCAAATGCGAATTGCACACGCCGCGTGGCGCAGATTTGGCAAGGGGCGTGATCCGGCTCGGCTCAACCTGGGCGATTGTTTCGCCTATGCACTGGCTAAGTTCCTCGATGAGCCGTTGCTCTACAAGGGCAACGATTTCGTGCACACCGACATAACGTCTGCGCTTCCATAGACTCTGGCGCTCCCTGATCCCATATAGCGCGACATGAGCTCGTTTTTCACGCCGCGGGAAATCGTTTCCGAACTCGATCGTTTTATCGTCGGGCAGGCAGACGCGAAACGCGCCGTCGCCATCGCATTGCGCAACCGGTGGCGCAGGCAGCAGCTACCGCCGGAATTGCGCGAAGAGGTGTTGCCCAAGAACATCCTGATGATCGGCCCCACCGGTGTCGGCAAGACAGAGATCTCTCGCCGCTTGGCGAAACTGGCGCAGGCGCCGTTCCTGAAAGTGGAAGCCACCAAATTCACCGAGGTGGGTTATGTCGGCCGCGACGTGGAACAGATCGTCCGCGATCTCACGGAAATCGGCATCGCGCAGGTGCGCGAGCGGCGCCGCCGCGAAGTGGAGGCCCAAGCCGAAGCCCGCGCCGAGGAACGCATCCTCGATGCGCTGGTGGGCGAGAAATCGAGCCAGGGTACCCGCGAGAGCTTCCGCAAAATGCTGCGCGGGGGCGAACTGAATGACCGGGAAGTCGAGCTGGAGATGCACGAGTCCGGCGGTGCGCCTGCAATCGAAATTCCCGGCATGCCGAACGCGCAGATCAGCATGGTCAGTCTTGGCGACATCTTTGGCAAGGCCTTCGGGGGCCGCGCCAAAAGCCGCCGCCTGAAGGTCGCCGACGCGCACGCGCCGCTGGTCGCCGAGGAAGCCGACAAGCTGCTCGACAACGATGCGATCATCCGCGAGGCCATCGAGACGGTCGAGAACAACGGCATCGTGTTCCTGGATGAGATCGACAAGATCTGCGCCCGCTCGGAATTCCGCGGCGGCGGCGACGTTTCCCGCGAAGGCGTGCAGCGCGATCTCCTGCCGCTCATCGAAGGGACCACCGTGGGTACCAAGCACGGCAGCGTCAAAACCGACCATATCCTTTTCATCGCGTCCGGCGCCTTCCACGCCGCCAAACCGTCGGACCTGCTGCCGGAGCTGCAGGGCCGCTTGCCCATTCGGGTGGAGCTGAAGGCGCTCAGCCGCGACGATTTCGAGCGCATCCTGACCGAACCCGAGGCAAGTCTCATCAAGCAATACACCGCGCTGATGGAGACGGAGGGTGTGCGGCTGCAATTCACACCGGACTCCATATCCGCGATTGCTGATATAGCCGCGCAGGTGAACGCCACGGTGGAAAACATCGGCGCCCGCCGTCTGCACACGGTGATGGAGCGCATCGTGGACGACATCAGCTTCTCGGCAACCGATCGCGCCGGCGAAACCATTGCCATCGATGCGGCTTACGTCCACCAGCGCGTGGACGGCCTGGCGAAGGACCAGGATTTGTCGCGGTTCATCCTGTAAGGCGCCGGCCGTTGACCCCCGGCCAATTCCTTGTCAGAAGTCCCGCTTTCCACGCCAGAACGAAGGGTGCCGGGGATGCGCGGCGATTATCTTTTCACCAGCGAAAGCGTCTCCGAGGGACATCCGGACAAGGTCTGTGACCGCATCTCCGACGAGGTGGTGGACCTCTACTTCCGCGAAGGCCCGAAGCACGGCTTTGCGCCAAAGGATATCCGCGTCGCCTGCGAGACGTTGTGCACTACCAATCGCGTGGTGATCGCCGGCGAGACACGCGGGCCGAAAGGGATCGACAGCGCCATTGAAGAAATAGCGCGGGCCGCCATTCGCGACATCGGTTACGAGCAGCAAGGCTTCAGCTGGAAGACGGCGGGCGTGGAAGTGCTGCTGCACGCGCAATCGCCGCACATCGCGCAAGGCGTGGATGCCAGCGGCAACAAGGACGAAGGCGCGGGCGACCAGGGCATCATGTTCGGCTACGCCTGTCGGGAAACGCCGGACCTGATGCCGGCGCCGATCTATTATGCCCATAATGTGCTGAAGCTGATGGCGGACGCGCGCCACGCGGGCCGTGCGCCGACGTTGGGCCCGGACGCGAAATCGCAGGTGACCGTGCGCTACGAAAACGGCCGTCCGGTGGAAGCGACCCAAATCGTGGTCTCCACACAGCACCTCGACGAGGCAATGACGTCGGAAGACGTGCGACAGGTGATCGAGCCGTATGTCCACGGAGCACTGCCGCAGGGCTGGATCAACGGCCACACCAGCTGGCACGTGAATCCCACGGGCGCTTTCGTGGTAGGGGGACCGGACGGCGATTGCGGCCTCACCGGCCGCAAGATCATCGTCGACACCTATGGCGGCGCAGCCCCGCATGGCGGCGGCGCCTTCTCCGGCAAGGATCCCACGAAAGTAGATCGTTCCGCGGCGTATGCGGCGCGGTACCTGGCGAAGAACGTTGTGGCGGCTGGCCTCGCGGATCGCTGCACCATCCAGATTTCATACGCGATCGGGGTGTCCGATCCGCTGTCGGTGTATGTGAATTTGCACGGCACGGGGCAGGTGGACGAAGCGAAGCTCGAGCAGATTTTGCCTGAGCTGATGAGCCTCAAGCCGCGGGGCATTCGCGAACACCTGAACCTCAACCAGGCGATCTACGCGCGCACAGCGGCCTATGGCCATTTCGGGCGCGCGCCGGAAGCCGACGGTGGTTTCAGCTGGGAAAAAACCGACCTGGCGGACGCGCTGAAGCGCTCGTTCTAATGTGAGTGCCGAGCACGGCGAGCGCGTGCGGCGCATGCTCTACGGTCGCCGCAAGGGGCCGAAGCTCTCCACGCACCAGCTGCACCTGCTGGACCATCTCCTGCCGCTATTCGCACTGCATTTAAATTCCGGCGCTGACCCGCGGCGGTATTTCTGTGAACCGGTGGAAGATGTCTGGCTCGAAATTGGCTTCGGCGGTGGCGAGCACCTGATCTGGCAGGCGCAACATCATCCTGAGGTGGGTCTGATCGGTGCCGAGCCGTACGTGAACGGCGTGGTGAAGCTGCTATCGCACATCGACGCATTGACCCCCACCCGCTCGCCTTCGGCTCACGACCTCCCCCTTTCAGGGGAAGGTGAGCATGGCACTTTACTGTCCTCCCCCTGCAAGGGGGAGGACGATCCGCAAAGCGGATCGGGTGGGGGTCCCAACATCCGCATCTACACGGGCGATGCGCGCGAGATCGTCGAAGCACTGCCGGATGCCAGTCTCGGCCGCGTGTTCATCCTGTTTCCCGATCCCTGGCCGAAAACGCGGCACCACAAGCGGCGCTTCACTCAAATGGAGATGCTGGAGGCGTTGGCGCGCGCGATGAAGCCGGGCGCCGAGCTGCGTTTCGCCAGCGACGATGCGGGTTACGTGGAATGGACGCTGGAGCGCCTGATGGCCAATCCATGTTTCAAATGGACCGCCAGCAGCGCTTCAGATTGGCAAACCCGGCCCGCCGACTGGCCGGCCACCCGCTACGAAGCCAAACAGCTGCACGGCAAGCCGGTGTTCCTGCGCTTCCGGCGGCGGTGAAAGGCTTCGGGCCTAGACTTTGGACGTTAACATCAGCGCGCCAGCCAGGGCCGCGCCGTTCCACAGCGCGTGCATGACCATCGTGAGATAGAGCGATCCCGAATAGCGGCGGATCGCGCCGAACAGCAGGCCGCCGGCGAAAATCACCAGAATGGCGGTCAGGCTGTACTGGATGTGCAGTGCGGCCCAACCCAGCGCCGTCACAATGATCGCGACGATGCCGCCGAACTTCAGTTCCAGTGTGCGATAAAGAAAGCCGCGAAAGGCAAGCTCCTCGCCAATGGGTGCTGCGAAAAGCACGGCTGCCACAACCAGTGGCATCGCATTTGCCGCGCGCGCAGACGAGACAAGGTCCAGCATGAATTTGGCGTCGCCGCTCGCTTCGAGGTAGCGAGCAAGCAGCGCCTGCGCAATCATGAATCCGATGAACGCAGCGATGCCGATGCCAAACTGACGCGCGGTTGGCCAGCGGAGCGCGAGGTACTGGCCAACGTCGGGCGTGCGGATTCGCGTCAGTCCCCACACGAAGAGAATGGTCCAGGCGGCCGACAGGACAACGGAGCCCAGCAGTGTGGGACCCATTTGCCCGAGTCCGGCGTGCAGATGAAGCTGCGCTCCGGTGGTGAGGCGAAGAGCCAGGATGCACAAAAGGACTCCAAGCAGCTGCGCCACAATCAGCGCCAGCGCGCCGGCGCCGGTCCACGCCAGGGTGGGCAGCGTGCGCTGCCGGGGTAGGGTGTCGCCGAGCATGGGAAGCCCTTCTGTAACCTCGAAAGCCTAGCGGCGGATTGCCTGCCACTGGGTTAACTCTTGATTCCGGCGCGGGCTCCGCCTATATCCCGTCCGTTCCCATACAACAGATGCCTGTTGTGTGGCGGTTCGAAAGAGCCGCCGCGGGGAAGAGGTTTTGCTTTGGGAGTTTTGGCGATTCTAACCGCCATGTCGCAATTGGAGCCGATTATCGCTCCTGCCGTGGAAGCGGCGGGCTATCGGCTGGTGCGCCTGCGGCTCTTGGGCGGCAAGACCAAGACACTGCAGATCATGGCGGAGCGCCCGGACGGGCGGATGGATGTCGAAGATTGTGCGCGGCTCAGTCGCGCTCTGTCGGAGTTTCTCGACCGCGAAGATCCCCTCGAAGGCGAGTATGTGCTGGAGGTGTCCTCGCCGGGGATCGACCGGCCGCTGACCCAGCTCACGGATTTTTCGCGCTGGTCCGGCCACGAGGCGAAGCTGGAATTGACGGCGCCCGACGCAACCGGCCGCAAGCGCTTCAAGGGCCTGCTACTGGGCCTCGATGGCAATGACGTGGTGATCGATGTCGATGGCCAGCGGCTGAGGTTTCCGTTCCGCAGCATCGCGGAAGCCAAGCTCGTGCTGACGGACAAGCTGATTCAGGAAGATTTAAAGGCGCGGAAACACACCGCCGGCGCCCCGGCGGCACCCGGGGCAACCCACTAGAGGAATCACGGCAGCGAAAGCTGTCACGAACGAAGGCTAGGAGAGAATTATGGCCACTGGCGTTGCCGCAAACCGGCTCGAACTCCTGCAGATCGCAGACGCAGTCGCGCGCGACAAGTCGATCGACAAAGGCGTCGTGCTGGGCGCGATGGAAGAGGCGATGCAGCGCGCCGCGAAGGCGCGCTACGGCAGCGAAAACGAAATTCGCGTCGATATCGACCCGAAGACCGGCGAGACGCATGTTTCGCGCTACCTGCATGTGGTCGAGCTGGTCGACAACGACAAGATCGAAATCAGCCTGGAAGACGCCCGCGCCCGCAACCCCGCCGCGCAGGTGGGCGACATCATCGCCGAAACCCTGCCGCCGGTCGATTTCAGCCGCATTGCCGCGCAGGCCGCCAAGCAGGTGATCGTGCAGAAGGTGCGCGATGCGGAACGCGAGCGGCAATACGAGGAATACAAGGACCGCATCGGCGAAATCGTCCACGGCATCGTCAAGCGCGTGGAATTCGGCTCTGTGGTGGTGGATTTGGGCCGCGCCGAAGGCGTGGTGCGGCGCGATGAGATGATCCCGCGCGAGAACTTCCGCACCGGCGATCGCATCCGGGCCTATATCTACGACGTGCGGCGCGAAACCCGCGGGCCTCAGATTTTCCTCTCGCGCAGCCATCCGCAGTTCATGGTGCGGCTATTCGCGCAGGAGGTGCCGGAAATTTACGACGGCATCATCGAGATTCGCGCCGTGGCGCGCGATCCCGGCTCCCGCGCCAAGATCGCGGTGATCAGCAAGGACTCCAGCATCGATCCGGTCGGCGCCTGCGTCGGCATGCGCGGTGTGCGCGTGCAGGCGGTGGTGCAGGAGCTGCAGGGCGAACGCATCGACATCATTCCATGGAACCCCGACCCCGCCACCTTCATCGTCAACGCGCTGGCGCCGGCGGAGGTCACCAAGGTGGTGCTGGATGAAGACACGCACAGGGTCGAAGTGGTGGTGCCGGACGAGCAGCTCTCGCTCGCCATCGGCCGGCGCGGACAGAACGTGCGGCTCGCCTCCCAGCTTACCGGCTGGCAGATCGATATTCTTACGGAAGCCGAAGAATCCGAGCGCCGGCAAAAGGAATTCGCCGAACGCACCCAGCTGTTCATGGAGTCGCTGGATGTCGATGAAACCGTGGCGCAGCTGCTGGCGTCGGAAGGCTTCTCGAGCATCGAGGATGTCGCCTACGTGCCGCTGAACGAGCTTTCGGCGGTGCAGGGCTTCGATGAGGAGACTGCGCAGGAGCTGCAGACCCGCGCGCAGGAGTACATCGAGGCTCAGAACCGCGAGATGGACGACAAGCGGCGCGAATTGGGCGTCGCCGACGAGGTGCTCGAAGTGGACGGCGTCACGACCGCGATGGCGGCCGCTCTCGGTGAGCACGACATCAAGACGCTGGAGGATCTCGCCGGTTGCGCCACGGACGATCTGCTTGGCTACTATGAGACCAACAAGGACAAGGAGCGCGTGCGAATCGAAGGCGCGCTGGAGGGCTTCAATCTTACCGCGGAGGAAGCGAATGCGATCGTGATGAACGCGCGCGTCAAGGCTGGATGGATCGAGGCGCCGCAGGAAGAAGCATCGGCGGAAGAAGCAGAGGCAGCGGAGGAACCGAGCGTCTGATGCTGCTGGTGGACGGGCGGGATCGCGAGCACGAGACGATGCGGGAAAGGACGCGCATTGGCAGCTCTCGCGCGCGCGAACGGAGTCATGATGGCGGCTCTCGCCCGCGCGAACGCCGCTGCATCGTTACCGGCGAGGTGTTGCCGGACTCGCGACTGGTGCGCTTTGTGGTGGGGCCGCAGAACGAAATTGTTGCCGATCTCGCAGCGAAGCTGCCGGGGCGCGGCATCTGGGTGGAGGCGAAACGCGCCGCGCTGGAGCGCGCGGTTTCGAAGAACCTGTTCTCCAAGGCCGCGAAATCCAATGTGCGCGCGCCGGCAGACCTGCCCGCGCATGTCGAAGCACTGTTGCTGAATCGGATTCAAGAGCATCTCGGGCTGGCGCGGCGCTCCGGCATTCTGGTGCTTGGCTTCGACGGCGTACTCCGTGCGCTACAATCCCGCCGCAAGCCCGGCGTTCTGATTGAAGCGCGCGATGGCTCGGAGGACGGCCGCAGGAAAGTGCTCGCCGCCGTCCGCGCGCAAGGGCTTGCGTGCCCGATCATCGACGTGCTTTGGGCGGCGGAATTGAGCATGGCCTTGGGCCGCGAGACTGTGATACATGGGGCCCTCTTTCCGGGGCCGCTTGCGGATCGGTTGGTGCTCGACGCCGAAAGGCTCGAGGGCTTCCGGCCGCGCGATGCGAAACGAGCGGGTCCGAACCCCGTTCCGGACGAAAGGTAAGTATGAGCGAGACCAACGATGCAGCGCGCGCGGGCCGTCCGGCGGGGAAGACGCTGTCTCTGAAAAAGACAGAAACCTCCACCGTGAAGCAGAGCTTCAGCCATGGCCGCACCAAGGCCGTGGTGGTGGAGAAGAAGCGCGCGCGCGTTTCTCCCGCGACCGGCAAGCCGCACCCTCCCGAGAAACACGCAGCGCAGAGTTCTCAGCCAGCGCCCGCGGTTTCCGAGCCAGCGGCGCCTATGCGCGACCCGCATCGCGCAGGTGTGGTGCTGCGTCAGCTAACCGAAGAAGAAAAGGAAGCGCGCTCTCGCGCCATCGCCGATGCGCGGGTGGCGGAAGAAGAGGCCCGCAAGCGGGCCGAGGACGAGGCGAAACATCGCGCCGTCGAGGATGCGCGCCTCGCCAAGGAACGTGTTGCTGCCGAGAAGCGCAAGGCCGAAGAAGACGCGCGCAAGGCGGGCGAAGAAGCCGCCCGCCGCCATGCGGAAGAGGAAGCCAATCGGCGCCTGGAGAAAAAGGAAGAGCCGCCCGCCGCAGCCGTTGGAGCACCAGGCCTGCGTCGCGCCCGTCCGGCCATCGAGGAAGAAGAAGAGGCGCCCAAGAAGGGCGCCAAGGCACCCGTCAAGACGCCGGCCCGAAAGGGCGCAGACATCCGTCGCCGCGGCAAGCTGACCGTCACCGCCGCCCTTTCCGACAATGACGAACGGACGCGCTCTGTCGCCTCCTTCCGCCGCCATCTGCAGCGGGCGAAAGGCGCGCCGCAGCAACCAGCCGGCCCGGCCGGTCCGCGCGAGGTCACCATCCCCGAGACCCTCACGGTGGCTGAACTCGCCAATCGCATGGCGCGCCGCTCGGTGGACGTGATTAAGGTGCTGATGAAGAACGGCCAGATGGCGACCGTAAATGACGTCATCGATGCCGACACTGCCGAACTGGTTGCCACCGAATACGGCCACACGGTCAAGCGTGTCGCCGAATCCGACGTGCTCGAAGGTCTAAAGGGTGCGGAGGATGAGGCCGGAAACCTGCTCGCGCGGCCGCCGATCGTCACCGTGATGGGCCATGTCGATCACGGCAAGACGTCGCTCCTGGATGCGCTGCGCAAGACCGATGTGGTCTCCGGCGAGGCGGGCGGTATCACGCAGCACATCGGCGCCTATCAGCTTCAGATGCGCAGTGGCGCGAAGATCACCTTTCTCGACACCCCCGGCCACGCGGCGTTCACGGCGATGCGCGCCCGGGGCGCAAAGGTGACCGATCTGGTCATACTGGTCGTTGCCGCAGACGATGGCGTCATGCCGCAGACGGTTGAAGCGATCAGCCATGCTCGCGCCGCGGGCGTTCCGATCATCGTTGCCGTCAACAAGATCGACAAGCCCGACGCCAATCCCACGCGCGTCAAGACGGAGCTGCTGCAATACGAAATCCAGGTGGAAGATTTGGGCGGTGAAACCCTCTGCGTGGAAGTCTCCGCGACCAAGGGGACCAATCTCGATAGGCTGGAAGAAGCAATCTTGCTTCAGGCCGAGGTGCTGGATTTGAAAGCAAATCCCGACCGCATCGCAGAAGGGGCGGTAGTGGAGGCTAAGCTGGACAAAGGTCGCGGACCGGTGGCGACCGCGCTCGTGCAGCGTGGCACCTTGAAGGGCGGGGACATTCTGGTCGCCGGTTCCGAATGGGGCCGGGTGCGGCTTCTCATAAACGATCGGGGCGAGACGGTGCAGAGCGCCGGACCGGCCACCCCTGTGGAAGTGCTGGGCCTCTCCGGGGTGCCGGAGGCTGGCGATGAATTCGTCGTGGTGAACGACGAAGCGCGCGCCCGCGAAGTCACTGAATATCGCGCCCGCAAGCGCCGCGAAACGCGCCAGAAGAATCTCGCGCGCACGACAATGGATCAGCTCCTCAGGACCCAGAAGGAAGGCGAGAGGCGCCTGCTGCCGCTAGTCATAAAGGCGGACGTGCAGGGTTCGGCGGAGGCGATCCAAGGCGCGCTTGCCAAGCTCGGCAGCGACGAGGTGGGCGCGCAGGTGCTGCAATCGGGCGTCGGCGGCATCACGGAATCCGACGTGATCCTCGCCCATGCGAGCGGCGCCGCCGTCATCGGCTTCAACGTGCGTGCCAATGCGCAGGCCCGCGAGCGAGCCAAGCGCGATGGCGTCGAGCTCCGCTACTACAACATCATTTACAACGTGGTCGATGACGTGAAGGCCGCGCTCACCGGAATGCTGGCGCCGGAGTTGCGGGAGAAGTTCCTTGGCAATGCCGAGGTGCTGGAAGTCTTCGCCATTTCCAAAGTTGGCAAGGTGGCCGGCTGTCGCGTCACAGAAGGCGTGGTGCGGCGCGGCGCGCGCGTGCGGCTGATCCGCGACAACGTCGTCATTCACGAAGGTGAGCTTTCGACCCTGAAGCGATTTAAGGACGATGCGCGCGAAGTGGTAGCCGGTCAGGAATGCGGCATGTCGTTCGCCAACTATCAGGACCTGCAGAAGGGCGATGTGATCGAGGCCTTCGAGGTCGAGACCGTCAAGCGCGCCCTTTAGGGCATGCTTGAACTCCTTTCGCTGATCGCCATGGGACGTCATTCATCAGCACATGATCGTGGGCCCTCGCAGCGGCAGCTGCGGGTCGGTGAACTCCTGCGCCATTCGTTGTCTGAGATTTTGTCGCGCGGTGAAATTCGCGATCCGGATCTGGAAAATATCTCTGTGACAGTCACCCAGGTGAAGCCTTCGGGTGATATGCGCCACGCAACGGTTTTCGTGGAACCGCTGGGCGGCAAGAACGCGAAGGCCATTGTCGGCGCGCTGAACCGCCACAAGGGATTTATTCGCGGCCTGATGGGCAAGACCATCGCGCTGAAGTTCACGCCTGAGTTGCGGTTCCTCGAAGACGAATCCTTCGCCGAGGCGGAAAAGATCGAAAATTTGCTGAAGTCGTCGCGCGTGCAGCGGGATCTTCATGACCCGGACGAGCACGATGAGCCGTAAGAAGAAGGGCGCAGCCGTGCATGGCTGGGTGATACTCGACAAGCCGGACGGCATCACCTCGACGCAAGCGGTTGCGACGGTGCGGCGCGTCTTCGATGCACAAAAGGCCGGTCACGCGGGCACGCTCGATCCCATGGCTACCGGCGTGCTGGCTGTGGCGCTGGGCGAGGCCACCAAGACTGTGCCCTATGCCATGGAATCGGAAAAGACCTACCGCTTCACCGCCCGTTGGGGCGAAGCGCGCGATAGCGACGATGCGGAGGGGCAAGTCACCGCAACATCCGACATCCGGCCTTCGCGGGAGCAGATCGAGGCGATGCTGCCACGCTTCGTGGGGCAGATCACCCAGGTGCCCCCGGCCTACTCGGCCATCAAGGTGCAGGGCGAACGGGCCTACGACCTGGCCCGGGACGGCGAGACGGTCACCCTTGAGCCGCGCGTGGTCGCCATCCGTGAGGCCTTGGTCACAGCCAACCCCGATCCGGACCATACCGAATTCGAAATGCGTTGTGGCAAAGGGGCTTACGTGCGGGCCTGGGTCCGCGACCTGGCCCTGGCGCTGAGCACGGTCGGCCATGTTTCCCAGCTCCGGCGCACGGCAATCGGCGGCTTTACAGAAAAAGACGCCGTGCCACTGGAAACGCTGAAGGGTTCTATGCATAGTCCCGCCGCTTTTGAGCACTTGAGGCCCATCTCGACCGCGCTGGACGGCATCCCGGCGCTGGCCGTAACGGGTCCGGATGCGGTCCGGCTGCGCAGCGGCAATCCGATCCTGATGCGGGCGAATCTGTTCGCCCGCCTCACGGAGGAAGCTGACAAGAACGACGATCTACAAGGGCTCACGGTCTATCTTTCCACCGGCGATGGCGAGCCTGTTGCGCTCGCGGCATTGCAGGCAGGCGAGCTCAGGCCGTTCCGTGTCTTCAACTTTGGAACTGGATGACCGAATGTCGATCACTGCTGAACGCAAGAAAGAACTGATTTCCGAATACGGCGCCAAGGAAGGCGACACCGGCTCGCCCGACGTGCAGGTGGCCGTGCTTTCGGAGCGCATCTCCAATCTCACCGAGCATTTCAAATCGCACGTGAAGGACAACCATTCGCGCCGCGGACTGATCAAGCTCGTGTCGCAGCGGCGCCGCCTGCTCGACTACATCAAAGCCACCGACGGGAAGCGGTATGAATCGCTGATCTCCCGGCTGGGACTGCGGCGCTGAACCGGACGCTTCCGCGTTCACAAGCAACTTCGCAGGTTCGCGAACGGTCGCGGGCCTGCATACCCTATTTCTTTGAGATGACCTCGAAGGAAGGCCCCGGGGCAATCCGGCTCCGGGAAACGAAGGACGTAAACAATGTTTCACATCGCAAAAGAGGAAATTGAATGGGGCGGCCGCAAGCTTGTCCTTGAGACCGGCAAGGTTGCGCGGCAGGCCGATGGAGCCGTCGTCGCGACATATGGTGAGTCTGTTGTGCTGGCTACTGTGGTCGGTGCGCAGAGCCCGCGGCCGGGAATCGATTTCTTTCCCCTCACCGTCAATTATCAGGAAAAGTATTTCGCGGCGGGCAAGATCCCTGGCGGCTATTTCAAGCGGGAAGGTCGGCCGACTGAGCGTGAGACGCTCGTGTCGCGCCTGATCGATCGCCCCATCCGCCCGCTGTTCGCCGAAGGCTACCGCAACGAGACGCAGGTCATCGTGACCGTACTTAGCCACGACATGGAGAACGATCCCGACATCGTGGGGATGGTCGCCGCTTCCGCGGCGCTGACGCTCTCCGGAGTTCCCTTCATGGGTCCGATCGGCGCCGCGCGTGTCGGCTACGTCGACGGCGAATACGTGCTGAATCCACCTGTCGACCAGATGGCGAACTCGCAACTCGATCTCGTCGTGGCGGGCACAGGCGATGCGGTGCTGATGGTGGAATCCGAAGCGCAGCAATTGTCCGAGCAGGTGATGCTGGGCGCCGTGATGTTCGGTCATCGCGGCATGCAGCCGGTGCTCGACGCCATCATCCGGCTCGCCGAAAAGGCGGCCAAAGAGCCGCGCGAAATTCCCGTCGACGAGAACAAGCCGGCGCTGGAGAAGATCAGCAAATGGGCGAGCGCGGAGCTGTCCGCCGCCTTTCAGGTCCCAGAAAAGCACCTGCGCCGCGACAAAATCGCGGACATCCGCGCCCGCGCTGCACAGGAATTCGTCGGCGAAGGCGAAGGGAAGCTGCCGGAGAACAAGTTCAACGCCCTGTTCCATGATGTCGAAGCCGATGTGATGCGCAATGCCGTGCTCGATACCGGCAAGCGCATCGACGGCCGCGACACCAAAACCGTGCGCCGGATCACTGCGGAAGTCGGCATTCTGCCGCGCACGCACGGCTCGGCGCTGTTCACCCGCGGCGAAACGCAGGCGCTGGTGGTGGCGACGCTCGGCACGGGCGAGGACGAGCAGTTCGTCGACTCGCTGGAGGGCACCTACAAGCAGAATTTCATGCTGCACTACAATTTCCCGCCCTACTCGGTCGGGGAAACGGGCCGCATGAACGCGCCCGGACGCCGCGAAATCGGTCACGGCAAACTGGCCTGGCGCGCCATTCATCCGCTGCTGCCGAAGAAGGATGAGTTCCCCTACACCATCCGCATTGTCTCGGAGATCACCGAGTCGAACGGTTCGTCTTCGATGGCGACGGTGTGCGGCACCTCGCTCGCGCTGATGGATGCGGGCGTTCCGCTGAAGCATCCGGTGGCCGGCATCGCCATGGGCCTCATCAAGGAAGGTGACCGCTTCGCCGTGCTGTCCGACATCCTTGGCGATGAGGACCATCTCGGCGACATGGACTTCAAGGTGGCGGGCACTGACCAGGGCGTCACCTCGCTGCAGATGGACATCAAGATCACGGGTATCACCGAAGAGATCATGCGGGTGGCGCTGGATCAGGCGCACCACGGGCGCATTCACATTCTCGGCGAGATGGCGAAAGCGATCAGCGAAGCGCGCGCGCAACTCGGCGAACATGCGCCGCGCATCGAGACTATCAAGATCCCGACCGACAAGATCCGCGAGGTGATCGGCTCCGGCGGCAAGGTGATCCGCGAAATCGTCGAGAAGACGGGCGCCAAGGTCAACATCGAGGACGATGGCACGGTCAAGATCGCCAGCGCCGATGGCGAATCCATTCGTGCTGCCCTGAAATGGATCAAGTCGATCGTGGCAGAGCCCGAAATCGGCGAGATCTATGACGGGAAGGTCGTGAAGGTGATGGATTTCGGCGCCTTCGTGAACTTCTTCGGCCCCAAGGACGGTCTCGTTCACATCTCGGAACTGGCGCCCAGGCGGGTGAACAAAACGAGCGACGTGGTCAGCGAGGGGCAGGCTGTGAAGGTGAAGCTTCTCGGATTCGACGATCGCGGGAAGGTCCGGTTGTCGATGAAGGCCGTCGATCAGCAGACCGGCGAAGATCTGACCAAAAAGCCACAACCGCAGCTCGAGACGGTCGAACCCCAGGCGGGCTGACGCCGGGACCTAGGGCTTTTTCGCTGCGGTGAGTGGCCGCAGCCGGGGAGGCGGCGCAGACACTGTCTGTGCCGCCTTGGCGCATTTCCGCAGCAATCGAACCAAGCGGCCCCGCAGGGGTAAACGATTCGTTCGCTAAATCTTTGATGAGGTTAAACAAACGGGTGACAAGCGCCCCGTCTTCGCCTATCTTACCCGTGAGGCGCGAGCTGTCCGCAGCGCTTCCTTCGGGGGAAGAGGAGAATGAGCACGCAACTCCGGTAAGTCCGGGAATGCGGAAATAACCGAAAGGTTCCAAACCAAGGGCCCGAAAGGGCTACAGTGGGAGCAGAAAAGATGACAGCAAAGCGAGTTTCGGTCGCGGTGGGCGCGGGCCTGCTTGTCGGCCTGGCCGGGGCGGCGGTGGCCTCCACCTTCAGCACCAGCCGCGAAAGCGATTTCTTCGCCCCCGGCAAGCACCAGTTTTACGTCTGGTGTGCTGGCGCAACGGATTACGAGGCGACGGCGACCGGGCGCAATGCGGAAGACGCGCAGATGAAGCTTTACAACGCCAACAAGGCGCACGGCAGGATGACCTGCTGGCCGGTTTGGCAGGGCCGGGTCCCGGTTTAGTCCGGATTACCCGCTGGGCGAAACGGCGGCCGCTGGCCGCCGTTTTCATTCTCGCCGAACAAGAAGGGGCTGCGGCGCGAACAGCGCAGCAGCCCTTCTTCATGTCAGACTCTACGGAAGGTAGATGGGCTTTTTCAACGCTTGAACATGGCCGGGATGCACGACAACGGCGGCACTTCCTTTCGGGCACTTCCTCGCCTTCAAGGGACAATAGATCCAACCATAGCCATTGCTCGTATCGCCCGCGACGAGTCCCGCGTTGTTGATGCCCCAAGCCTCCTGGAAGGTTGAGCCATCGTTTGGACCGATCTGGGTGAACTTGCCGGTCCCTGTATCGTACAGGAAGCCATGCCGATTGCCGCCGGAGTCCGTCCAAAGCCCGGAGACCACGCCGGCGTCGCTGATGCCCTCCGGCGCGGTCACGCCGACCGCATCAGGATAGTCGAAGGACTTGAAGTTCTGTCCCTTCAGCGTGAAGCCGTGCTGGATCCCGGAGGAATCGATATAACTGCCCGCTACGACGTTATGGTTGTTGATCTGGCGCGGGTCCGTCGAGGTCACAGAGATCGGCAGCTTAACCGCCGACTGGTACACGCCGGCAACCGCCTTGTAGCCCGACCGAATTCCGTCTTTGTTGACGTAGTCACCGACATACACCCCGGCGTCATTTCCGCCTTGAGCGACACCGTCGAAGGTAAGCCTCTTTTTCTTCATGATCGTGATGTCGCCGCCCGATGAGCGATAGAACTCCTCGCCGAAGGTGAAACCGCTGGCGAGCGCAAGGCCGGTGATGCTTTTGTCGTTGAAGATAAACCGCGGCTGCGTTCCCGTGACATTCTTGACATCGAAAGTCTTGTAATTGCTGCCGTCCGGTGGCCCATAATAGCCGTGCTGAATGCCGCCGGAATCGGTATAGCTGCCGGCGACAATATTGTTGTCGTTGATGCTGAAGGCATTGTACGTCGACGCCCCAGGTGGCGGCGCTATGGTGATATACGACGCAGCTTGTGCCGCAGACGTCGCAAGCAGCGCTACGCCGACAAGTGCGCTTGCGCCCAACAGTGATTTTCGCATTTGTGAGTCCCCACTTTTTGAATGAGCTGTTAGTATAGCCGAGGAAATTCGGCTTGCTCAATAAGGTCTTCCGGGAATCATCGCGGGCCATGCGAACGCGTGAGTTGCGGGGCCGAAAAATTATCTCATGATACGCATTCCATTCTCGGGAAATCCGCTCGACCGCGCCGCCGGACGGCGCATCGCGGCGTCCTGGCAAGATGAACGAGACCGCGCGCCCGACACGCTGTTCTGGCCGTTCTGGAAACTGCAGCCGTTCTTGCTCGGCGACGCCAACGCGGGGGTGAACACAGTCGCGGCTGGATACCTCACGGCAGAACAATGCGACCGGTTCGCTGCAAAGGACATGCTGTGCGTCTTTCTCGGTTTGCAGAAAGACAAGGCGGTGTTCGCTCTCGATCTGCCGAATGATACCAACTTCGCCCAACCAGGCCGATGGGAAGCGCTGGGGCACTTCCAGGAAGCGCGGGCGGCGGCACAGCTCCTGCCGCTCGAGGACGCGGCGATCATGGGGCAGGCGAAGGCGCTGCTCGACTGGCACAAGCGACACGGCTTCTGCCCGAATTGCGGCGCCCGAACCGTCTTGGCCGACGCCGGATATCGCCGCCACTGCGACGCCTGCGGCGCCGATCACTTTCCCCGCACGGACCCGGTGGTCATCATGCTGGCGATCCATGAAGACGCGTGTCTTGTCGGGCGGGCGCCGCGGTTCCCGAAAGGCATGGTGTCCGCGTTGGCCGGCTTTGTGGAACCGGGCGAGACCATTGAAGAAGCGGTGGCGCGCGAGGTTTTCGAGGAAGCCGGCGTGCGGGTGCGCGATGTGCGCTATTTCGCGAGCCAGCCCTGGCCGTTTCC
>DATIEM010000087.1:0-44399 GCA_035455725.1 Rhizomicrobium sp. | reverse complement strand
TTGGAGAACACGACATCGTATGCCGCGGACGGGCTCCAGGATTCCACATCGCCTTCGAGAAAGCTGGCGCGCACGCCGGCGCTTCGCGCTTTCGCCAACATTTCGGGCGAAGACTCGAGCCCTTCGACTTCGGCTCGCGGCCAGCGGGCTGCGAGCAGCGCGGTCGAATTGCCTGGGCCGCAGCCGAGATCGATCGCACGCTGCGGCGCCGTTAGTGGAACGCGCGCCAGCAATTCCATCGCCGGCCGCGTCCGCTCGCTGGCGAACTTCATGTAGATTTCTGGATCCCAGCTCATGCCACCTGCTCCCGGTCCGGAATTTCGATGCGAAAGGTCGTGCCCTGAGGCCCCGTGGCGATGAGGGAAATATCGCCGCCGTGCGCGCGGGCCAGTTCGCGCGCGATGACAAGCCCGAGGCCGGAGCCGCCCGGCCGCGCCGTGCCGGCGAACGGCTGGAACAGCCGCTCGCGCACCTTCTCGGGAATGCCGGGGCCGTTGTCCGCCACGTGGATCAGCACGCGGCGGCCATTGCGCGAGGCAGAGACACGGATCTCCGCGCCATCGCGGCCGACAATCGCCTGTTCGGCGTTGCGCACCAGATTGAGCACCATGCGGAACAGTTGCTCGGGATCGGCATCGATCAGCAGATCGGGGGGCATCTCATCGATCAATGCAGGCGGCTGCCCGCCGGCTTCGGCAAGGGCGGCTTCGCCGGCATCGTCCACCAAAGGCTTGAGTGGGAAGCGCCGGCGCTGGGGCGGATGCTCGTCTGCGCGCCCGAAGCGCAGGGTGTTGGTGGCGAGTTTCACCGCATGGTCGATGGCGCCGACGAGGCGCGGTGCAAGGCGCTGCACCAGCGGATCCTCGCTTGCCGCCAGCCGGTCGGAGGCGAGCTGCGCGCTGGAGAGGATGTTACGCAGGTCGTGCTGAATCTTCGCCACGGCCATCCCCAGCGTGGCGAGCCGTGCTCTCTGCTGTAGCGAGCCGTAGATCTCACGCTGCATGGCCGCGAGCTCGCGCTCGGCGATACCGATCTCGTCCTTGCGGCGTGACGGATCGGTGATACGGCTGGCGTCTTCCGGGTTTTGGCGGAAGGAAATCATCGCGCGCGTGATGCGGCCCATCGGCCGAACAACCGCGAAATAAAGGCTCAAAAAGACCAGCACGGCCGTGATGGATGAAATCAGCAGCGCGATGAGCGCCGTGTGGCCGGCGAAGCGGGCCAGATTGGCGTGGATGGCGCCTTCGCCCACCACCACCTCGATATCCTCCGCGCCGCGAATGGCGGTCGGCGCAATCACCCGTAGAACGCGGTTGCCGCCACGGAGAAGGCAATCCAGCCCCAGCCAGATCTCCTTCAGGATATTGTCGTACCGCAGGTCGATGGTCTGGTCGATGCGCTGCGGGGTCTGCGTCACCAGAAACAGCTCGCGGGCTTCGGGACGCTTCAGCATCACCGCATTCGCGTCCGCCCGCATGAGCAGCTGCTGCCGCAAGCCGCCGGAGAGTTTTTCGCCGGCCGCCTCGGTCAGCGGCAGGATGGCGATCTGCGCGGATTCGATGTGGTTCTGCAGCAGAGTGTGATGGTATCGGCCGACCGTGGGGCCAAAGATCACCGCTTCGGTGACGAGCACATAGGCGAGTGTGAGAAGCAGCAGGCGGCCGGAAAGACTGTGGGCGAACAACGCCCAAATCCCACCCAGCATCCCGCGAATCCGGCCCGACATCGGCGGCATAGAACACAGAAGGGCGGTTAACTTGAAGCAGAGGACCGTCGCCCAGTACAACGCCATGCAGAGGCGGCATGCCTTCCCATTAGCATCCGCCTCAGCGGGCCTCTGGTTGACAGTCCCGCCGCCTTTCTCCTAGA
The DNA here is from genome assembly GCA_035455725.1 of Rhizomicrobium sp. Lineage (GTDB taxonomy): Bacteria > Pseudomonadota > Alphaproteobacteria > Micropepsales > Micropepsaceae > Rhizomicrobium. Next base: position 42,530 of record DATIEM010000087.1, on the reverse strand, counting down.
AGGCCGCTCCCCAAAATGCCCGTGGAAGCAGGAGATTTGCCGTGAAGCGCACCTATCAGCCGAGCCGTCTGGTCCGGAAGCGGCGCCACGGCTTTCGCGCCCGCATGGCCACTGCAGGGGGACGCAAGGTGCTGGCGCGCCGGCGCGCCCATGGCCGGAAGAAGCTCTCCGCCTGAGGCATCGCCCGGGCCCGCTACCACATCGCTGAGGATCGAGCGGCTGAGACACCGGCCGGATTTCCTGCGCTGCGCCCGTGGCTTCCGTCGGGTGACCCCATCTGTGACCCTGGAGGTTGCGGGAACTCCGGAGAAATATCGCCGACCAGAGACCGCCCGCGCCGGCTTCACCGCGACGAAAAAGAGCATAGGCGGCGCGGTCGAGCGCAATCGGGCCAAACGGCGCCTCAGGGCGGCAGCCGCGGCGCAGCTGCCTCTTTATGGGTTGCCGGGTCACGACTATGTTCTGGTGGCGCGTCCCGGCACGCTGACGCAACCGTTCGCCAGTCTTCTGGCCGACGTTGTGGCGTCGCTTCAGGCTGCGCGCGACAAACTCGCCGTTAAGGCCGGGCCTTGAGGCTATGAAACAGGTGTTGCGCCGGGTAAGCCTTGCCCTGCTCCTCGCGCCGATTCGCATTTATCGATGGTGTATTTCGCCGATGTTTCCGCCCGCCTGCCGCTTCGCCCCCAGCTGTTCCGAGTACGCCGTCGATGCGCTCACGTTGCACGGCCCGCTGAAGGGCTCATGGCTAGCGGCTCGGCGGCTGCTGCGCTGCCACCCGGTGAAGAGCCTTGGCGGCGCCTCAGGTTTCGATCCAGTACCCCCGCCCCGATAGAGACATGGACAGCAACAACCGCAACTTCTTTCTGGCGATCCTGCTTTGCGCGGCCGTGATTTTCGGCTGGCAATACTTCGTCGCGAATCCGCAGATGGCGAAGGAAAAAGCGCAGCAGGCGCTCCTTGCGAAGCAAAAGGGGGCAGAGGCTCAGCCCAAAGCCGCCAACTTGCCCGGTGCGAATGCTTCGACTTCCAACGTGATCGCGCGCAGCGCAGCGCTGCAGGAAGGCGGCGCCCGTGTCGCCATCGCCACGCCGTCTGTGAACGGATCCCTGCGGCTGAAGGGGGCGCGCTTCGACGATCTGCAGCTGCGCAAGTACCGCGAGACGCTCGATCCGAGAAGTCCGGAAATCGTGCTGTTCTCGCCCGAACGCACCGCCTATCCGTATTACACCGTGTTTGGCTGGGTGACGGCGCCGGCCTCCAAGGTGCGGGTGCCGGACGATAATACACCGTGGGCGCTGGTGAGCGGGCATGCCCTCACGCCGGAAACGCCCATTGTCCTGCGCTGGGAAAACGGCCAGGGACTGACCTTCACACGCACCATCAGCGTCGACAAACAGTACATGTTCACAGTGGGCGACGCGGTCGCCAATCATAGCAGCAGCGCCGCCGTATTGTACCCCTATGCGTATGTTGCCCGACACAATATCCCCCAAGGCACGCACTTCATGGCGCTGCACGAGGGCTTTGTCGGGATTCTCGGCGGCGATCTGCAGGATCCCAGCTACACCGATCTGAAGACAGAGAAGCCGGAAGAAACTTTCCATTCCACCGGCGGCTGGCTCGGCCTCACCGATAAATACTGGATGGCGGCCATTGTCCCGCCGCAGAAGGAAGCCGTCGACGCCAGCTATCGCGCCATCAATCCGGACGCCAAGAAGGATTATCAGGCCAGCTATCGCATGAGCCCGCATGTGGTCGCGCCCGGCGCGACGGTGCAGGTAACCCAGCGCCTCTTTGCCGGCGCCAAGGTGCTCAGCACACTGAGGGACTACGAAAACGGGCTGAACATCCCCCGCTTCGATTACGCCATCGACTGGGGCTGGTTTTGGTTCTTCACCCGCCCGATGTTTCTGCTGCTGGACCTGTGCGGCCATTGGGCCGGCAACATGGGCATCGCCATCCTGTTGCTCACGATCGCGGTGCGGCTGCTGTTCTTTCCGCTCGCCAATACGCAGTTCAAAAGTATGAGCCGCATGAAGAAGCTGCAGCCGCATGTGGAAAGCATCCGGGAACGCTTCTCGGAAGACAAGCTGCGGCAGCAGCAGGAAATGATGGAGCTTTACAAGCGGGAGAAGGTGAATCCGCTCTCCGGCTGCCTGCCAATCTTCATTCAGATCCCGGTGTTCTTTTCGCTCTACAAGGTTCTGCTCGTCAGCATCGAGATGCGGCAGGCGCCGTTCTTCGGCTGGATTCACGATCTTTCCGCGCCCGATCCAACCTCCGTCCTTAATCTGTTTGGCTTGCTGCCTTTCAATCCGCATGTGGTGCTGCCAGCATTCCTAAGCTTTCTTTCGATTGGCATCTGGCCGCTTCTGATGGGCGCAAGCCAGTGGCTGCAGACGAAAATGAATCCGGCGCCCGCCGATCCCGTCCAGGCACGCATGTTCTCGATCATGCCGCTGATCTTTATGTTCATGCTCTCGAGCTTTCCGGCTGGCCTGGTGATTTATTGGACCTGGAGCAACGTGCTTTCGATGCTGCAGCAGTACGTCATCATGCGGCGCGAGGGGGCCGAGATTCACCTGTTCAACAACCTTAAGCCCGCGGGACTGACCAAGCGAATTGCCGGACCGAAGCCCGAGCCGGGCGAGTAGTCCTTCGCCATGCCGGCCGACGCCGAATTCGCGCGCAAGCTGTTCAGCGGACCGTGCGATTTCGTGGCCGGCGCTGCGAGTCTCGATGTGCTGCCTGGCTCCGATTTGCCCGAGGCAGCGTTTGTTGGCCGCTCGAATGTCGGCAAATCAAGCCTGATCAATGCGCTGGTAAATCGGAGGGACATGGCGCGCGTCTCCAAAACGCCAGGTCGCACGCGGCAAATCAACCTGTTCCGGCTTCACGACAAACTCCTGCTGGCCGATTTGCCGGGCTATGGATTCGCCCGTGTCTCCAAGGCGGAAGCCGCGGCATGGAACGAATTGATCACCGGCTACTTGCAAACGCGCCGCAATCTCCGTCGCGTGATGTTGCTGCTGGATGCGCGCCGCGGGATCATGGAGTCCGACCGGCAGGTAATGGGCCTGCTCGACGGTGCTGCCACTGGTTATCAGTTGGTGCTCACCAAGGCAGACGCCCTGCAACCGGCTGAACTCGCAAATGTCTGTCGTGCAGTTGCGCAACACGCTGCGCAGCATCCAGCCGCCCTTTCCGACATTATCGCGACGTCCGGGAAATCCCATTTTCGCATTTCGGACCTCAGGATTGCGCTGGCCCAACTGGCCGCCTGACCCGCGGGTGGCGGATGCGGGAACCTTGGTCTATAAGCCGGAAAATCTCCGAGGATTCGGAATGGCGCTCCAGGACGATTTTGGCATCAATGAGCGCAATCTGCGCACGCTCGCGCGTTGGCGTTCCACCGCCCGGGTGCTGGTCGAAGCGCTCCCCAACATTCTCAAATACGACGGCACCACCATCGTCGTGAAATACGGCGGACACGCCATGGAAGGCGGCGTGCCGCAGCATTTCGCACAAGACATCGTGCTGATGAAGCAGACGGGCATCGACCCCATCGTGGTGCACGGCGGTGGCCCACAAATCGGCTCGATGCTAAAGCGCCTCAGCATTCCTTCCAATTTTATCGACGGCCTGCGGGTGACGGACGAAGCTGCCATCGAGGTGGTCGAGATGGTGCTGACCGGCTCGATCAACAAGCAGATCGTCAGCGGGATCAACGCGGCCGGCGGCCGTGCAGTGGGGATCTCCGGCAAGGATGGCAATTTAATCGTGGCGAAGAAGCTTGAGCGCGAGAAGCTCGATCCCGCCACGCTCCAGCGCAAGCCGGTGGACCTCGGTTATGTGGGCGAGCCAGAAGCGGTGAACACCGAGGTGCTGCGCACCATTATCAGCTCGGCGCTCATTCCGGTGGTCGCACCAATCGGCGTCGGCCGGAAGGGCGAAACCTACAACATCAACGCGGATACGATTGCCGGCGCCGTGGCCGGCGCGATGAAGGCCAGCCGCATGATGATGCTAACCGATGTGGAGGGCGTGCTCGATCAGGACGGCAAACGCATACGCAAGCTGAGCATCGGCGAGGCCCGGGAACTCATCGGCAACGGGACGATTTCCGGCGGCATGATCCCGAAGATCGAAACAGCCATGGATGCAGTGGAGGGCGGAGTCGACGCGGCGGTCATCCTGGATGGCCGAATTCCGCACGTGCTTTTGCTGGAACTTTTCACCGAGCATGGTGCCGGAACCATGATCACGGCGGAATGAATTCGCGCCAGCTGTTCCTTGCGTTCATTGTATTGCTGGCCGGAACCGCACCAGCTTTCGCCTCGCTGAAGATTTGTAACCAGACCAGTTACATCATTTACGCAGCCATTGCTTCCGCTACAAAAAGTGAGCTTGACGAGCGGGGGTGGACGCGGGTTGTTCCCGGCGACTGCGCCACCCCGATAAGCGATCCGCTTACCGCACCCGCCTATTTCATTTATGCGCGAACCTCGCAGGCGCATTCGGGACCGTCGCGCGCCTGGGGCGGCAACGTGCCGGTCTGCGCGCGCGACAACAATTTTTCGCAGCGCATGAAATTGCCGCTGCGCGCCTGCCCCGGCGGCGGATTCTACCGCATGCCGTTTGCATTGATCGATCGGCACGGCCGGCGGGACTGGACCACAACGTTCACCGAGGGCCCCAATCTGAAGACGCTGAAGGATGCCAAGCGCGCCGGCATCGACCGGCTCCTTACCGATCTCGGCTACCGCGTCAACGTGCCGGGGGATCGGGCGCGCGATCTGGCGCTCGAAGACTTCCACATGCGCGCCAGGCTGCCCGCGGATGCCAATACGGCGGAATTGTTTGCCGCACTGGAGACGCAGGCAATGAAGGCCGCCGCGCCTGCGGGATACACCGTGTGCAACGATTCCGGGCAAACCTTCTGGGCGGCCATCGGCCTGAAGCAGCCCAAAGGAATGCTAACGCGCGGCTGGTGGGAAGTGTCGCCGGGGGCGTGCGGCCGGCTCGCCACCGAGCCCCTGAACACCGATCGCGTGTTTCTGGCGGTACAACCGAAGGGGAGAAAGTCACTTGTCTCCGGGCCGTTTAAACTCTGCGTCGGCGACAACGCGTTCGAGCTAACGACGCCCGGCGCCTGCGCGGGCAAAGGTGTTCATCAGGCAGCGTTTGCCGCGACGGACACCAAAGGGCACAGCGGCTATGTCGCGCACGTGGGCGAGAGCGGCCTGCTTGCGTCAGGTTCGCTAGCCCGTACGCATAAGTAGACTCATGGCCCGAGGCTTGCGCGTAACGCATCGCTCACTCATGTTCCTCCCATGGCGGAACTGACGCGCATTATCGATGAAGCCTGGGAGGCGCGCGACACCCTGAAATCCTCGGATGCGGGCGCGCGGGAGGCGGTCGAAGCAGTTCTGGCCGGTCTTGATTCCGGCAAACTTCGCGTGGCCGAGAAAATCGGCGGTGAATGGCATGTGCATCAGTGGCTCAAGAAGGCCGTGCTGCTCTCGTTTCGCCTGAACGACATGAAGCTGATTGGCGGCGGACCCGATGGTGCCGTGTGGTGGGACAAGGTTGATTCAAAATTCGCCGGCTGGGGGGAAGAAGAATTTCGCGCTGCCGGCTTCCGCGCGGTACCCGGCACGATCGTGCGCCGTTCCGCATTTATCGGGAAAGGCGCGGTGCTGATGCCGTCGTTTGTGAATGTCGGCGCGTATGTCGGCGAGAACACCATGGTGGACACCTGGGCCACGGTCGGGTCCTGCGCGCAGATCGGCGCCAATTGCCACATCTCCGGCGGAGCTGGCATCGGCGGCGTGCTGGAACCGCTGCAGGCCGCACCCACCATCGTGGAAGACAACTGCTTCATCGGCGCCCGTTCGGAGGTGGCGGAGGGCGTGATCGTCGGCGAAGGCTCGGTGCTCTCGATGGGGGTATATCTCACCGCCTCGACCAAGATCATCGATCGCCACACGGGGGAAATTTTCAGCGGGCGGGTGCCGCCTTATTCCGTTGTGGTCTCGGGCGCGCAGCAGCGAGGGCCCAAGGAGCCCTCGCTGTACTGCGCCGTGATCGTGAAGCGCGTGGACGAACGCACCCGCGTCAAAACATCCGTCAATGAGCTACTGCGGGATTAAGTCCTTCTCCCGACTCCTTGTACAGATATGCGCCGGCGACCGTGGCGACGATAATCTCGACAAGGCCCACGACGACCATCGTTACCATCATGTTCAGCGGAACGAGGCCCGAGACAGTCTGGAAGACGTCCGGGATCAGATAGCCGACGACCCAGATCAGGAGCGCCGCATACGTGGCCGTTTTGGGCCCTGCGCCAAAGCGAGGCCGCATTGCGGCATACGCCCACACGGCCGCGATACCTGTGACAAGCCCCAGGATGTTGAAAATGACGATCTCGTTCATGCCGATCATCGGCAGGCTGTGAGTCGTGGAAATCGTGTTCCATTGCGCGCGCAGAACGATGCCGTTCAGCACATACTCGAAAATATCGCAGATGATGCCGGCAACGATGCCGCCGAGAATCACGCGACCGCTATCGATCTTGTTCATTGGTGTTCCCCCTTCGCTTGCAGTTCGAGCAGCATGCCACGAAAATCTCCGGGGGGCCATGCGCCCTTTGTTGACCGCCAAAGGGGAGCCGCCTAAAGGCCGCCCATGGCCAATGTGGATCCTGTTGCGCTGGCGCAGGCGCTCATTCGATGCCCCTCCGTAACGCCGGAGGACGGTGGCGCTATCGCCTTGTTGGCCAATACGCTGGAACCGCTTGGGTTCACCTGTTACAGGCTCCGGTTTGAGACAACGGGCACCGCGCCGATCGAGAATCTCTACGCCCGGTTCGGCAGCAGCGCGCCAAACTTCTGCTTTGCCGGTCATACCGATGTTGTGCCGCCCGGAGACGCCAAGCTCTGGCGTCTCGATCCCTTCGCCGGCGAGATCGATGACGGCGTTCTTTACGGCCGGGGCGCGGCGGACATGAAATCTGCGATTGCCTGCTTCATCGCAGCGGCGGAAAGCGTGCTGGCGAGAGGTGAAATCCGCGGTTCGGTCAGCCTTCTCATCACCGGCGATGAAGAGGGTCCGAACATCAACGGCACCAAACGGGTGCTCGAATGGCTGCGCGAGCGCGGCGAGAACCTGGACCATTGTCTGGTAGGGGAGCCGACATCGGTGCACACCGCGGGTGACACGATTAAGATCGGCCGGCGCGGCAGCATGCGCGTAGAGATAATCGTGCGCGGCGTGCCGGGGCATACCGCGTATCCCGAGCGCGCGGTGAATCCGATCCCGATTCTTGCCTCGATCGTGAATCGTCTGGCCGAACAACCGCTCGATTCCGGAACCGAACATTTCCAGCCGTCAACGCTTGCGTTCACGACCATCGACGTTGGCAACTCCGCCGGCAATGTCTCGCCGGCCGAAGCCCGCGCTGCCTGCAACATCCGCTTCAACGACCGGCACACGCCAGAATCTCTGGTTGCCGGAATCGAAGCAATGGCGACGGAAACAGCTGAGCGCACCGGATCAAAGATTGAGATCAGCGCCAGTGTGGGAGGCACCGCTTTTGTCACCCGCCCCGGCCCGTTCACGGACCTCGTCTCGCGGGCAATCACGAGCGTCACCGGCATGGCCCCGCAATTTTCGACTTCGGGGGGGACCTCGGATGCCCGCTTCATCAAGGATTACTGCCCGGTAGCCGAAGTGGGTCTTCCAGGCCAAACCATGCATCAGGTGGACGAACAAGTGCCGGTCACGGAGCTACACCGGCTCACAAACATCTATGCCGCGGTACTCGATCACCACTTCCGTTCGTCGTGACTTTAGCCAAAGGGGCGGAAGCGCGCTGCTCCCGCCCCGCCTCTCAGAACCTCAGAACGTCACCCAGACTCCGTTGCGCCAATAGCCGCGGCCAGGATGCTCTTTCCAAACGAAATGCTCGCGGGGTCCCCAGCGCCAGCCGTTGGGATGAACAACCACGCCCCATTCAGGCCGGGCCACAAAGCCCCTGTGGGCATGCCAGCATGCGCCTTCCCTATTGCAGACCACCACAGCGGATGCGGTCGTCGCGGTCAGGGCGAGGGCCGAAATTCCCAGGGCCACAGCCGCGCCCAATTTATTAACATTTTTCATCGAAGATCTCCCGGTTCAGCGCGTTGGCGCGTGCCCACAAAACGAGCAGAACCAATTGCGAGTTCCCGAGCAAAACCTCCTCACAAGAACGCCGGATCGGGCAGATGATTCCAATTCTCCAAAAGATGCGCAGAGTCCGTTTGCCGCCGCTTCACCGCCGCCTGACTCGGGATTCGACTTTGTCATGCGCCAGTTCACACTGATTGTGTCGAAACATGGGCAGCGGGCAATGCGCTATCTGGGCAGCCTCTTGGCAGTTCTTATCGTCTCGGTGACGGGGTCGGCAGCCGCCGCAGATGCTGGCACCGCCGTGCCAGGCAGCAGCATCAAACGGGCCGAAATGATGGCGGCGGTCAGCCGGGAGGCGTTTAACGCTCGAACGGCCCGTCTCGCCCGCGCCGCGCTCGAGGGGCAGCAGACAGACACGCTTTCACGCGAGGAACTGCTCAGCATTCTGGTTCTGATGAGCCTTCAACAGGCACCAGGCCGCCATCCGTCCTGAATTGATCTGAACGACCGTAGGCGATGGTGAGCCCTTCCGGCTTGGTAATGCTTGCCTCAATGGCAGCGATCAGCGCGCCGGACGCAGGCGCTCCGGTAAGTGGTCCGCTCTCATATCGAGCAGAGCTTGACGCACGCTGGCTGTTCGACCCTGCATCCCACTGCTACGTGTTTGCCTTCGGCGACGTGCCCGCGGACGAAGTCAGGTGGGCAGGCCCCTGCGTCAAACACGTCGCAAGCGGAGCGGGTGCGGCCATGTTCACGTATCGCGGCCGCTTCGCCGAATTCGCATCGGGGAACTTTGTGAACGGCGCCGCCGACGGCCCGGTGCAGATCGAGTGGCCGAAAGGCGCTCGGTTGGAAGCAAAGGCCCATTTCGGAAGACTGGTGGGCAAAGCCATAGTAACCTTCGCGACCGCAGAAGCCGAGACACGCTCCGCTGCTGCAACTTCCCCGGCAAATGTGCCTCCGCTCGAGGCGGCCAGAGACCGCGCGGCCGATCCGGCAACGGAAGCCTTCTCAACCGGAACTGCCACCATCGCAGCGGACGCCAACACACGGCTTCCCTCATTTGAGAAGCCGGCCGTCCGCGCCGACCGGCAGGCGCTGGCTCCGGAACCGATCCCGGTGCGGGACTCGGTGATTCATCTCATCGACGGTGCGGCGGGGCCGATACTTGCCGATGCGGATACGCCTCCCCACGAAGGCGGTCGCGTTGCCGAAGCAAGACCGCCATCGCAGTGCCTTAGCGTGGACACGGACGAAGGTGACGTCGGGTTCCGTAACAGCTGCACCTTCCCCGTACGATTTGCCTATTGTATCGCGCATGCTGCGCGGGCGGATGTTACCTCCTGCGATGGGCAGCCCGAGACAGGAGAAGTGCGGCCGGACTCATTCGCCGCGTTGTTCGGCGCCTTCGGGCAGCCGGACTACGATCTGCGCTGGATCGCCTGCGATGCCCACGCCACCAATCCGGTGCCGCGGCTTATCCGCAGCGATCCGCCGGCCGGGCAGTGCCTGCCGCGGCGACTGGCGGCGAAACGATAGATCCTCGCGCCCCTGCTACTTGTTTAGCAGCCCCCTCACCGCCGCACTGGCCTTCGAGAAATCCATGCGGCCGGCGTAGCGCTCCTTCAGCACCGCCATCGTCTTACCCATGTCTTTCATCGAGGCAGCGCCCGTTTCGGCAATTACGGCCTGCACGGCGGCTTTTGCCTCGTCTTCGGACATCTGCTGCGGCATGAAGCTGCGGATGACGGCAATCTCGCCGCGCTCGTTGGCCGCGAGTTCCGGGCGGCCGCCGCTCTCGAAAGCAGCCGCCGATTCCTCGCGCTGCTTGATCATTTTCGCGAGCAGCGAGAGAACCTCCTCATCCGGCACGCCCTCGCGGCTGCTTTCCGTGCGCGCGGCGATGTCGCGGTCCTTCAGAGCAGCCAGTACCATGCGAAGGGTGGAGATGCGTTTCTGGTCCCTGGCGCGCATCGCCTCTTTCAGCCGTTCGTTGAACTGCTCGCGCAAAGCCATGCAATTCTCTCCGTTTCTGTTGCCTCTATACACCTGAGCCCACAACTTTCACCTCCCCCCTGCGGGGAGGTGGACGGCTGAGCGCCAGCGAAGACGTCGCGTGGGGCTTAAAGAAGCGCCCCCACCCGCTCCGCCGGAACAAGTCGGGGGTCGCGACCTCCCCGCGTTGGGCGCGTTGGGGGAGGTGAAATGGCACGTTGACGCTGTCGCCTCGCATTCCTATTTTCCGCCAAATCCGAGGCTTCCATGATCGAGAGCAGTTCCGCCGCCGTCCCCATCCGGGCGGCCCGATTCCCGCGCGCGACCGCACGGCTGGTGCTGGCGGACGGAACGCTGTTTCAGGGCATGGGCTTCGGCGCCGAATCGGCAGCCGTGGGGGAAGTCTGCTTCAACACCGCGATGACGGGTTATCAGGAAATCCTCACCGATCCGTCTTACGCCGGACAGATCGTCGCCTTCACCTTCCCGCATATCGGGATCGTGGGCACCAATTCCGAAGATGTCGAATCGCTGACGCCGGTGGTGCGTGGCGTGGTGGTGCGCGCCGATGCCGAGCACCCGTCCAATTATCGCGCCATCGCGGCGCTAGACCGCTGGCTGAAGCAGCACAACATTCCCGGCATCTCGGGAATCGATACCCGCGCGCTGACCAATCGAATCCGCGAGAACGGCATGCCGCACGGCGTGGTGTCGCATCAGCCGCGCGGCGAATTCGACTCCGATGCGCTGTTGCGGCAGGCCCGCGAATTCCCCGGGCTGATAGGCCTTGATCTGGCAAAAGGTGTGAGCTGCCGGCAAACGTATTCCTGGCGCGAAATGCCTTGGGCCTGGGACCGCGGCTATGCCGTGGAAGAGAGCCCCAGCTGGCGCGCCGTGGTGCTGGACTACGGCGTAAAGCGCAACATTCTGCGCCAGCTTGCGGCGCACGGCGCCGACATCACCGTGCTGCCCTGCCATGCCAGCTTTGACGATGTGATGCGCCACGCCCCGCACGGGGTGCTGTTGTCGAATGGCCCCGGCGATCCCGCGGCAACCGGCGATTACGCAATTCCCACGATTCGCGGGCTGCTGGACTCGAACCTGCCGGTTTTCGGGATTTGCCTGGGGCATCAGATGCTGGGGCTCGCGCTGGGCGGCGCAACGCGGAAAATGGCGCAGGGCCATCACGGCGCCAATCATCCGGTGAAGGATCTCGAAACCGGCAAAGTGGAAATCGTGTCGATGAACCACGGCTTCACGGTGGATGCCGAAACTCTGCCCGGCTCGGTGAAGCAGACGCATGTCTCGCTGTTTGACGGCAGCAATTGTGGGCTGCGCGTCGAAGGCAAGGACGTCTTTTCCGTGCAGTACCATCCGGAAGCGTCCCCCGGCCCGATGGATTCGCATTATCTGTTCGAGCGCTTCGCCCGCGCCGCGAAAGCGCGCGCCTAGGTCACAGCGCCGGCATGTGTTTGCGGAATGGGTGGGCGGGATAGACGCCAAGCACTGTCATCGTGGCGGAGAAGAACTTCAGCTCTTCCAGCGCCAGCCGCACCCTGCGCTCCTCCGGATGGCCTTCGATATCGGCATAGAATTGCGTGGCGTTGAAAGAACCGCCCAGCTGATAGCTCTCCAGCTTTGTCATGTTCACGCCGTTGGTGGCGAAGCCGCCCAGCGCCTTGTAGAGCGCCGCCGGCACGTTTCGCACACGGAAGATGAAGGTGGTGACGACCGGCCCGGCATCAGGCGGCGCGTCGTCCGGCTCCGCGGCCATGATGAGGAAGCGCGTCATATTGTGGTTTGCGTCTTCCACGTCGGTCTTGAGAATCTCTAGCCCGTAGATCTCCGCCGCCAGTGAAGAGGCAATGGCACAGGCGCTGGTGTCCTTCAGCTCCGCGACGTGTCGCGCGGATCCCGCGGTATCATGCCAGACCTGCGGATGCAGATTCAGCTCGCGAATGATGTTGCGGCACTGCCCCAGCGCAGGCCCCTGGCTGAACGCCGTCTTCAATCCCGCAAGCGTCGCGCCCTTGATCCCGAGCAGCTGATGGCGCACCCGATGAAAATGCTCGCCGACAATATAGAGCCCCGCCCCCGGAAGCAGGTGATGGATGTCGGCGATGCGACCATGCAGCGAATTCTCCACCGGGATGATGCAAAGATCGGTGGCGCGCTCGCGCACCGCAGCGATGGCGTCTTCGAACGTGGGATAGGGGACCGCCAGCGCATTCGGCAGCGCCTCGCGCGCACCCAGATTGGCATAGGCCCCCGGCTCGCCCTGGAAAGCCACCCGCTTCGCGCGTGCGACCAGCGTGTCGCTCATCTTTCATCTCCCCCTTGTGGGGAGGTGGAACAGGAGGCTGAATCCTTGGAGGGCATCACCGAGAATTCCCACTGAGTAATGCCCGCGCCTTCTCCAGATCCTCCGGCGTGTCGACGCTGATCGGCGCTTCCGAAACTCGCGCAACGGCAATCGTCATGCCGGCTTCCAGCGCGCGAAGCTGTTCCAGCCGTTCGCGTTTCTCGAGCGGCGATGGCGGCAGTTTCACAAATCGCGACAGGGCGTCGCGCTTAAAGGCGTAAATGCCGACGTGATGATGCAGCGGGCCATTGCCCGAAGGCGCACGGGCGCGGGTGAAATAGAGGGCCAGACCGCGCAGTCCCGTCACGTCCCAGGCGACGATGGGCTTCACCACGGCGGGGTTGTCGAAATCCGCCGGATCCTCGATCTCCGCTGCCACTGTGCCGATATCGGCGCCGGTCGGGGCCAGCACGTCCACCGAAGCGCGAATCGCTTCCGGATCGAGCGCCGGCAGATCGCCCTGCACGTTCACCACGGCATCGTGTGTAGCGCTGTTGTCGAAGACTTCGGCGGCCGCGAACACCCGGTCGGAGCCGCTGGGCAAATCGGGATCGGTCAGCACCGCGCAACCACCGGCCTGCTCCACGGCGTTGGCAATTTCCTTGTCGCCAGCCGCCACGATCACCGGCCCGACGTCCGCCAAGACAGCCTGCCGCCACACTCGCACGATCATCGGCTGGCCCGCGATATCGGCCAGCGGTTTCCCGGGAAGCCGAGTCGCCGCCATCCGCGCCGGAATGATCACCAATGGGTTCATCGAAAGCCCCGCAATCCTTCGCAATTTATGCGACGCTACGCCGCAATGACGCCTCGACTCTGCCTAGTAATGTCGCGGCCGTTTCGGGGGGTATTCGGCCCAAAAGCCCGCGCCTCTCGCACGCCCATTTCTCGCGCGCAGCGGAGCCTGACCTTATGGATTCCTTTGAGTGGAACAAGATCGCGGGCGCGGTGCTCGGCACCCTGCTGTTCATCGTGGCGGTGCGAATCGCCAGCGGCTTCATCTTCGAAGTGCAGGAGCCGGCAAAGCCCGGCTATGTGGTGCAGGGAGTCGAGGCGCCGACGGGCGGCGGCGCGACTCAGGCAGCCACGGAGGAGGCGATTCCGGATTGGGGTACCGTGCTGCCGAAGGCCAATGTCGCGGACGGTAAATCGATCTCCACACGGTGCGAGCAATGCCACGACCTTTCCAAAGGCGGCCCCAACAAGATTGGCCCCAACCTGTGGGGTGTTGTGGGCCGGCCGCGCGCTTCGCATCCGGGTTTCGATTACTCCGCCGCGATGAAATCTAAGGGCGGCGCCTGGACTTATGACGAGCTGTTCAAGTTCCTGAAGTCGCCGGGCGCCTACATCCCCGGCACCAAAATGAGCTTCGCCGGCCTACGAAGCCCGACCGATCGGACGGATATCATTGCCTATTTGCGCACCCAGGCGGACAGCCCCACGCCCATTCCGCCGCCGCAGCCCGCCAAAGCGGCGGCACCTGCTGCATCTCCCGCCAATGGGAAAGCACCTGCCGCAGCACCTGCGAGCGGTGCGGGCGCTCCGGCGACCGCGAACGGGCCGAACGGAACCGCTGCCGTTGCGCCGGGCAACCAATCGCCTGGCGGAACGTCCACAGCAGGTAGAAGCAGTGAGCCTTCCGGCAAGCCTGCTACGGCCACAGACAGGCAGCCGTCCGGCACGCCGCCGAAGAAGCCGTAATTTGTCTTCGTCCGCCAAAGCGGCGAGGCGTTGACGGATGAGCATGCTTCTGCTTGTCGTGCCGGCGAGATGGGCGCCCGTATGGCGCGCGCCGCTCGCGGATATCGTGCCGGACCTGATCGTGCGGGTGGAAGGACAGGAGAACTATGCGTCCGGCGATGTCGATTACGTCCTCACCTTTCGCCCGCCACATGGCCTTCTGAACACGCTGCCGAACCTGAAGGCCGTGTTCTCACTCGGCGCCGGCGTTGATGGGATACTTGCCGATCCGGAGTATCCCAGGCACGTGCCGCTGGTCCGCTTCGTGGACCGCACCCTGTCGCGTGAGATGGCGCAGTACTGTGTGATGCAGGTGCTGATGCACTACCGCATGCAGCGCGTGTTCGACCGCGCGCAGAGCGAGCACAAATGGCGCCAGGCGCTGCTGCCGAAACGGGCGGAGGACACCCGCATTGGCATTCTGGGGCTGGGCGAAATCGGCACCCTGACTGCGGAGCGCCTGCGCGATCTGGATTTCAACGTGGCGGGCTGGAGCCGAACGCGGCGCGAGGTTCGCGGCGTGCAAAGCTTCGCGGGTGAAGACGAACTCGCGGCCTTTCTCAACCGCAGCGATATCCTCATCTGTTTGCTGCCGCTGACGCCGAAAACACGCGGTATCCTGGATGCGAAACTGTTTGCGCAGCTGCCCGAAGAGGCCTTCGTCATCAACGTAGCGCGGGGCGGCCACCTGGTGGATGACGACCTGATCGCGGCAATCGATTCGGGCCATCTGTCCGGCGCCACCCTCGATGTGTTCCACACCGAGCCGCTACCGGAAACGCATCCCTTCTGGTCGCATCCGAAGATCACGGTGACCCCGCACATCGCGGCGATTTCCGAGCCGCGGGTGGCGGCGCAATACTTGGCCGATCGCATTGCCCGGTTCGAGCAGGGTGAAGGACTCGACAATATCGTCGACCCGGAGCGCGGCTACTGAATCGCGCACCGGGAAACCTTACGGCCGCGCCCGGATGGGTGCGGACCCGCGGTGACTCTCCTTACGCGCCCCGATGCGATCATGAGCGGGGCCGATCACGGCGCCGGAATGGAATGGTAAACCCGTCTAAAGCGGGGGGCTCACAAAAGGCCAGTTTTAACAGCTTGGGAACCGCCACGTCTCTCCGTCTCTTTCAGCAGCAGAGACGGGTTTCAAGGCGGTCGGCTATCCATGCTCGGAACCACCGTCCTCTCGCCTCGTTTTATTACAGCAGAAGGCTGTCGGATGCGACTGGCCGCAAAAGAATAGGTGACGCATGAGAAGGTTCCACAATGCGCTTGGACTGGCTTCGTTTCTCGCTATCGCGGGCGCGACCTCGATGGTAGCCACCGTAGCCAGCGCCGTGACTGTCGAAAAAACCTATGTCGCGTGCAATCAGTACCGCGAATGCTGGCGGGTGCATCGGCTGTATGCCTATGGGGCAGCCGAGCCGATCACCTACTACAACGCCGATTGGTATGCCGCCCACCAGAACGACGTGCACGTTCACTGGGTCGGCGATCCTGCCGATGACCGTGGATATTACGTGCATGGAACCTGGCACGCTGATCCCGGCGCTCGCGCCGTGCAGGGCGGAGTGACCGGTGCCGCCCTCGGCGCCGCGATCGGGTGCGTCGTGACGCTTCCGATCGGGTGCGCGCCCGGCGCCGCGGTTGGTGCGGCTGTGGGTGGCGGGACAGGCGCTGTCACCGGCGCGGCGACGACGCCTCCTCATCCTTGATTCCGTAGCCGCTGACAACACACAGAGCGGTCCCGGCAAGGGCCGGGGCCGCTCTTTCACACTAGTCCCGCTACTTCGCGGTTTTTTTTCCCGCACAAATCAAAACAGAGACACTCTCGCACGCTGTCACCGTACGCTCTTCGATCCAAATGAGCCTTTCCACTGCCGGCTAGCCGTGCCCGTTGGCGAGCTGCAGCAGAGAACCGGCCGCCGTGCAGCACGAGACTATGGGCTGGTGTAGTCGCCCGTGCTGCAGTCGTGCAGGGTGTTCAGGT
This sequence comes from Rhizomicrobium sp., assembly GCA_035455725.1. Taxonomy (GTDB): domain Bacteria; phylum Pseudomonadota; class Alphaproteobacteria; order Micropepsales; family Micropepsaceae; genus Rhizomicrobium. The sequence goes on along the minus strand of DATIEM010000087.1, from coordinate 26,271 downwards.
ACACCTGGGTGACTTCCCAGCTGCCGGCTGTTCCAGCGAGCGTGCCGCTCGTGGAGCATTTGTCGCCGATTTCATAACCCGTCGAGTCGTTCCAGGCTTGTGGATAATCGGGGTTGACGAGGGGCGTGGGCACATTGTCGGTGGTGGCTTCCGCGAACTCATGCGAGGCGGCGAAGGTGAGATAGTCGTAGCCAGAATTGCACTCCGGCTCCACGCTATAGAAAATGTTCTTTTTCTTCGCCCAAGTTTTGTCGTTGCTGGCGAAATGATAGGCGCCGAACACCACGCAGGATGCCTGACCGTCGATTTCGATGGTGATATCCGCCGGGAAGTAGATCATGTACAGCATGTTGCGGTCGTTCGGCGGCAGGGCGCCGATGCCGATCTGGTACTTCAGCTCCCGCTGCACATCCTGGTCGCTCAGCACCTTGCGCTGGTCCTTCGGCGCCAGCACCGCCTGGCCGAGATATGTGCCGCGATGAATCTTCTGGCTGGTGCCGGCGTGCCCATTGATGGCCACAGCCCCTTTGGTGTTGTACTCCGCAAGCTGGTCCACATAGGTGCTGTCCACCAGCGCCGCCGTGAACAGCGGGATGTTGTTCTGCGTGTGCTTCGGAACGTCCTTGTTCCACATAACGGTCATGACCTTGACGTCCGAGAACACCGGGCCGCCATAGTAATTCATGTCGCTGGCCGGCGGGCGTGCCTGTTTGGCCACCGCCTGAAGTGAGGTGGGACGGAAGAGGTGATAGTTCTTGCCGGATTCGGCATTTGCCGAAACGGTGGGTGTCACTGCAGCAAGGGCCAGGCCCGCCATAAAGAGATGCTTGAACGCGCTCATGGATGCTCCCCCGTCGCGATGAAACGGCACTTCGGCGGGATACGGTTGACCTCTCCCGCTCAACACCGGCCCAACGCCGGGCCCCAGGCAGAAGTTCCGCTGAAAGCTCAGTGGGACGCGAAAAGAAAAACCGGCCCCTGCGGATGCAGGAGCCGGTCCAGATTGAAGGCTGACGCCAGTGCTTACGGGCTGGTGTAGTTGCCCGTGCTGCAGCCGCTCTTGCTGTTCAGCCAATACTGGGTGACCGTCCAGCTGCCACCCGCGGATGTCAGGGTGCCGCTGCCGCCGCACTTGTCGCCGATCTCGAAGCCCTGAGCATCGTTCCACGCCTGCGGGTAATCCGGGTTGGAGCCGGGCGTCGGCACGTTATCGGTTGTCGCTTCCGCGTATTCATGCGAAGCGGCGAAGGTCAGAAAGCCGAAGCCGGAATTGCACTCCGGCTCGACGCTGTAGAAGATGTTCGTCCGCTTCGCGCGCTTGGTATCGTTGGTCGCGAAATGGTAGGCGCCGAAGCTCTGGCAGGAAACAAGGCCATCGAGGTTGATGGAGATGTTGCTCGGGAAATAAACCATGTAGAGAGTGTTGAAATCGAAGGGCGGCAGCACGCCATCGGTGATCTGCTGCTCGATCTCTTTCTGAACGTCGGCATCCGTCAGGGTGGTCTTCTGGTTGTGCGGAGTCAGCACAACCTGACCGAGATAGGTGCCCCGATGGATCCTTTGATTGGTGCTCTTGTGGCCGTTGATTGCGGTCACGCCCTTCGTTTTATATTCTTTCATCTGATCGACATAGGTGCTGTCGACGAGGGCCGCCGAAAAGAGCGGAATCTGGTCCTGCGTGTTCTGCAGAACGTTCTTGTTCCACATCACCGAGACGAGCTTCACATCCGAGAAGACCGATCCGCCATAGTAAAACATATTTCCGGACGGCGGTACCGGCTGCTTCGCCAGCGCCTGAAAAGACGTTGGCTTGAACACATGATACTGCTTGTTTGGCCCGGCATTTGCCGAAGCGGCCAGAGTGAGAGCGGCGGCCGCCGCGCCGGCGGCCAGGACATGTTTGGAGAATGGCATGAAGACCCCCTTCAGGTCAGGATTGGCGAGCGGCGCCCGCAAAGCGGCGGGACAATGACCGGACACCGCCGTATTGGCAAGCGGAATAAGAATCACTTTTGCTGGTTTGGCCGCACTGAAAGGAAGTGGGGCAGCCGCGCTCCCAATTCATCGAAGGAATCGATCACCAAATCCGCTCCGAGGCTGTGCACGGGTTGGGGAGTATAACCATAGGATAATAAAATGATGGGCACGCGGGCGGCTCGCGCGGTGGCCACATCCACGGCGCTATCGCCAATAATGACGGTGCCGGCGCCCGCGCCGCCCAGTTCTTGCACGACATGGGCCACCACCCGGGCGTCCGGCTTGTTGTAGTCGTAGCGCCCAGAGCCGCAGATCACGCCAAAAAATTGCGAAAGCTCCAGCGCCTCGAGAATGGGCTCCGTCAGCACCTGCGGCTTGTTCGTCAGCACCGCCAGCCGCGCGCCCTGTTGCTTGAGACGGTCCAGGGTTTCCGGCACGCCGGGAAAGGGTCGGCTGCCGTCCACGATGTGGTCGCGATAGTAAGCGATGAACCGGTCGACCAGCGCGGGCAGTTGGTCCACCGTAACCGGCTCGCCAGTTGCCGCCATGGCCTGCTCGATCAGCGCGCGTGCGCCATGTCCGACCATGTGGCGCAAGGTTTGCGGATCAACGGTTTGCCTGCTTTCCGACAGAAGCACCGCATTCAGCGCCCCGAGGAGGTCCGGGGCGGTATCCACAAGAGTGCCGTCGAGGTCGAACAGAAGGGCGGGAGATTCCATTTGGGTACAGTGACGGGTAACCAATTGGGCGGCAATATCCGGTTGCAAATCGTCATTTTGTCCCAAAATGGAGGCAGCTTATCGCCTCAAACGATCAGGAAAGGATGCGTGGGACGTGGAGCGCGCCGGGGTAATTTTGGCTGCGGGCATCGGCAAGCGGATGAAGTCCGCAACCCCGAAGGTGATGCATGCCGTCGCGGGAAGTCCGATTCTTGGATACGTGATTGGCGCTATGCGCGAGGCAGGTGTGAGCCGGATCGTGGTGGTCCGTTCGCAGAACGCGGAGTCGGTACGCGACTACGCAGCCGCGAAAGGCGCAGAGTCGGTTGTCCAGGATCGACAGCTCGGCACCGGCCACGCCGCAGGGTGCGCGTCATCCGCGCTGGCGGATTTCGCTGGCCTGCTGGTCATCAACAACGGCGACATGCCGCTCGTCACCGGAAAGACCCTTTCCGCTGCTTTCGATGCGGCGGAACAGACAGGACTTGCGATTGTGGCGTTCCGGCCCGCCGACGCCGCCGCTTACGGTCGCGTTTTGCTGGGCGAGGATGGATATCTGGACCGTATTGTCGAGCATAAGGATGCCAGCGATGCAGTGCGGAGCGTCGGATTGTGCAATGCTGGGACGGTGATTGCCGATGCGCAGAAATTCTTTGGCTGGGCGGCGAAGCTGGGGAACGTCAATCGGCAGGACGAGTATTATCTGACGGATGTTCCCAAGATCGCCCGGCGGGAAGGCGTGCGCTGCGCCGTGGTGGAAGCGGACCCGATTGAAGTGATGGGAATCAACAACCGGGCTGAGCTCGCGAACGCTGAAGCGGAGATGCAAAAACGGCTGCGCGCCCATGCGCTCGAATCCGGCGTCGGCATGCTTGCGCCCGAGACTGTGTTCCTCTCCAGCGACACGGTGCTGGAGCCGGATGTGCAGATCGGGCCCTTTGTGGTCTTCGGGCACGGCGTAACCGTGCGGACCGGGGCGGAGATTCGCGCGTTTTCCCACCTGGAGGGCTGCACCATTGAGCGAGGCGCGATCATAGGTCCCTATGCGCGCCTCAGGCCGGGCACCAGCATCGGCGAGAACGCCCACATCGGCAATTTCGTGGAAGTGAAAAATTCGCAGGTGGAAAAGGGCGCCAAGGCCAACCATCTCACCTATCTGGGAGATGCGGACGTGGGCGCGGGCGCGAATATCGGCGCAGGCACCGTCACCTGCAACTACGACGGTTTCGACAAGCACCGCACCAACATCGGTCCCGGCGCCTTCATCGGCTCGAATGCCGCGCTGGTCGCGCCGGTGAGTGTGGAGGACGGCGCGTTTGTGGGCGCAGGCAGCGTTGTCACCAGAACTGTGCCGAAGGATGCGCTCGCAGTGACCCGCGCGGAACAGAAAGAAGTCCGCGGCTGGGCAGACAAAATTCGGGCGCGGAAGAAAGCCGAGAAGGCGAAAAGAGGCTAGCATGTGCGGCATTGTCGGGATTGCGGGAACCGAGGACGCCGCGCCGGCCATCCTGGAAGCGCTCAAGCGCCTGGAATACCGCGGCTATGATTCCGCCGGCATCGCAACCCTGGTGAACGGCCACATCGAACGCCGGCGCGCGCCCGGCAAGCTCTCGAAGCTGGCGGAAACGCTGCGCAACGATCCTTTGTCGGGCATTACCGGTATCGGCCACACGCGATGGGCCACGCATGGCGCACCGACCGAATCCAATGCGCATCCGCATGCCTCGGCGCGCGTGGCGCTGGTGCACAACGGGATTATCGAAAACTTCCGCGAATTGCGCGAGGAACTCACTGAAAAAGGCCATGCCTTCGAATCCGAGACCGATACCGAAGTGGCCGTGCATCTGGTGACGGACTATCTTGATCAGGGTTTGGATCCCGCGCATGCCGCGCTGGAAGCCAGCCGCCGCCTGACCGGGGCTTACGCCATTGCCATGATCTTCGGCGGTGAAGAGGGGCTCGTTGTGGGCGTGCGCCGCGGCAGCCCGCTCGCCGTGGGCTATGGCGCAAAGGAAGGCTATCTCGGCTCCGATGCCATTGCGCTGGCGCCGTTCACCAACCGGGTTTCCTATCTGGAAGACGGCGACGTGGCGGTGATCCGCGGCCCCGAGATCCGCATTCTCGACAGCGAAGGCCGGCCTGCGGACCGCGATATTAAGATCACCAACGCCTCCGCCGGACTGGTGGACAAGGGCGGCTACCGCCACTTCATGGCGAAGGAAATTCACGAGCAGCCGGAAGTTGTCAGCCACACGCTTTCTCACTACGTCGACCCACAGGCGCGCACGATCCGGCTGCGAGAACCCGCTGCGGTCGAGGCGCTGGCCAAGGCCTCGCGGCTGACCATTTCTGCCTGCGGAACTGCCTTCTACGCTGGACTTGTCGGCAAATACTGGTTCGAGCAGCTGGCGCGAACTCCCGTCGAAGCGGACGTTGCTTCCGAGCTGCGTTATCGCAAGCCCGTTTACCCGAGCGATGGTGTGGCGTTGTTCATTTCCCAATCCGGCGAAACCGCAGACACACTTGCGGCCCTTCGCGACGCCAAAAACCAGGGCCAGGCAACAATTGCCATCGTGAACGTTCCAGAAAGCACGATCGCGCGTGAGGCCGATATCGTGCTGCCCACCTTCGCGGGCCCGGAAATCGGCGTCGCATCCACCAAAGCGTTCACCTGCCAGTTGAGCGTACTGATTTGCCTGGCGATTGCGGCGGGCCGCGCCCGCTCATCGCTCTCGCCGGCCGCTGAAATCGAGCACGTGGGAGCGCTCATCGAATCGCCACGCCGGATGGTCGATGCGCTGAAGCAGGAGCGCCGCATTGAAGCGCTGGCGCAGGAGATGGCGAAGGCCCGCGATGTGCTTTATCTGGGCCGCGGCGTGAATTTTCCCATTTCGCTGGAAGGCGCGCTGAAGCTCAAGGAAATCTCCTATATCCACGCCGAGGGCTATGCGGCCGGCGAGATGAAGCACGGTCCGATTGCGCTGATCGACGAGAACATGCCCGTAGTGGTGATCGCGCCTTGCGATCCGCTGTTCGAAAAAACCATCTCCAACATGCAGGAAGTGATGGCGCGCGGCGGCCGCGTCATTCTGGTGTCCGATGCCGAGGCAATCCGGCAGGCCGGCAAACGCGTCTGGACCTCCCTCGAAGTGCCGGAGTCGGATCCCCTTTTAGCCCCGCTGCTCTATGCCATTCCCATGCAGCTGCTCGCGTATCACACGGCCGTCGCCAAGGGCACCGACGTGGACCAACCGCGCAACCTGGCGAAATCTGTCACTGTGGAGTGACCATCGGGCCCGTTCTGCTACAGTCGGTGAATGGCAGACTCGGACCCGACAATCCTCAAACGCGCGGCGGCGGCCAAAGCCCTCGACTATGTGCAGGGCGGAATGAAGCTCGGGCTCGGCACCGGCTCGACGGCAGAAGAATTCCTGGAGGTGCTGGCGGCTCGCGTCCGCGGGGGGCTCAACATCACGGGTGCTGCAACCTCGGAGCGCACGGCCGTGAAGGCGAAGGGTCTGGGCATTCCGGTCGCGCCGCTCGAACAACTCGCGCCTCTCGACCTTGCGATCGATGGCGCCGACGAAGCAGACCGCAATCTGAACCTGATCAAAGGCGGCGGAGGCGCCCTGTTGCGCGAAAAAGTCGTGGCGAGCGCGGCGAAGGCCATGATCGTGATCGCCGACGGCTCGAAGCTGGTGGACCGTCTGGGGCGGTTCCCGCTGCCGGTCGAAGTCGCGGAATTCGGCCACGCCGTCACTGCCGCACGGATACGCGAGATGGCAAGCGGCCTCGGTCATCCCGAGCTACCGCTCACATTGCGCGTCCATGAAGGCGCCGCGTTCCGCACCGACGGTGGAAACGTCATTTACGATTGCGGCTTCGGCGGCATCGCAGACGCCGTGGAGCTGGGGCAGGCGCTGAAATCGATCACCGGGGTTGTCGAGCATGGCTTGTTCGTCGGGCTGGCCAGCAGGCTGGTCATCGCCCATTCGACGGAAGAGGTCGAAATCGTCGAGGGGCGCAATGCCCGGTTATGATTTCGATCTGTTCGTGATCGGTGGCGGCTCCGGAGGGGTGCGGGCAAGCCGTATGGCGGCTCTCTGCGGCAAGCGCGTCGCTATCGCCGAGGAGTATCAGTTCGGCGGCACCTGTGTGATCCGCGGCTGCATTCCCAAGAAGCTGTTCGTCTATGCGAGCCAGTATGGAGAAGATTTCGAGGATGCAGCCGGTTTCGGCTGGAGCGTTCCGGAACGCCATTTCGATTGGACCACGCTGGTCGCCAACAAGGATAAGGAGATCGCGCGACTTTCCGATCTGTATGTGCAGAACGTGCGCAAGGCGGGCGCGGAAATTTTCTACGATCGCGCCGAACTTGTCGATCCGCACACGGTGGTGCTGAAGAAGAGCGGCAGGCGGTTCACCGCCGAATTCATCCTGATTGCAACCGGCAGCCGCCCTTCGCCTGAGGCGCTCAACATCCCGGGCGTCGAGCACAGCATCTCCTCCAATGAGGCATTCTATCTCCAGCAGCTGCCGCGCCGCGTGATCGTGGTTGGCGGCGGCTACATCGCCGTCGAGTTCGCGCACATTTTCCATGGCCTGGGTTGCGACACGACCCTGGTGATCCGCGGAGACAAGGTGCTGCGCGGTTTCGACGAAGACATGCGAAATTGTCTGATGGCTGAGATGCATCGCAACGGATTGCGCGTGCTCTGCAACCGCAATTTCACGCGTATCGACAAGCGTGATAGCGAGCTCTTCGCGTTCACCGATCACAACGAAATTCTGGAAGCGGAGACCATCCTGCAGGCTGTGGGCCGGCGGGCGAATACCGATGGCCTCGGTCTGGAAAGGGCGGGCGTGGCGCTGGGGCGCAAGGGCGAGGTGCGGGTGGACGAATACTCCCGAACCAATCTTTCCCACATCTTCGCCATTGGGGACGTTACGGACCGTCTGCCGCTGACACCGGTCGCTATTCACGATGCCATGTGTTTCGTGCGTACCGCCTTCGAGAACACGTCGACGCCGGTGAACCACCAGCTGGTGCCAACCGCGGTATTCAGCCGGCCGGAAATCGCGACCGTGGGCTTAAGCGAAACCAAAGCACTGGAGTCCGGGCATACGGTCGATATTTACAAATCCACGTTCCGCCCACTGAAGCACACGCTTTCGGGGCGGCAGGTGCGCTCACAGTTCAAGCTCATTGTGGATGCCAAAACCGGCAAGGTTCTGGGCTGCCATGTGTTCGGCTTCGATGCGGCGGAGATCGTGCAGATCGTGGCGGTGGCACTGAAGATGGGTGCCACCAAGGCCCAATTCGACGACACCGTTGCGCTGCATCCGACCGCCGCCGAAGAACTGGTCACCATGCGAACCGCGGCTCGGTCGAAATCGCCGTCAGCCTCTTGAATTTCTAATTTACTGTAGCTACAATAATGCGCTTTGAATGGGACGAGGCCAAACGCGCCGCCAATCTGCTGAAGCACGGGATCGATTTCGACGAGCGCCGCGATTATGGCGAGCCGAGGCGGATTGGAATCGGCCATATCGAGCAGAGGCTGCACGTGCTTGTTTTTGTGCTACGCGGCGAGAAAATTCGGGTGATCAGCCTTCGCAAAGCAAATGAACGCGAGGAGAGAGACTATGTCAGGTTCAAAGGGCAGGCCTAAGCACATCTCTCAGGAAGACTGGAACGCAGTCGATTCGCCGCCGCTTACTGCCGAACAGTGGAAGCATGCCCGGCCTTTCAAGGAGGTCATGCCGGAATTTGTGGAGGCCTGGCGGCGCTCGCGCGGCCGGCCCAGGACTCCCAACCCGAAGACGCTGGTGAGCTTGCGGCTCGATTCAGACGTGCTGGATGCCTTCAAGGCCGAAGGACCCGGCTGGCAGACGCGGATCAACAAGGTGCTGAGCGACTGGGCCCGGCGCCACAAGCGGGCGGCGTAATCGCCCGAAAGGAGTGCTGCACTCGTGGCGCAGCCGTGGAACCCAGCGGGCTGGCGGGGAAAGCCGGTCAGCCAAATGCCGGAGTATCCGGATCCGCAGGCTTTGGCGGCCGTCGAGGCGCGGCTGAAGACCCATCCGCCGCTGGTTTTTGCCGGTGAAGCGCGCAGCCTGATGGCAGGTCTGGCGAATGTCTGCGAGGGCAAGGCATTTCTGCTGCAGGGCGGGGACTGCGCGGAGAGTTTTGCGGAATTCCATCCGGACAATATTCGCGACACGTTTCGCGTGCTGCTGCAGATGTCGGTGATCCTCACCTTCGGCGCGGCCATGCCGATCGTGAAGCTGGGCCGCATCGCCGGCCAGTTCGCCAAGCCCCGGACCGAGGAAACCGAAACTCGCGGTGATACCGCACTGCCCTCATATCGGGGCGACAACATCAACGGGATGGAGTTCACGCCGGAAAGTCGCGCGCCCGATCCTGCACGCCTGATGCAGGCCTATGCGCAATCCGCCGCTACCCTGAACCTGCTGCGGGCGTTTGCGAGCGGCGGCTATGCCGACCTGCACAACGTCCATCGCTGGACATTGGGCTTCATCGCCGGCTCGCCGGCCGGCGAGCGTTACAAGGCGCTGGCGCAGCGCATCGGCGAAACGCTGGACTTCATGGAGGCCTGCGGCATCACGCCGGAATCCACCCCGCAGCTGCGCGTCACGGAATTCTACACCAGCCATGAAGCACTTTTCCTTGGCTACGAGCAGGCGCTCACTCGCATCGATTCAACCAGCGGGGATTGGTACGATACCAGCGCGCATTTTTTATGGATCGGCGATCGCACGCGCGACCCCGATGGCGCGCATGTGGAGTTCTGCCGCGGTATCAAGAATCCGATCGGGCTGAAGTGCGGCCCGTCTCTTGGCGAAGATGCGCTCCTGCGCCTTGTCGGCGTTCTGAACCCGGAAAATAAATCGGGCCGGCTCACGCTGATATGCCGTTTTGGCGCGGACCAAGTGGCACAAAAACTGCCGCGCCTGATCCGCGCCATTACCCGCGAGGGCGTGAAGGTTGTCTGGTCGTGCGATCCCATGCATGGGAACACGACGAAAAGCCAGTCCGGCATCAAGACCCGGTCCTTCGATCGGATCCTCAAGGAAGTGAAAACCTTCCTTGACATTCATCGCACCGAGGGCACCCATGCCGGCGGCGTGCACTTCGAGATGACAGGCCAGAACGTCACCGAATGCCTGGGTGGGGCGCAGGCGATTTCCGAAGAAGACCTCGCCCATCGCTACCATACGCACTGCGATCCACGGCTGAATGCCAGCCAGGCGCTGGAATTGGCCTTCCTGATGGCCGAAGGTTTGCGGGCGGAGCGAATCAAGGACGCGCGTTTCGCCGCGTCCGCCTGACCGTGCAATAGGACGCGCCGCTTCGAGGGGCTGTTATGGGGATTGCGCGTCTGCTGGCGAAGGGATGGGCGACCGTCTGCATCTTTGCCGGCGCTCACGCTCTGGTTAGGACGCTCGCCGGAGGCGCGCCGCTCGCACAAGCCATTCCGGCAAGTGCAATTCCGGTTTTCCTGTTTGGCGCGATGGGTCTGCTTTTCGCGGCGGGCTACGGGCTTTCCAGCGGGCACCTTCTGTCGCGCTTCAAACCGGTGCATGTGCTGCCAGGATTTAATGAGTGGGTGTTCATCGCCTTTGCGCTCGTGAGTTTCGCCGCGCAGGTGACGCGTGCACAGATCGCCTCCGGTGTTCTGGACGCGCTGGAAGCCGCGCTCCGGTTCGCCGTGCCGGCGCAGCGAGCGCTGGAGAACAGTCTGACGCGCTGCAGCCTCGATGGTCACCGCGCCTTGGCGGCGGCAGTCGCCTGGCTGCTGGCGCTGATCTTTCTCGCATCTGCCCTATCGCACATTCGAATGCAGGCAGCGCTGGTGCGTCTGGAACGCAAGCGCCGCATCGAGCCGCTCGGCCCAACGGGAATCGCGTTTGTACTCGGCGTGGTCGCCGTGATTGGCATCCAGTTTCTATATATCGGTTCGATTTTCAGAATGCTGCCGTGTTCGGCTCTTGGGGGACTAGGGGGCAATGTGCTCACCGGTCTCGCCCCGTTGATGCTCGCCTATCTCGTCGCCGCAGCGCTGACAAATCTGCTCGCAACAAGTCCCGAACACTCCTAGTGCTCCATCCGGCTTTCGAGCCAACGTGCCACGTCTTCAGGCGTACGCTTGTCGCTGTCCACCATCAAATTCGCACGCTGCATGAGGGAGAGATCGAGTTTTCCGACGAGCGGCTTGAGCGCAGCGATAAGCTTCGCATTGCGCGCCTGCTTCGCGGAAACCAGCAGAACCGCATCGTAAGGCGGCAGGGCAAATTTCGGATCGGCCAGCAGGATCAGGTTGTATTGCGCAATACGGCCGTCGCTGGAAAAGGCGGCGATCACATCCACATCGCCGTCGTTCAGCGCCCGGTACATGAACGTGGGTTGGTAGCTGCGCTGGACAGCGAAATGCAGTCCGTACGCTTTCAGAACCGAGGTCCATTCGGGCCGCGAGAAGAACTCGTAATCGCCGCCAATCTTCATCTCCGGTGCGTGCCCCGCCAGATCGGCGAGGCTGTGGACGCCGAGCGCCTGTGCGCGATCGCGCCGCATCGCGAGCACGTACGCATTCGCGAAACCGAGCGGGCCCAAATAAAGAATGTTGTGGGCTTTTAGCCATGGCGCCATCTGCGCCAGCACCGCGGCGCGCCCGGGATTGTCTGTGCGATGCATGTGGTTTGCCCAGATCGTGCCCGAGTAGTCCACATAGGCATCGATATCGCCGGCCTGCAATGCATGAAATATGATGGTCGAACCCAGATTGCTGCGCTGGCTGGCGGGGATGCCGGCTTTGTCGAGACGACCCGTCATCAGCGCGCCCAGAATATATTGTTCTTCGAAATTCTTGGCGCCGATCACCACCTGCGCGCGCGTGCTGCCGGACAGCGGGTAAATGCTCGCACCAATCACCAGCGCGACGCCCGCAAAAGCAGCAAGCAGGCGTATGCGCGAGCGGCGCGCGAATCCCCATTCGGCCAGGGCCAACAGACGGTCAATCACAAGCGCAAGCGCACCTGCGACAACGCAGCCGAAGATTACGAAAATCCAGTTTTCCGTTTGCAGGCCGGTAAAGATGTAATTGCCGAGGCTGGTCTGTCCGACCGGGGTCGACAGCGTCGCTGTGCCGATCACCCACACTGCCGCAACGCGAATGCCGGCCATGATAACCGGCGCGGCAAGCGGCAGCTCCACGATCCTCAACGATTGCCAGGTGGTCATGCCGACCGCTCGGGCTGCGATCGTCACCGCTTCGTCGAGTCCGGTTAAGGCGGCAATCGTGTTGCGCAGAATGGGCAGCATCGAATAGAGCGTGAGGGCCAACAGCACCGGCAGAAACCCGAGCGCCGGAACCCGCATCCCGAACGCTTGGACCGTCGCTGCGGAGATTCCAAGCAGAATGGGATAGAACAGCGCCAGCAGCGCCAGACCGGGAATTGTCTGCACGATGCTGGCGAAAGCCAGCAGCGGCTCCCGCAACCTCCGCGCATGCGCAGCAACAATCGCGAGCGGCATACTGATCGTCACCCCCAGCACAAGTGCAGAAATGCTGAGAAGCACATGCTGGCCGAGATAGTCCGGCAGCACCGCCCATGCCGCGGCGAATGAGCCGCTGCTCATGCCATCGCGCCGAGACTCAAGGCCTGATTCAGCCGCTCGGCGCGCCGGCGCGGGCTGTCGATCATGCTGCGCACGAAATCGCCTGCCGGCGAACGCAGGAGATCGCGCGGTGACGCGCGCTGCACGATCTCGCCTTGGCGCATCACCACGATATCGTCGGCCAGCAACAGCGCTTCCGTCATGTCGTGGGTCACGAGAACGGTGGTAAGTCCCAGCCGGTCGTGAATGGCCCGATACTCGGCGCCCAGCTCATCGCGAACCAGCGGATCGAGCGCGCCGAACGGCTCATCCAGCAGCATGATCTTCGGACGGCCCGCCAGCGCCCGCGCCAGACCGACGCGCTGCTGTTCACCGCCGGACAGTTGCCTCGGGAGCCGTCCTTCGTAAGCAGACGGAAGACGTACTGCCTCCAACAGTTCGCGCACGCGCATGGCCACTTCTTGGTTGGACCAGCCAAGCAGCCGGGGTGTGATGCCGATATTTTCCGCGATGGTCAGATGAGGAAACAGCCCGACGCTCTGGAAAACAAACCCGATGCGTCGGCGCAGCATTACGGGGTCCATCTCGGCAGTGTCCGTGCCGTCCATCAGCACGGCGCCGGCGGTGGGCGCGATCAGGCGGTTCACCAGCGAAAGGGTGGTGCTCTTGCCGCAGCCGGAGGGCCCGATGAGCACGGCAAATTCCCGTTCGGCTATCTCCAGATTGAGGCCGCGCAAGACAGCATCGCCTCGGCCGTATCTCTTGCTGACATTCTCGAAGCGAATCATGCAACCAGCGCTCCGCTTCAGACTTACCATGCTCTGTCCGGACCGGCCATTCTCCCGCTCGGGCGAAGCCAATCTGCGGCAAATCATTCGGTGGACTGCGTTTTCTCCGGTATTGCGAGTCTGCCCCAATCCGGCATAAGAGGTGCCCGCGAGCGACAGCAAAGCCATGCAATTACGTCGGCTTAACGGTTGTTCGGTTTAGGTGGCGTGCCGAATTGCGGGCCGGCGGCCGGCAAGGAAAGCGGCGTTTGGCCGATCCGAAGCGGATTTCCGCCAGCGGTTCTTGCCCGGCACGGCCAGACGCTTTCACAAAGGATCGGAATCCTGACGACTCAGCCGTGGCGCTATCGGGAATGGCGCACCGGCCGGAAAGGAATGGCAAGGTAATCAATGTTCGGCAGCTTACTCGGCGTCCTGTCGAGCGACATGGCCATCGATCTGGGGACAGCCAATACGCTGGTCTACGTCCGTGGCCGCGGCATCGTCCTCAACGAACCCTCGGTCGTGGCCACCTTCACCAAGGGCGGCCGGCGGCAGGTGCGCGCGGTGGGGAACGACGCCAAGCTGATGCTTGGCCGCACCCCGGGCAACATCGAGGCCATCCGCCCGATGCGGGATGGCGTGATCGCGGATTTCGAAATCGCCGAAGAGATGATCAAGCACTTCATCCGCAAGGTGCATAACCGGCGCTCTTTCGCGAATCCCATGATTATCGTCTGCGTGCCCTCGGGTTCCACGGCGGTGGAGCGGCGCGCCATCCAGGAGTCCGCCCTGTCAGCCGGCGCTAGACGGGTTTTCCTGATTGAGGAGCCCATGGCGGCCGCGATCGGCGCCGGCTTGCCGGTGGGTGAGCCAACGGGCTCCATGATCGTGGACATCGGCGGCGGCACCACGGAAGTGGCGGTGCTGTCCTTGGGCGGCATCGTCTACTCGCGGTCCGTGCGTGTGGGCGGCGACAAAATGGACGAGGCGATCATTGCCTACATCCGCCGCCACCAGAACCTGCTGATCGGAGAGGCGAGCTCGGAGCGGATCAAGAAGGAAATTGGTTCGGCGGCACCGCCGGCGGACGGTAACGGCACCACGCTTGAGATCAAGGGCCGCGATCTGCTCAATGGCGTGCCGAAGGAAATTACCATTACCCAGCGCCACATTTCGGACGCGCTGGCAGAGCCGACCAGCCAGATCGTGGAAGCGGTGAAGGTGGCGCTCGAGGCAACGCCGCCGGAACTCGCGGCAGACATCGTCGATAAAGGCATTATTTTGACAGGGGGCGGCGCGCTGCTTGCCAACCTGGATCAGGTGCTCCGCGAAGAGACCGGATTGCCGGTTTCCATCGCCGACGATCCCCTCTCCTGCGTCGCGCTGGGCACGGGGCGGGTGCTGGAGAATCCGAAGTCCATGCGCCATGTTTTGTCCACAGCGTTTTGATAGCGTTAGCCGAGGGGTTGGCGACAAGCTGGTAGTGTAAATGGCGAACGGAAGCTGGAGAATCGCGCGGGGCCGGAGCGGCTCCCAGATTCCGCTCATCCTCGCCGGCATCTTCGCTGTCCTGCTGCTGATCGCCGGCAGGATTCACTTCGTTCCTTTTGAGCGGGCTCGGGCCGCGCTCTCCGACCGCACCGGGCCGCTGATGGAGCGCCTCAACGCGCCGGTTGTCGGCGTGACGCGCTGGATCAGCGGCATCGGACATTTCTTCGACGTCTACAGCGAAAACCTGCGCCTCAGGGAAGAAAATGCGCGGCTGCTGCAATGGCGGGGCGCGGCCGTTTCGCTCCAGGCACGCGTAAACCAGTATCAGCGCCTGCTGAAAGCGGTGCCGGAACAGTCCTATTCCGCCATCGCGGCCCGGGTCATTGCGCGATCCAGCCAACCCTTTCTGGAGACGGTCGTGTTGAACGCGGGCCGCCTCAATGGGGTGCGGCCGGGCCAAGCGGTGGTGGATGCGCGGGGCATGCTCGGCCGCATCTATGTGGCGGGCCAGCGCACCTCCTGGGTCGTTCTCCTCGATGATTTGAACAGCCGCATCCCGGTTCAGATCAGGCCGGGTAACGTGCAGGCCATTCTCGTTGGGAATAACACTCGCGAACCCGCGCTTGAGGCGCTCCCCCCGCGCGCGCCGGTGAAGACCGATGCGGAAGTGGTGACCTCCGGCGACGGCGGGCTGTTGCCGGCAGGGCTGCCCCTCGGCGCAGTCATTTTCAACGGCCGCGAAGCCAGGGTCGCGCTATACGCGGACCCGGCATCGGCTGAAGACGTGCGCATCCTCGACTATCTCTCTGCAGCCGAGCCGATGCCGAAGCCCACCGACCAGGATTTGCCCGTTCCGGCAAAGCTCACGCCACCGCCGACGGCCGGGGTGGCCGAGGAAGCCTCGCCGAAACCCGCGGTGACAATGCCGCAAGCAAGCCCGCCAGCGATGCACCCGGCAACACCCCAGCCCGCCGGGTCAGCAGCCAGTCACGCCGTGCACATCATTGCCGTGCCGAAACCTACGCGTACAGAACCGCCTGCCGCTCCAACGGACGAACAGACCGCGCGTCGGCCGTCGTCCGACGACCAGACGGACGATGACAACAACCAGTGAGCCGTGCCTGAATCCGCTGCCATGTCACTCTCGTCCATCTTTGCGGCAATCGTGCCGGTGCTATGCGGACTGATCGGCGTCATGCTGTCCAGCATGCCGGTTTCGCTGACCGGCGGAGCCGTGCCGCCGCCGCTGCTCGGGTTCATGGCCGTCTATTTCTGGGCGCTTGTGCGGCCGGACCTCATGCCGCCAGCCGGCGTCTTCGTGGTTGGCCTGGCGCAAGACCTGTTCTCTGGCGCCCCCCCCGGTTTTTGGACGACGGCGTTCATCGCCGCGTATGCGCTGCTGGACCGGCAGCGCGAGGCATTGGCAAGCCTCGCCGGCCTGGGTGCGATCCTGGGCTTCGCGCTGGCGATGCTGTTCGCCTCCGCCGCCGTCTACCTGATCGCCTGGTTCTATTTCCGTCAGTTGCCGCCATTGGCACCCTTGGCGTTGCAGATGGGCGTGAGCGTGTTGTGCTATATTCCGGTCCTGCCCATCCTGAACGGCATCCAGCACAGGATCGTTGGGCCCTTGCGGAGTGAGTTTTAGTGCCGCTGTTCGATCCCAAGGACCAGAGCCGCTATGCGACGTTTACGCGCCGAACCCTGATCGCCACCGGCGGTGTCACCGCGATCTTCGGCGTCCTGACGGGCCGCCTCTATCAGCTTCAAATTCTCGAAGGCGAGCAATTCAAGACGAAGTCTGAAGAGAACCGCATCAGCCAACGGCTGGTGGCGCCGCTCCGCGGCCGAATCCTTGACCGCTTCGGCGTTGAACTTGCGAACAACCGTCGCAATTTCCGTGTGCTGCTGATTCCCGAACAGGTGCCGCAAGGCGTGAAAGCGGCGATCGAGGAGCTCGGGCGGATCGTTTATATTTCCGACCGGCAGCGCGAAAAAATTCTGCGGGAAGCAGGCCAGAGCAAACCGTTCGTTCCGGTCATCGTGGCGGAGAACCTTGCCTGGGCGGATTTCGCCCGCATCAACCTCCATCTGCCGTACCTGTCGGGTGTGCAACCCGATGTGGGGCAGACCCGCGACTACCCGTATGGGGACGAACTGGCGCACATCCTTGGTTATGTCGCTGCCGTCTCCGAAGAAGAACAGAAGAACGATCCCGACCCGCTGCTCGCATTGCCAGGATTCCGCATCGGCAAGCGCGGCATCGAGAAGGAATTCGAGAACGAGGTCCGAGGCAAGGCCGGCGCCACCAACGTCGAAGTGAATGCCTATGGCCGCATCGTGCGCGAGCTGGGGCATGAACCGGCGGAACCCGGGGCTGATGTCTACCTGACCATCGACCAGAACTTGCAGAACTTCGTGGCGCAACGGCTGGGACAGGAAAGCGCTGCCGCGGCGGTCATGGACGTCGCGACTGGCGATGTGCTCGCGTTATCGTCGACCCCATCCTTCGATCCCAACCTGTTTAATGTGGGCGTCTCCAATGCCCAATGGAAGGCGTGGATGTCCGATGACCACACGCCGCTGATCAACAAGACAATGGCTGGGCTTTATCCACCCGGTTCGACGATCAAGCCGGCGATGGCCTTGGCCGCCGTCGATGCGGGGCTGGAAAAGCTGCAGGTTGTATGCACCGGCTCGATCTGGCTTGGAAATCATCAGTTTCATTGCTGGCAAAAGCACGGGCACGGGCATGTCGATCTGCATCGCGGAATCGTCGTCTCTTGCGACGTGTTCTTTTACGAGGTGGCGCGCCGGCTTGGAATAGACCGGATCGAGGCGGTGGGGCATGCGCTCGGTCTCGGCAAGAAGACGGGAATCGAACTTCCCGGTGAAAAGGCCGGGGTGGTTCCCGGCCGGGAATGGAAACTGAAGCGCTATGGCGTGCCGTGGCTGGAAGGCGAAACGCTGAACACCGGTATCGGCCAGGGTTATTTCGAAGTGACGCCGCTCCAGCTCTGCACAATGGTTGCACGCGTCGCGAGCGGCAAAGCGGTGTCTCCCCGCATTACCCGCGTGATCGGCCGCAACGCGCAGCCGCGCCCGGAGCTGGCTCGGCTCTCCTACTCCGACAACGCGCTTGCCATCGTGCGCGACGGCATGAACGGCGTCACCAATACGCCGGGGGGCACGGCGTATGCCTGGCGGATCGGCGAACCGGGCTTCGAGATGGCCGGCAAGACTGGCACCGCGCAGGTGCGCGTGATCACGCGCGCGGAGCACGAGGCCGGCGTGCGCAAGAACCAGAGCCTGCCGTGGAAACTGCGCGACCACGCATTGTTCGTCGCGTTCGCCCCGGTGCAGCGGCCGCGCTACGCCTGCGCTGTGCTGGTGGAGCATGGCGGCATGCCGGAACATCCGCAGGTGCAGATGGCGCGCGACATTCTGCTTTACGCCCAGCAGCGCGATCCGCTGAAGCTGCCAACCGCCTACCCGCTCACGGCCGCTTCGGGTGCAAGTCCGGGAACGAGAACATGACGATTCCCTATATTGCGGCCCGCCGCCCGCTGCCGCTGCTCGAAAAATTTCAGGCGTTTCACTGGCCCCTGCTGCTGGTGGTCACGATCATCGCCGGCATCGGCATTGCCATGCTCTATTCGGTCGCGGGCGGCCATCTCTCGCCCTGGGCCAGCAAGCAGATGCTGCACTTCTCAGTTGGCCTCGTGCTGCTTGTCATTGCGGCGACCATCGACATCCGGCACTGGATGACCGCGGCCTACCCGTTCTACGGCGTATGCCTGCTGCTGCTCATCGCGGTCGATATCGTCGGCCACACGGGGCTTGGCGCCCAGCGCTGGATCCAGCTGGGACCCATTCAGCTGCAGCCTTCCGAACTGATGAAAATAGCATTGGTGCTGGCGCTTGCGCGTTATCTGCATGGCATTGCAGTCGAGGATGTTTCAAAGCCGCTGCGGCTGCTGGTTCCGCTGCTGATGATCGCAATTCCCGCCGGCCTGGTGCTGAAGCAGCCCAATCTCGGCACCGCCACCATTCTGGTAATGGACGGCGCGTTGCTGCTGTTCCTGGCCGGCCTTTCCTGGTGGTGGATCGTGCCGACGGTGGGCGCGATTGCCGCCGCGGTGCCGATCGTCTGGCAGTTCCTGCACGATTACCAGAAGCGGCGGGTGATGACCTTCCTCAACCCCGCCAATGATGCGCTGGGGGCCGGATGGAACATCAGCCAGGCGGAAATCGCCATCGGGTCGGGCGGGCTGACAGGAAAGGGCTTTCTCCAGAACACCCAAAGTCAGCTGAACTTTCTTCCCGAGAAACAGACCGACTTCATCGTGACCTCGGTCGGCGAGGAATTCGGCTTTCTCGGCTGCATCGCCCTGCTGCTGCTCTACGTCGCGGTGATCGGCTATGGCATCCGGATCGCCATGTCGTCGCGCAGCCAGTTCGGGCGGCTGGTGGCGCTGGGCCTCACGCTCAACTTCTTTTTCTACATCATGATCAACGGCGCGATGGTGATGGGCCTCATTCCGGTGGTGGGCATTCCCATGCCGCTCCTCTCCTATGGCGGAACCGCCATGCTGACCGTGATGTTCGGGTTCGGGATCATCATGTCGGTGCATGTGCACCGGCTGGCCGAGATTCCGCGCCATCCGGGCATCATTCTATAGGGCGTTGCCTTTCTGGACTTCGGCGGCGCCGCTCTGCTATAGGCGCTGCCTTCCGGCGCGGACGCGCAGCGGATCAGGGCGATTAGCTCAGGCGGTAGAGCAGCTGACTCTTAATCAGCGGGTCGAAGGTTCGAGTCCTTCATCGCCCACCAAATCTTCGGCGGAAATCGAAAAGGCATGCGCTAGGCCGCGGCGCGAGGCATGGTCGCCTGCGGACCGTCCATGGGACGCAGGAAGGAAATGCGGCAATAGAATCCATCCGGATCATGCCGGATCTGCACCTTGCCGCCACGTTCCCGCGCCGGCACAGCGCGGATCAGGCGTGTCCCGAACCCTTCTCGCGTAGGCGCCCTCGGCGGCGGGCCGCCATGCTCTTTCCATTCGAGGACGACCTGCTCCTGCCCGTCGTCGCGGCGGGTCAAGGTCCAGGTGAAACCCACGACACCGTCGGGAACCGAAAGCGCCCCGTACTTTACGGCATTGGTCGCAAGCTCGTGCAAAGCAAGACCGAGCGTGCCACCTGTTTCTTCGGAGAGGTAAAGTTCCTGCCCGGAAAGCACGAAGCGTTCGGCGCGCTCCTCCATGAATGGCGACAGGGTGGCGCGGACCAGCGCGCCGCACTCGATGGAGACGCGCTTGCCGGCAAGCACGAGGTCGGCCGCCGCCCCCAGTGCATGCAGCCGGCCCAGGAAGCGCTTCAGAAAGGCTTCCACCTGTTCGTCGGTCTCCAGCTTCGCCCGTGAATTCTTGGCCAGCGCATCGATGATGGTCAGCAGGTTCTTGAGACGATGCCGCAGCTCTCCGATAATCATGTTGCGGCGATCGCTGGCGAGCTTTTGCTCGTGGATGTCGGTGAGCGACGTTATCCATTCGCTCTCCTCGCCGGTGAGGCGCGGCAATCGAACCGAACGCGCCAGATACCAGCGCCAATCCCCAGCCCCGGCGTTCCAGACCCGGGCCTCGACCTGCCGATGCTCAGCGGCGTCGCCTTTTGCAAGTTCGATCAGCCGCGCCCGATCTTCCGGGTGGATGGCGTTCGCCCAGCCGTCACCCGCGTAGGCCGGCCAGGACATCCCGGTGAGCGCGGCCCAGTTCGCCTGCGGAGCTTCGATTTCGCCGCGGTCATTGGCGGTCCAGACCGTGCCGGCCGCTGCGTCGAGCAGTTTTCGATACCGCGTCTCGCTATGGAGCGACCGTTGCAGCGCGAGGCGCAAAAACTGCGCGATAGCAACCTGTGTCCCACCCACCAATATCCAGAAGGCAAGAATGACGATCTGCGGGCTCGTCGGCACATGCACCGTCAGCACAGGCGGAAGGAACAGGTACCAGGCGAGAAGCGCGCTGCCCAGAATTGCGAACGCGCCGCATTCCCAGCCCGTGAAGAGCGCCACGACGCTGACTGCCGGGAAATAGAAAACCAGCGGCGCGCCCATGGTGATGACGCCCACCGCGATGCGCAACAAGGTGGCGGCCGCCAGCGCTGTCACCAGCCAGGCGGCGCATTCGACGGGACCGCGGCGCCGCGCCAACAAGCCCGCCAGTCGGAACAGCGGCGTGTCCGCCGCTGCCGCAGGCGTGGTCGATTCCGCGTCGGTGCGCCCCGAATGCATGCTCTTTCCCCGACAAATCAGACGCACAATTATCCGTCGTCCGCAATCGCCTCCGCGATTCTGCGCGTTCTTTCCTCAAGTCCCTTTCGGGCGGTTGTTGGGCGGCTTCCGCCCCAATTGCGGCAGCGTTAGCGGAGTCTTGATGCTGCACGCCTTTCGCGGGACACTTGGGCGGCATGATCCAGGGCCAAGCGATGCGTGAATTGTGGGATAATCCTGTTGGAACCGACGGATTCGAATTCGTTGAGTACACCGCGCCCGATGTGGGCCAGCTGCATGGGCTCTTCGAGCAGATGGGCTTCCGTGCGGTGGGGCGGCACCGGTCCAAGGCGGTGACGCTGTACCGTCAGGGCGAAATCAATTTCGTGGTGAATGCCGAGCCGCAAAGCCATGGCGCCCGCTTCGCGCAGGCCCATGGTCCCAGTGCCTGCGCCATGGCCTTTCGGGTGAAGGACGCGCCAGTTGCCTACAAGAAACTGGTCGCAGCCGGGGCCAAGCCGTTCGCCAACCAGGTGGGGCCAATGGAGCTCAACATCCCCGCCATCGAAGGCATTGGGGGAAGCGTCATCTATCTGGTGGACCGTTACGGTGAACGTTCGATTTACGATGTCGATTTCGTGCCGACCGACGCGGCGCTCGGTTTCGATCACGAGGGTGCCGGCCTCACCTACATCGACCATGTCACGCATAATGTGTTCCGCGGCAACATGGAAACCTGGGCCGGATTTTACGAGCGCCTCTTCAACTTCCGTGAAATCCGCTACTTCGATATCGAGGGAAAGCTCACCGGCCTGAAGTCGCGGGCCATGACCAGTCCGGATGGAAAAATCCGCATTCCCATCAACGAAAGCTCCGACGACAAATCGCAGATCGAGGAATACCTGCACGTCTACAAGGGGGAAGGCATTCAGCACATCGCACTCGGCACCGCCGACATCTACGAGACGGTCGAAACCCTGAAGGTCGGGGGCATGCCCTTCCAGGACACGCCCGAAACTTATTATGAGCGGCTGGACAATCGCATCAAAGGTCACGGCGAGGATGTAGACCGTCTGAAGCGCGACCGCATCCTGATGGACGGCGCCCCGACGGACGGGCAGGGACTGCTGCTGCAAATCTTCACCCAGAACGCCATCGGCCCGATTTTCTTCGAGATCATCCAGCGCAAGGGCAACGAGGGCTTCGGAGAAGGCAATTTCCGCGCCCTGTTCGAATCCATCGAGCTCGATCAAATTCGCCGGGGTGTGCTTGAGGACAGGGCGGCGGCATCATGAGCGCGAAAAACTGGATCGAATTTCCCCGCAGCGAAGGCGAAACCTCGAAGCAGGCCCATGCCGATCTGCCGCACGGCACTTACGAGCGCGAGATCGGCCGCGACGGATTCTTCGGACCGGCGACCCACCTCTACCACAAGCATCCGCCGACCGGCTGGACGAGTTTCGAGGGGCCGCTTCGCCCCCGCGCTTTCGATGCGGCGCTGGCGGCGCGACGGGCCGACGATCCATTCAGCCCGGTGCTGCTGCTTTCCAATGCGCATTGCCGCATCGCGATCTGGCGCTGCGCCGAGGCCATGCGCCACCTGACGCGCAACGCCGACGGCGACACGCTGTTGTTTGTGCACGAGGGCGAAGGCGATCTCTACTGCGACTTCGGTCACCTATCGTATCGCGAGGGCGACTACATCCTCTTGCCGCGCGGCACGATGTGGCGCATCGCGCCGTCGAAACCAACCGTCTCCCTGATCATCGAAGCCAGCAGCGGCAGCTTCCGCCTGCCGGAAAAGGGGATACTGGGACCGCACGCCATTTTCGATCCCGCCGCGCTGGACACGCCGAAGCTGGACGACAAATTCCGCGCCCAGGCTGACGAGCGCGAATGGACGGTGCGGGTGAAGCGGCGCGGCGCCTTCAGCAGCATCACCTATCCGTTCAATCCCCTGGACGCGGTGGGCTGGAAGGGAAATCTTTCGGCCGTGAAGCTCAACTGGCGCGATATTCGCCCGGTGATGAGCCACCGCTATCACATTCCCCCTTCGGTGCACACCACGTTCGTGGCGGACCGCTTCATCGTCTGCACCTTCGTGCCGCGGCCGATCGAAAGCGATCCCGGGGCGCTGAAAGTGCCGTTCTATCATTCCAACGACGATTACGACGAAGTGATCTTCTACCACGCGGGCGAATTCTTCAGCCGCGACAACATCAAGCCCGGCATGGTCACCTGGCATCCCAATGGATTCACGCATGGCCCCCACCCGAAAGCTTTCGCTGCCGGCGCGCGTGCCGCGAAGACAATGACCGATGAAGTGGCGGTGATGGTGGATGCGCGCGATCCGCTCGACATGAGCGAAACGGCCGAAGGCACGGAGGACAAGGCCTACGCCGACAGCTGGAAGCCGAAATAGCGGATGTCGGGAGCGTTGCGCGGCGCCCAGCCGCAGGAGATTCTCGCAAAAGCAGAGTGGTTTCCGGCGGAATACGACATCCCCACCCGCATGCTGCGATTCGCCCAATCTTCTCGCGAGACGATTTCGAACGAGACATTCCTGGGAGAAGGGAAGTGGGATTACAGCAAGTTGCCACAGGTGGAATTTCCGGAGCGGGTTATGCTCCGGCACCTGCCCGATAAAACGGCTAAGCCGCAGGTCAATTTTATCTGGCACACCGGATTCTGCTGCTCGACCCTGATCGCGCGGCTCCTGGATGTTCCAGGGAAGAATCTGTCGCTCAAGGAACCGGGGGTTTTGCTGCTCTTGGCCGATGTGAAGCGCCAGAAAGCCATGGGGCCGGGAAAGACGTTCTCGCCGCGATTTCCTGAGCTGCTGTTTTACCTGCTGTGCCGCCCGTTCAGTGCCGGCGAGCGGATCACCATCAAGCCCACCAATTCCTGCAACCACATCCTGCCGGATGCCGTCTCGTTGACGCAGGGCAAGCACCTCTTCCTCTATTCGGATTGCCGGAGCTTTCTCATTTCGATTGCCAAGAAAGGCGAATATGGCCGCCAATACGCCCGCAAGCTGTATGCAGGCATTGTGGGCGACGGAAACGTGCAGGCGCGCTGGCCGATCGCCGACGTGTTCGCCATGACGGACCTGCAAACCGCTTCCATTCTCTGGCATATGCAGATCGCCGAATTTCAGCGCAGCTGGCCGCTGCTGGCCCCCGGACGCGCAACATCGCTGGATTGCGATGCTTTCCTGGCCGATCCGCTGGGGGCGCTGGTGAAAATAGACGAGTTCCTCGGGCTTGGGATTGGCCGGGAATGTCTCGCCGACAGGATCGCAAGCCCGGTGTTTTCCCGGCACTCGAAGGACAGTATGACAGCCTACACCCAGGAAAATCGCCGCGCAGACCATGCGCGGTTGGCCGGCGAAATGAAATCGGTGCTGGAGGATATCGTGCCGCGCAGTTATGAGCTCTGTAAGGCAACACCGCGCGGCGCGCCGCTGCCCAACCCGCTCATGACTGTGGAGAAGGTGTATTTGTGAAACTGGCGTCTCTCAAACATGGACGCGATGGCGCGCTTGTCGTGGTCAGCCGCGACCTCGCGCGCTGCGTCGCCGTTCCTCACATTGCGCACACCTTGCAAGGCGCGCTGGACAACTGGGCCGAGGCGGCGCCGCGGCTTATGCGTGTCTACGACTTCATCAATGAGGGCTCGGTGGAAGGCGAGAAGCCGTTCGGCGCGGGCGAATGCGCGGCGCCGCTGCCGCGCGCCTACCAGTGGGCAGATGGCTCGGCTTACGTCACACACGTGGAGCTGGTGCGCAAAGCGCGCGGGGCGGAGATGCCGCCCAGCTTCTGGAGCGATCCGCTGATGTACCAGGGCGGCTCCGATACTCTGCTCGGAGCCTGCCAGCCGATCCTCGCAGAGGATGAATCCTGGGGCATCGATTTCGAAGGGGAAGTGGCGGCGATCACCGACGACGTTCCGATGGGCATCGATGCCGAGCATGCCGAGAAGCACATCAAGCTGCTGATGCTGGTGAACGATGTCAGCCTGCGGAACCTCATTCCCGCCGAGCTGGCCAAAGGGTTCGGCTTCTTTCAGTCGAAACCCGCCAGCGCCTTCTCGCCGGTCGCGGTGACGCCGGACGAACTGGGAGAAGCCTGGAGCGGCGGCAAGGCGCATCTGCCGCTCAATGTCTTGCTCAATGGTGAGCGCTTCGGCGCGCCGAACGCCGGCGAGGACATGACGTTTTCCTTCCCGCAGCTGGTCGCCCACGCCGCCAAAACGCGCGCACTATGCGCGGGCAGCATAATTGGCTCGGGCACGGTGTCTAACAAGGATGGCGCGCGCGGCTCGGCCTGTATTGCGGAACGCCGTTCGCTAGAAACCATTGCGCAGGGCGCGCCGCAAACGCCCTTCCTGAAATTCGGGGACCGGGTGAAGATCGACATGCTCGACATCGAGGGCCGCTCCATCTTCGGCGCCATCGAGCACACGGTGCAGCGGTATGAGCGCTGAGCTTGTCCTTTACACCTACTTTCGTTCCTCCGCCGCATTTCGGGTTCGCATCGCGCTGAATCTGAAGGGCCTGCACGCGGAACACCGCTTCATCCATTTGCTGAAGGACGGCGGGCAGCAGCACAGCGCAGACTATCAGATGGTGAACCCGCAGCAGCTGATCCCGGCGCTGGCGCACAACGGCCATACCATCACGCAGTCGCTGGCGATCATCGAATATCTGGACGAAGTGTTTCCCGCCCCGCCCCTTCTGCCGGGCGATCCCCTCGGCCGCGCGCGCGTCCGCGCCATCGCCGATGCTGTGGCCTGCGACATCCATCCGTTGAGCAACTTGCGGGTGCTGCAATATTTCAAGCGCAAGCTCGGGGCCGACGACGAGGCGCGGCTGGCATGGCAGCGCCACTGGATAGGCGCAGGCCTCGATGCGCTGGAGAAGATGCTTGCGTTTTCGACGGATACCGGCGCTTTCTGCCACGGCAACGCGCCCAGCATGGCCGACGTGTTTCTGATCCCGCAGCTGTTCAACGCCCGTCGCGCGGAGCTCGACATTGCTCGCTGGCCAACATTGGCGCGAATAGAAAGCGTCGCCATCCGCTTCCCCGCGTTCGAATCGGCGCTGCCCCAAAACCAGCCCGACGCGGAATGATACACCTCCCCTTGAAAAGGGGAGGTCGGCGCGCGTGACAACGCGCGCGGGACCACGGTCACGGCTGTGCGCGCCGGGTGGGGATCATATCCAGGATCGCAGAATGATCCCTCCCCGAATTGCCTTCGGCAATTTGACCCTCCCTTTTCAAGGGAGGGTAATCACGTCTCCACAATCAGGATCGCCAAGGCTCTGGGGCCGTGGGCGCCGAGTTCGAGCGTCTGCTCGATGTCGCCGGTGCGCGACGGACCGGTCACGAAATTGACCGTGGAGGG
>DATIEM010000086.1:0-4968 GCA_035455725.1 Rhizomicrobium sp. | reverse complement strand
GGTCAACTTGAGCCCACACGCTGGTGCGATTGGGCGCCACCACCAGCAGCCGCCCGGCCGGCGCCAGCACCCGCCAGATCTGCCGCATCAGCGGGCGGGTGGCGTCGGCGGTCTCCAGCCCATGGATCAGGACCACCCGATCGAACAGCGCATCGGCAAACGGCAGCGCGTCTTCCTCTCCCAGCACGCAGAGCGAGCGCTTGGCCGGCCAGCACAAG
This sequence comes from Rhizomicrobium sp., assembly GCA_035455725.1. Taxonomy (GTDB): domain Bacteria; phylum Pseudomonadota; class Alphaproteobacteria; order Micropepsales; family Micropepsaceae; genus Rhizomicrobium. The sequence continues at coordinate 4,750 of DATIEM010000086.1, read as the reverse complement.
GGCCCGAGGTCTTCCGGCAGGAAGGCGATCACCCGTTCCGCTTCCAGCGCGAAGCTGCGCAGGTAAGGCACCGCGAAACCCACGCCCAGCACGCGCGTGCCTTTCAGGTCCGGCCAGGCGGCCTTCAGCCGCCGCTGGATGTGCCGGCGCGTCACCTGCCCGAGATCGGACGCGTAGAACTCGGCGAGACCCGGCGAATCGAACTGCATGGCTCCTGACGTAAACCTTTGCCCCCCGCCGCTTCAACGACAGCACCGCCGTTGCTAGGCTTGGCCGAAGGAAGGTGCCCATGCCGCTGGCCGTCGAACTGATCCCCTGCCTCACCGACAATTACGCCTATCTGCTGCACGACCCGGCCGACGGCCTGTGCGCGGTGGTGGACCCGTCGGAAGCGGAGCCGGTGAAGCGGGCGCTGGAAGCGCGCGGGCTGAAGCTCACCCATATCCTCAACACCCACCACCACGTCGATCACACCGGCGGCAACGTGGCGCTCAAGCAGGAATTCGGCGCCGAGGTCGTGGGACCGGAGAAAGACCGCGCCCGCATCCCGGCGCTGGATGTTGGGGTGAGCGAGGGCACGCCGTGGGAATTCGGCGCGCACCGCGCCCGCATTCTGGAAATCCCGGCGCACACCCGCGCGCACATCGCCTTCGTGTTCGATGCCGACGAGATCGCGTTTACCGGCGACACGTTGTTTGCCATGGGCTGCGGACGTTTGTTCGAAGGCACGCCTCAGATGATGTGGGCCGCGCTCTCCAAGCTGATGCAGCTGAAGGAAGAGATGCGCATCTATTGCGGCCACGAATACACGCAGGGCAACGGGCGCTTCGCGCTCAGCGTCGAGCCGAACAATCCGGCGCTGCAGGCGCGCATGCGCGAGGTGGATGCGGCGCGGGCCAAGGGGGCGCCCACCATTCCCTCCGCCATGGGGCTGGAGAAAAAGACCAATCCCTTTCTGCGCCCCGATTCACCGGAGATCCGCAAGACCCTCGGCATGGTGGGGGCAGACGATGTCGCGGTGTTCGCCGAGCTGCGCAAGCGGAAGGACAACTTCTAGCCCGCAAACTCCAGCACGATGGCGGTGAAATGCATCACCGCGGCGACCAGCACAAAGCCGTGCCAGATCGCCTTGTGAAACGGGATGCGCTCGGCGAGATAGAAGGCGATGCCGGCGGAATAGACGAGGCCGCCCGCCATCAACAACCAGAAATCCACCGCCGCAACGGATGCATGCAAGGGCCGGATCACGGTGACGATCATCCAGCCCATGGCGATGTAGAGCGCGATACTGGCGAGCTCGAAGCGGTGCGGGAACAGAAGCTTCAGCGCGATGCCGAACGTGGCGCACAGCCATACGGCCGCGAGAATAATGTCGCCCGCGGGCGGCGCCAGCCGGTTGGCGGCAAACGGCGTGTAAGTCGCCGCGATCATGATGAAGATGGCGGAATGATCGAGCCGCCTGAGCCACGGCTTTGCCGGCCCTCGCTCCGGCCATAAATTGTAGGCGGCCGACATCAGGATCATCGCCAGCAGCCCCGCGCAGTAGACCGAGACGCTCACCGCCGCCGGCAACCCCGTCACCCGCCACAACAGCCACAGGCTCGCGTTCACCGCGAACAGGACGCCCGCCACATGGATCGCCAGATCCACGCGGTGCTCGCTCGTGGTGTAGAGCCGTTCGGCGGCGGCGTTGAAAGGTGGCACCGTGGATACGCTACATGGGCGCCGTCATATTAGCGCAATGGATCGCCTCTGGCTCGTCGCCTGCGGAAGCTCAGCTAGCCGGCAGCATCCAGCCGGGCGGCTTCCGCTTCCAGCTCCGCCTGCCAGCGCAAAATTTCGGCCTGGTCGCGCAGCTCCTCGCACAGCGGCTCGACGATGTCACGATAAAGCGTCAGCACCGAGCCTTCCCACGGCGACTGCTTCACCGCCCGCATGTGCGCCAGCAGGTCCTGCAGGCGGGCGGAGACCTGCCCGTGATCGAAGGTTTGCCGCTGCGGCGCGACCGCCTCATCGGAGATTTTGTGTTCCGGCAGTGCCACGGGCGCCCTCCCCTTTCAAATCAGTTCGCGCCCCGAGTCTTGAACGAAGGGTTAATGCTGGGAAGACCTCTGCAAGCGTTCGAGGGGCCTTTTCCACCTTTATCTCCTTGTTCTGTTGCAATCGCGCGGGCCGCTTAACGCTTTCTCGACGTTCGCCTGCGTAACCTTCTCTCCATGGGCACCGGGGCAGCGACTGAGGCAAGCGAGCGCTACAACGCGCGGGCGCGCGCGGAAGGATGGGCCTCGGTTTGCGATGCCGAGCTCGCCTTCCAGCGCCTCGAATTCCGCGTGCTCATCGCCACCTGGCGCGCCATCGCCGCCAACCACATGCCGAGCCGCCGGGACTTCACCCCGCGCAATCTCAAATCGCTGTTGCGCAACGTGGCGATCTACGAGCGGGTGACAAACGGCAAGGTGCGCTGGCGCGTGCGCCTGATGGGCACCGCCTTTTCCGACGTGATGGGCGATCTGACCGGCAAGTTTCTCGACGAGGCGATCCCGCCCGAACACCTTTGCCGCTGGCACGCCGCCCTGGAGGCCGCGATGGCAGCCGGCGCGCCGCTGCGCTTCATCAGCCGCGCCGATAGCGTGGGCCAGCCTTTCATGGTGGGCGAATATTTCGAGGCGCCGATTCTGAACGACGACGGCCAGCCCAACATGATTCTGGCGGCCGGCCTGTTCGCGCCGCGCCACTGGGCCGATGTGATGGCCCGCGAACCCCTCCGCCACGCCGCCGCCGCGGCTTAGTTACTCGACAGCATCCAGCCGGGCAGCTTCCGCTTCGATTTCTGACCGCCAGCGCGCGGCTTCTTCGCCATCGGACAGCGCGGCGTAGAGCTGCGGCGGAACGATATCGCGATAGAGCGCGAGCACCGCACCTTCCCACGGCCAGCGCTCCGCCTCGCGCATCTCTTCCAGAAGGCCGCGCAGCCGGTTGCGCACCGCATTCGGATTCGGCACGTAGGCCTTGGGTTTCGGCCCCATCTCCTCTTCGGCGAAAAACGCCGATTGCGCAGCGCCCAAGGTTGCTCTCGCGAATCACCAATCCAGTCCGTAGTTTGCCGCGAGAGGAGGCGAGGTGCGACCCGCGAGGCAAGTTATCCACCGAGGTTTGCCTAAATCGCGCGATCCCTCTCGACCAAAGCGATTTCAGCTTTGTTCAGAGCGTACAGACGGTAGAGAACCGCGTTTATCCCCTGTTCTTCGGCGGCGATCAGTGCTTCGGTTTCGGAAAGTTCGGACTGGAGCGCGATGACCTGTTCGCGTAGGGCAGGATTATCCGTATCCCGAAGCTTCCGGAGTTCATTGCACAGCTTTTCGCCGGCCTTCTCGTCAGAAATCGTGAAGGTGCTGGCGGTCACCTTCCATTGCGCGGCGATGAAGGCGCCGTCTGCCTGCTTAAGAAAAATGCGATCGATCGTGGGCACGCCATTGGCCAGAAATTTCAGCTCGCCCTGTGCAAAGGTGGCATCGAGGACGGAGCCTGCGCGCAGCCGCTCCTCGATGGCCGCGTAGCGCGCCTGCAAGGCCTCTTCGTACCGCGCCTTCGCCCATCTGCGCTGCTCTTCTTCATCGAGCGTCTTGGGTGCATCCGCCAGCCGTGCCTTTGCCGGTACAAGATCGGGAAACAGAAACGTCTCCGGCCGCCGCTTCACGAGCGCCGTGCTCAGGCGGCGCGCGATGTTGTCCAGCACATCCCGCCGCTTGCTGTGAAGCATTTGCAGGCGTTTGGCGCGCGCTGCCACATCCGCTTTTTCCTCAGCCGTCGCATACGGAATGGGAAGCGGCGCAATGAACTGCTTGTTGGCGGAGCGATACTCGCCCCGGAACGGTTTTGAGATGCGGCGGAAAACGTACCCGGCCACGGGACCGTTCAGCACGCCGGCAAGAAAGTACGCGTCCATTCCCGCTGCCGGCGAAACGCCGCCGACGTCCACGTTGTCGAGATAGATGCTACCGGCGTGATCCACCGAACAGAAGACCGTAGTGACAAGGCGCGGTACGATCAGCTTTTCAATTTCCTGCTTGTCCAGATTTTTTGGATAATTGTAAGCCCACCAAGTGTCGTCATCATCCATCTTCCCGTTTTCGCGGGCACGCAATTCGGCTTCGTAAGACCGGTAATAGGACCATATTTTGGGATAGTCTTCTTCAAGCACCGTTCGCGAAATGAGTTCAACGCGTTTGTCATTCGAGCGATACGGGAACAGCAGGTAGGTCTCAGGTTTCGGTTCGAAATAGCGCCTGGCGTCCGCGCCGGACACGAGCGGCTTCATCAGGGCATCTTCCAATTCTACTTCGTAGGGCGGTGGCGCGCGCTCGCCTTTCGGCGTGCAGAGATAGCGGCCCGGACCCAGCCGCTTCAGGTGATAGATGTGATCCGCGCTGGTCTGGATCCCGACGAAGATGTTTTCCGTGTTTGCCGGATCATCCAGCCGCGTGCAGCTGCCATACAATTTATCGATCAGGGCGCGTTCCCTGCCGGTGAGCAGCAGCCAGCGATCGCCAAAGGCAAGCTTCTCATACGGCAGCGCGCAATCCGGATCGGCCCACGGCCGCTCCGGCGGCGGCCCCTTCGGTGAGAGCGCCACCTTCACCGCGTCGTTCGAGCCCTTGGTGTAGAATTGCAGCGCCGTGTACGTCGTGACATCCTCGAAAATTTGGTAGGACTTGAAATCAAGCCAGCGCTCCAGCTGGCGCGTTTGCCC
>DATIEM010000085.1:0-7078 GCA_035455725.1 Rhizomicrobium sp. | reverse complement strand
ACCTCATTGTGGAGAACCAGGTGGATGCGGCGGCAGCGCTGTTGGACCGGCTGTCGGCCATGTTCGGCAACCGGCTGTATGTCGAATTGCAGCGCCACGGGCTGCCCGAGGAACGCGCGGCGGAAGGCAAGCTGATCGATCTCGCTTACGGCAAGCGGTTGCCGCTGGTCGCCACCAACGATGTGCACTTTGGCTCGGCCGACATGTATGAGGCGCACGACGCGTTGCTCTGCATCGCGGACGGCACGTTCGTCTCGCAACAGGACCGCAAGCGCCTCACGCGTGAGCACCGCTTCAAGACGGCGGAAGAGATGGCAGTGCGGTTCGCGGACCTGCCCGAAGCGATCGAGAACACCATCGAGATTGCCAAACGCTGCGCCTTCCGGCCGAAGAAGCGCGCGCCCATCCTGCCGAAATTCGTGCCGGACTCCGGTCGCGCGCCGGCCGACGAATTGCGTGTGCAGGCGGAGGAGGGGCTCACGCGCCGCCTTGCCGCGCATGGTCTGCACGCAGACGAACAGGTTTATCGCGAGCGGCTGAAATTCGAGCTGGATGTCATCATCCGCATGGATTTCCCTGGCTATTTCCTGATCGTCTCCGATTTCATGAAATGGACGCGCGCGCATGGCATCCCCGTGGGCGTGCGCGGTTCCGGCGCCACGTCGCTGGTCGCCTGGTCGCTCGACATCACCAACCTCGATCCCATCCGCTTCGGCCTGCTGTTCGAGCGCTTCCTTAACCCGGAACGCATCTCGATGCCGGATTTCGACATCGACTTCTGCCAGGAACGGCGGGACGAAGTGGTCCGTTACGTGCAGCGGAAATATGGCGCGGACCGCGTGGCGCACATCATCGCGCTGGGTTCCTTGCAGGCGCGCGCCGCAGTCCGCGATGTCGGCCGCGTGCTGCAGATGCCGCTCGGCCTGGTGGACAAGATAGCCAAGCTCATCCCCAATCCGCCGGGGCGGCACATCACGCTCGACGAAGCCATAGAAAGTGAGCCGCGGCTGCAGGCGTTTCGCGACCAGGAACCGGCGGCGGAACAGCTGTTTTCCATCGTCAGCAAGATCGAAGGCCTCTACCGCCACGCCTCCACCCATCCGGCCGGCGTGGTGATCGGCGACCGGCCGCTCGACGAGATCGTGCCCCTCTATCGCGATCCCCGCTCCGAAATGCCGGTGACGCAATTCGATTACGAGGACGCCGAAAAAGCGGGTCTCGTGAAGTTCGACTTCCTCGGCCTCAAAACCCTCACCGTCATCGCCAAGGCCGAAGAGCTGCTGAAAAAGCGCGGCATTGCTCTGGACACGCAGAACATCGATTTCACGGATCGTGCCACCTTCGACATGCTGGCGCGCGGCGAAAGTGTGGGCGTGTTCCAGCTGGAAGGCGCAGGAATGCGCGACCTGATGCGAAAGATGAAGCCCGACCACATCAACGACCTGGTGGCGCTCGTCGCGCTCTATCGCCCCGGCCCGATGGATTCGATTCCGAAATACATAGCGGTGAAGAACGGGCGCGAGCCGCCGGAATATCTCCACCCCTCTCTCGAGCCGATCCTGAAAGAAACCTATGGGGTCATGACGTATCAGGAAGACGTCATGAATATCGCGCGCGAGCTGGCCGGCTATTCGCTGGGCGAGGCCGATCTTCTACGCCGCGCCATGGGCAAGAAAATTCATTCCGAAATGGTTGTGCACGAGGAGCGATTCATCCGCGGCGCCGGCGAGAAAGGTATTCTGAAAGGCGTTGCGCAGCAGATTTTCGAGCAGGCGGCGAAGTTCGCCGGCTACGGCTTCAACAAGGGCCATGCCGCGGCATACGCGCAGGTGGCCTACCAAACCGCGTATCTTAAGGCGAATTATCCCGTCGAGTTTCTTGCCGCCTCGATGACACTCGATATCGGCAACACCGACCGGCTGAATGTCTTCCGGCAGGAAGCGCGTCGGCTTGGCGTTCGCGTGGCCGCGCCGGACATCAATCGCTCGGAAGCCTATTTCGCCTGCGATGCGGAAGCCGGCGTCATCTTCTACGCGTTGGCTGCCGTGAAGGGCGTCGGCCGACAGGCAATGGAGCATGTGGTGGAGGTGCGCCGCGCCGGCGGCCCGTTCAGCGGCATCGCCGATTTCGCCGCGCGCGTGGATCCGAAGCTCGTCAATCGCCGCGCATTCGAAAGCCTGGTGCGCGCGGGCGCCTTCGATGCGCTGAACGCCAACCGCCGCCGCCTGGTGGAATCCGCCGACGCCATTCTCAACCACGCGGCGCGCAGCACGCAGGATCGCGAGGCCGGGCAGGCAACCCTGTTCGGCGAATCCGCTTCGAAGGAGCATGAGCTGCGTCTTTCGCCGGTGGAAGACTGGCTGCCGCACGAACGGCTAAGCGAAGAGTTCAACGCCATTGGCTTTTATCTCTCAGGCCATCCGCTCGACGATCACCAGACCGCGCTCCGGCGGCTGGGCGTCTCGACCGCGGCGGCGCTGGCAGAAGACCGGCGCCGCTCCGGCTTTCGCGCGCAGCTGGCAGGCACGATCATTCGCAAGCAGGAGCGCCGTGGCCGCAGCGGCGATGCCTATGCGTTCATCACCATGTCCGATCAGACCGGCCAGTTCGAGATCATGCTGTTCTCCGAGGTGCTGGCAGCCGCGCGGCCGCTGCTCGAGCCTGGCAAACTGGTGCTGGCGACGGTCGCGGCGGACTGGGTGGATGATGAGCTGAAGCTCCGCGCCCTTGCGGTGCAGGATCTGCAGAAGGCGGCGGCGGATGCGGGCGAGGGGATGCGCGTCTATCTGGAAGATGACCGCGCGCTCGGCCCCATTTCGCTGCGGCTGAAGAACGGCGGCAAGGGCATGGTCACGCTGGTGGTGCCGGCAAGCGACGGCCGCGAGGTGGAGATCAAGATTCCGCAGCGTCAGCAGGTGAACGCCGCGTTGCGTGCCTCCATCAAGAATCTCCCCGGCGTTGCGGCAGTGGAGTCGGTGTGACAAAGGAGGCACGAAAAATTCGAAAAACTGAGGTTCAATTCGGCAACAAAATTGCCCTTTAACGTTCCGTCAGGCGCGGCATGATCTCGACGAAGTTGCAGGGCCGGTGGTGGATGTCGAGCTGCCATTTCAGGATGCCGTCCCAGCCGTCCTTCACCGCGCCGGGCGAGCCGGGCAGGGCGAACAGATAGGTGCCTCGCGCCACGCCGGCGCAGGCCCGCGATTGAATCGTGGAGGTGCCGAGCTTCTCGTAGGAAATCTGGTGAAACAGAACGGAGAAGCCGTCGATCTCCTTCTCGAAAACAGACCTAAACGCTTCCACGGTCACATCGCGTCCGGTGAGACCGGTGCCGCCTGTCGAGATCACCACGTCCACATCGCGATCGGCAATCCACCGCCGCAATTGCGCGGCGATCTGCGCTCGGTCGTCCTTCACGATCAGCCGCGCTGCAACGATGTGGCCCGCGTCCTTGATGCGGGCTTCCAGAATGTCGCCGGAGGTGTCGGTGCTCGCGTCGCGCGTATCGGAAACCGTCATCACAGCAATGCGGACGGGGACGAAGTCCCGCGTCTCGTCAATGCGGGGCGGAGGCATCGCTTACGAGCATCGGCTGCGCCGCGGGCTGCTGCTGGCTTTGCGCCGGTGCGGGTGCTTGCGGCTGCGGCTGGGCGCCAGGAGATGCAGCTGCAGCCGAAGCGCTTGCGGCCGCCTGCGCGTAGCTCGCATTGTACTGCGGCCAGTATCCGCGCGCGGTATCATCCAGCGTCTTGGATGCCTTGCCCGCCAGCTCCGAGTAAATCCAGTAGTAGGTCATCACCCGCTTCACGTATGAGCGCGTCTCCTGCGCCGACATTGTTTCGATGAACATCAGCGGATCGTCTTTGCCGTTCATCCAGCGCATCACATTGCCGGGGCCGGCGTTATAGGCAGCCGCCAGCTGCAGCACGCCGCCGCCTGCCATCCCGAGCAGCTGCTCCAGATATTTCTGGCCGAGATACATGTTGTAGGAGGGATCGCAGAGCTGCGACTGGCTCGGGTGGCCGCCTGCCATTTGCGCCGCCGTTGCCGGCATCAGCTGCATCAGGCCGCGGGCGCCCATGGGCGAAACGGCCGCGGGCTGGAATTTGCTTTCGGTGCGGGTGAAGGCGAGCAGCAGTTCCTGATCGAGTTGATACCCGTTTGCCGGCTTGTAGGCCGGCACCGGGAAAAGCCCGGTAAGATAGGTGCCCTGCCGCGCCAGCATCTCGCTCGCTCGCAATTCCAGATCGGCGAAGCTCATCTGGCGCGCCACCGCCGCGTAGGTCTGGCCGTCGCGCAAATTCAGATCGGCGAGTGCCCGCACCATTTCATCGTGGACAAACTCGCCCTGGCCGACTTGCCAGAGTGCCACCGCACGATGGGCCGCCGGATCCTGCATCAACGCAGCCGTGCTTGCCGAGTCCGCGACCGGGTCGGCGAAGCGGGTTGTGTTCTGCCCGCCGAGCAGCTTCTGCGCGAGCAGCCCATAAAAGGTCGGTTGCTGCTGCGCGGCGTAGTTTAGCAGCGTCAGCACGCGCGCGGGATTGCCGTTCTGCGTGTAGGCCCGCGCCGCCCAGAACGCGGCGCTGCCCTTAACCCAGTTCGGGATAGTGCCGCTTTGCAGCAACGTCTCGAAGCGGCTGGCGGCGACATCGAACTTGCCCATGCGATAGGCGGCAAGGCCGGCCCACCAGTCGAGCATCGGTGCCGACAGGCGATCCACGCCCGCCGGCCGCAGAGCGACGTCGAACGCCTGAAAGTCCTGACCCACCGCCATGTAGGCGGCGGCCACCCGCTGATCGAGGCGGGCGATGTCCCGCGAGGGCACGGTGTTGGAGGCCGCCAGCGCCTGGACCGCAGCATCCGCCTGCGAAGGTTGGCCGGCGCGCACCGCCGCCGTGATCTGGGCCACCACCGAGCGCGCTGCCTCGGAGGAAAGGGTCTGGTCCGGAAGGTCGGCCTCCTCATAGCCGCCGCCGCGCGCCCGGGGAGCCGGGGCGGGAGCCGGAATGGAAGTGCTCAGGCGGACCGCCACCACCCGATGGTGACGCTTCACCCGGATCGTCGCCTTGTCGACCGCCAGGCGGTAGATGCGATCGGCGATCGGCAGGTCGCGATACTGCTCGAGCCAGCTCACCAGCTCCGAAACCGTGGCGGTGGAGTATGGCGAAAGGTAGTGCTCGGCTTCGGCGTAGCCCACCAGCGAGCGATCCGAGAGTTGGCCGGCGAGGGTTTGCGCGTCGGCAAACCGGCCAGTCTGTTCATCCTGGAAAATCTGGCGGTAGCGCTGTGCGTCATCTGCCGACAACACAGTCACAGGGGTGGTGGAATTCTGGGCGAGGGCTGGGGTTACGGATAGCGCGGCCACAGCCGCGAGCAGGACGGTGCGCAAGCAAGCCACCCCAGCCTCCTTCTTCCGAACTTTGTGACGGAAAAGAGGCTAGCTGATTGGGGGCTTTTGCGCAAGACCCTGATTCTGTTCAAATTTATCGTAAATTGCCCGAAGGTCCCGCCAGGCATGCTTTTTGTGCGCCGGCTGCCGCAACAGGTAGGCCGGGTGCAGGGTGGGCATGACCGGCACCATCCGGCCGGCGACGTGATACTGGAGCCACTTGCCGCGCATACCCAAGACACCCTCGTGTCTTCCCAATACGTGCTTCAGCGGCCCGCCGCCCAGCAGCACGATCAGCTCAGGCGCGTGGAGCTCGATGTGGCGCCGCAGAAAGGGAAGGCATTTCGCGGCCTCCGCGAGATCGATGTTGCGGTTGTCCGGCGGATGCCAGGGCAGCACGTTGATGATGTAAACGCTACCGCGGTCGAGCCCGATGGCCGCCAGCATCTTGTCCAGCAGCTTGCCGGCGCGGCCGACGAACGGCAGGCCGGTCTTATCTTCCTCGACGCCGGGCGCTTCGCCGATGAACATGATTCGCGCTTCCGGGTTGCCGTCGGCGAACACGGTGGTGCTGGCGAACTGTTTGAGCGCGCAGCCTTCGAAGGCTTCGAGCGCCGCCTTTAGTTCGGCGAGCGAATTGCAACCGGCGGCGATCTCCAGCGCGCGCCCGATGTGGTCGTTGTCATGCGCATGCGGATTGAGCACCGCGGTGGGACGTATCGCTCTTCGGTTTTCCCCCTCCCCTTGCGGGAGGGGGCGAGCGGCGAAGCCGCTCGGGGGAGGGGGCATGCGCGACTCACCCCCCTCCCAATGCGAGCGCGCACGCGCATTCGCATTGCCCTCCCCCCGGCTACGCCAAGGCTCCGCCGGGCGAAGATGGACCTCATTGGCCGCCGAAGCCTCAGCGAAGGCGGCCGCAAGGGGGGAGGGGGACGTTTGTGTTGATCTCGTTTGTGCCTTCGCCTGAAAGCGATTGACCGGCGCCTCGCCAACAGCCTCATCCGCCCCGGCCTCCACCAGCCAGGCAAGCGCGCCAAGAGAATCAACGTCGGGCAAGCTCCACCTCAACTTCTCAACGTCTCAACTTCTTGCATTTCGCGCTTCTTACCTCCCCTTGAAAAGGGGAGGTCGGCGCGCGCGAGCAGGCCGGGTGGGGATCACGCCGAGCCTATGCACTGATCCCTCCCCGAATTGCTTCGGCAATTCGACCCTCCCTTTGCAAGGGAGGGTGAGTACGCGCGTTGACCGCATTGGTGCCCCTCTCCATAACCGCGGCGGAGAACGAGTCCCGCAATGTCCGAAGCCCCCGACCGCGAGAGTATGGAGTACGACGTGGTCGTCGTCGGCGCGGGGCCGGCGGGGCTGGCGGCGGCGATCCGGCTCAAGCAGTTGGCGGCAGCGCATCAGCGTGAAGTCACCGTCTGCGTGCTGGAGAAGGGCTCGGAAGTGGGCGCGCACATTCTCTCCGGCGCGGTGATCGATCCCATCGGTATCGACCGGCTGATTCCCGATTGGCGCGACAAGGGCGCCCCGATCGAGACGCCGGTCACGAAAGACCTCTTCTATTTCCTGGGACCGGCGGGGAGCTTTCGCATCCCCAATTTCATCATGCCGTCGCTGATGAGCAATCATGGCAATTACATCATCAGCTTAAGTAACCTCTGTAAGTGGCTGAGACAGCAGGCA
>DATIEM010000084.1:0-5458 GCA_035455725.1 Rhizomicrobium sp. | reverse complement strand
GCACGGCATGGTGGCGAGCGAGCAGCCGCTCGCCTCCGAAGCCGCCATTGAAATCCTGAAGCGAGGCGGCAGCGCGGTCGACGCTGCCATAGCGGCCAATGCGATGATCGGGCTGATGCAACCGGTGCTGAACGGCATCGGCGGCGACCTGTTCGCCATCGTCTACGATCCGAGGACGCGCAAGCTCTACGGCTACAACGGCTCGGGCCGTTCGGCGCGCCGGCGCGATCTCGTGAAAATGACAGCGGAAGTGGAAGCGGCGTACAAGCGCGCCGGCCTCCCGCCCAAGCCGCACATTCCTTCCGTCGGCTCGCTGCCCATCACGGTGCCCGGCACGGTGGATGCTTGGTTCGCGCTGCATGGGAAATTTGGCAAACTGCCCATCGCGCAGGATCTCGCCCCGGCAATTCACTACGCCACCATCGGCTTTCCCGTAACGCAATTGATCGCGAAATACTGGAAGGGGAATATGGCGGCCTTTGAAAAGAACAAGGGCCTGATCGAGGAGCTGGAGAACGCACGTCACACCTACCTTATTCCCGATGCCGAGGGCGGCCACGCGCCGGCGGAAGGCGAAATCTTCAAAAATCCGGACCTCGCGCGCACCCTCGGCACGATCGCGAATGGCGGCCGGGATGCCTTCTACAAGGGCGCTATCGCCCACACCATCGACACCTATTTCAAACGCATCGGCGGGGATCTGCGCTACGAGGATTTTGCCGCGCATCATGGCGAATGGGTCGAGCCGCTCTCGGTGAACTATCGCGGCTACGATGTTTACGAGCTGCCGCCCAACGGCCAGGGTGGCGCCGTGCTCGAGATGCTGCAGCTCCTGAAGGCGTACGATCTGAAAAAGATGGGGGCCGGCTCGGCCGATGCGCTGACCGCCACGCTGGAGGCCAAGCGCCTCGCGTATGAAGACCTGGCGAAATGGTACGCCGATCCGGCTTTCGTGCATGTGCCGATGAAGGAACTGCTTTCGGATTCCTACGCCACTCAGCGCCGCAAGCTGATCCATCTCGATCATGCCAATCCGGACATTGGGCCCGGCGATCCGAAGCTGCACGATGGCGATACCATCTATCTCACCGCCGCCGACAAGGACGGCATGATGGTGTCCCTCATTCAATCCAATTATCGCGGCATGGGCTCAGGGCTGGTGGCGGACCGGCTCGGCTTCATGTTCCAGGATCGCGGCGAGCTTTACTCGCTCGATCCCAAGGCAGCGAACGTGTACGCGGCCGGCAAGCGGCCTTTCCACACCATCATTCCCGCCTTTGTGATGAAGGACGGCAAGCCGTTCCTGTCGTTCGGGCTTATGGGCGGCGACATGCAGCCGCAAGGCCATGTGCAAATTCTCACCGACATTATCGATTTTGGGATGAACGTGCAGGAGGCCGGCGATGCGGCCCGCTGGCGTCATGTCGGCAACACGGAAGTCACCGGCGAGCCATCGCAGGGCATCGGGGACGTGGAGATGGAGTCCGGCTTCGATCCTGCCGTGAAGGCGGAGCTGGGGCGGCGCGGCTACAAGGTTGTGCCCGGCACCGGCAATTTCGGCGGCTACCAGGCGATCATGCGCGCGCCCAATGGCGTCTACTGGGGCGCCTCGGAAATGCGCAAGGACGGCGAGGTGGTGGGATATTGAACGCGAGCCCATCCTGCGTTAAGATGACCAACTAGATGGTCAGGAGTGTCGTTCAATGGCCAACGTCAGCATTGCCGAAGCAAAGGCGCACTTGAGTGAGTTGGTTGATCGCGCCGAAGCAGGCGAAATTGTGCGAATCACCAAGCGTGGCAAGCCCGTAGCCCGACTTGTCCGTGATGAACCGCGCAAGAGGCGGGTAACCCTTGAAGAGCTGCAAGAAGTTTCCTCCTCCGTCCGCAAACAACCTGAACCTGCGGGAACCTTCATGCGACGTCTCAGGAATGAGAGCCGCTATTGATCTATTATTTGGACACATCGCTCCTGGTTGCCGCCCTCACAACGGAAGACAAAACCATCGATGCCCAGGTCTGGATCAGTTCGCAACGTCCTTCCTCCATGGCACTCAGCGACTGGGTCATTACCGAGTTTTCGTCCGCGCTGTCGGTGAAGATGCGAACTGGCCAGATCGACGCCACCGAGCGGTCGATTGCGCTCTCAAAATTCAACCAACTGGTTGACAGCGCCTTCACCCTTCTGCCGCTCGATCGCATATATTTCCACACCGCTGCCCGTTTCGCCGACCATCACAAATCGGGCATCAGAGCGGGCGATGCGCTACATCTTGCGATCGCTTCAGAGCGCGGCCTCACCCTGTGCACCTTGGACCGCCATCTGGCTGCCGCCGGCCCCGATCTTGGTGCCAAACTCCTGTTGCTTTGAAGGACTTAGCTGCCGTTCGCGTTTTTCACGGCGAAGCCAACGGTTGCCACAGAACCATCGGAAAAGTGTAGCCGCACCGGCACCGAGCGCCCGGGCTTCAGGGTGGGCCCGGGATCCGTGCACATCAGGTGGTAGCCGCCGGGCGCAAACTTCACCGTCTGGCCGGGCGGAATATCGACGCCGGCGACGTCCGACATCGTGTCCATGCCGCCCTTCTGCTCGCTCTTATGGAGCATGAGCATGCCGCAAGCCAGCGAATCCGCGCCGGTGAGGGTGGCGGGCCACTGGCCGGTGTTGCGCAGCTCGAAATAGCCGCCCGCCGGCAGGTGCGCGGGCAAGGCGCGAAACCAGGGATGGGCGATCGCGGTGTGGTGCGTCATGGGCGGCGGCGTGGCCACGCCGGCCGCGGCGAGGACCACCAGACTAGACAGCCACATACGCGCCTCCTTCCTCGTTCCGCCGCATGTTGACCAGTACGAGAATGATCGCAAGCAGACTCAGTAGCGTCCCCGGCAGCCAGATGATCAGGCCTCCATAGTGCTGGTCGCTGAGCGCCGGAATGTCGAACATCCGACCGCAGATTCGATAGACGGGATAGTAGTCTGTCGCTGACAACGACAGCAGAGCGCCGAGGACCATTTGCGGCGGCTCGACTGCAATAATGAGGAGCGCGCGAACGCCGCTGCCGAGGCGGGCCGGCGGCTTTGGCCGCGGATCGAGCACCAGCCACCAGAAGGCAATCCCATCGAGCGCCATCGACCAGTTCATGACGTCGTAGAGCCGCTTGTCCAGCATCACCCGGGTATGGATGGCAGGGACGAGCCAGAGATAGATCATGCCGACAAAGAGCAGCGGCGCCACCACCGGATGCATGATGAAGTCCACAAGGAGCCGCACCGGTTTCGACGTGAGTAGCGGCTTCAGGAATTCCGGCATGCCAGCCCACAGCACCGAGCCCGAGGCGCCAAGCGCGATCAGGAAGGCGCCCACATGATGCAAAATGAAATGCTGCGTCCGGTGGATGAGGAACATGTGCTGCGCATAATAGTCGATATGCGTCTGCACCATGGCGTAGAGCGAGAGCACGCCCACGATGAAACAGGCGCTTCGCCACGCCGGCGGATGTTGCGCCCGCGGCAATCGCTGCAGCCCGATAGCGAACCAGGCAAGACTCAGGGCCGTGGCCAGAAATACCGGCCACGAGAACTCCCACGGGAGAAAGAACGGCAGCTCGGCGGGAAATTGTCGGCAGACCAACCAGAGCACGGCACCTGCCGCGAGCAGTGCCGCAAAGCCGAACCAGCCGCGTGCGTTCGTCTCGTAGCTTTGGGTGAGGGTTGCTGCCGTCATGTTACGGTTATAGCCAAGCGGCGCGCGGCCTTACGAGGCGTTTGGCCGCAGGTCGCGTCGTGTTAATCACGGCTGCATGAAACATCTGACTGCCTTGGCGATTCTGGCGGTGCTCGCCGGCTGCGGCCGCGGCGAGACGCAGCGGAGCCTGACCGCCATTGGCGGCGTGATGCCGCCTCTCTCGTTCCACCTCACACGGGCCAACGACGGCGCCACCGTCGCCGCGGGGAACTACCGCGGCAAGATCGTGGCGCTCTATTTCGGCTACACCCACTGCCCGGATGAATGCCCGACGACACTGGCGAATTTTGCGACCGTATTGCGCGGACTGGGGCAGCAGACGAAGAGTGTGCGCGTGTTGTTTGTGACCGTGGATCCTGCACGTGACACCGCGCCGATCCTGAAAGCCTATGTGAATGCGTTCGCGCCGCAGATCGACGGCCTGCGGGGCAGCGACGATGAAATCGCGCAGCTCGCCCGCCGCTACCGCGTGCTCTACCGCGTTGCGCCCGCTTCTGAGGGGCGCAACGCCGAGGTGATGCACTCGGATTCGATTTTCTTTTTCGATCGCGAAGGGCGCGCCCGGTTCGTCAGCACCAGCAGCGATGCGGGCGCGCTCCGCAAACCTCTCGTGGCTTTGCTCCGAAGCTAATCTGCGAGAGGAGCGCGCGGCGGCTCCCTGGAATCATTTGCGCCGGAGAAGCCCCGCGAGCAGCAAAATGCACCCGGCCACCATCGCAAACGAGAGGCTGACGAGCAGCGCAAAGACAATGTGCTCTTGAATCGGTGTGCCGTGGGCACCCCCGCCGGCCAGCGGCATGGTTCCCACCGCGCCCCAGTACGCAGAGAGCAAGGTTGCGAACCAGTTTGCGAACGTTCCGTAGACGAGAAGAGCGAATGCGATGGCAGCCCATAGGCGGTTGAGCGCGAGATGCGGCCATACGAGCCCGATGGCGATCAGAAACAGGCCGTTCACGACGCCTTCCATATGACTGGATAGTCCCATCCGCGGCTGCGCAAGCGCGGGCACCGCAAAGCCAGTCAGGAGCCCCAGCAGAAACAGCAAGACGCCCAAGCACATGAGCAGCCGGCCCAGGCCACCGCCGCTGTTTCCTTCCATGGCAACGCACCTTTCCCCCGTAACAGCGAAAACTCGCGCCGCACCGCAATGCCTGTTTTGGTCGAGCTTCATAAAAACAAACCGCGCAAGATTTCTCTCGCGCGGCTTGTTTCCTTGTGTGAGGCGGGGTTGACGCGAAGCACGCGGGAGCGTGTTCGCAGGCAAAGCATGCAGAAGCATGTTCGCGGAAATACCAAACGAAGCGTCCTTGGCTGGACTGGCAGCGACCGACTCTCCCGCGGCTTGAGCCGCAGTACCATGGGCGCTGGGGGCTTTAACGGCCGAGTTCGGAATGGGATCGGGTGGAATTCCCCCGCTAGGACCACCAGTCCAGCAAAGGACGCTTCGTTATTAGAGAAAGACACCGAATTGACGCGTTGACTACCTGGCTTTCTTACCAGGCATGGAACGAGGGTGCTTGAGCGTATCAAGTGTTACAATCGAGCGATTAGGACCAGTAAGCTCAACGCATTGCTGCGCTTACACACCTGGCCTATCGACGTGGTCGTCTTCCACGGCTCTCAAGCGAAACCTGGTTTTGAGGTGAGTTTCCCGCTTAGATGCGT
Source organism: Rhizomicrobium sp. (assembly GCA_035455725.1). Lineage (GTDB taxonomy): Bacteria > Pseudomonadota > Alphaproteobacteria > Micropepsales > Micropepsaceae > Rhizomicrobium. The sequence continues at coordinate 54 of DATIEM010000084.1, read as the reverse complement.
TCAGCGGTTATCTCGTCCGCACTTAGCTACCCGGCTGTGCCGTTGGCACGACAA
>DATIEM010000083.1:0-13079 GCA_035455725.1 Rhizomicrobium sp. | reverse complement strand
CCCATCTGCCGAGGTGTCCCCGGAAACTCCGGCGTTGATCACCCGGGCATCGATCTTCGCCCTTTTCAGCTTCGCCTGCAGCAGTGCCGGGATTTCGCTGCCCGGCGGCAGACCAAAGCCTTGCGTCAAGCTGGTTCCGAGCATCAGAATCTTCACAGGCGCGGCCAGTGCCGGTCCGGCGACAAGTCCCAGGACCATCACCAAGGGCAGCCCGCGCTTGAATCGCCCGTGCATCATGCCATATCGCCTAACATGCCGGTCGCTGTCTCGCGAAGCGGCTTGAGCGATTCATGCACGGCCCACCGCCCGCAATTCTTCTGGAAGACACCCACCTGACGCTGACCAGCGCCGCCGGGCCGGTGAACATCCTGTCCGGCGTTTCACTAAGAGTGGAATCCGGCGAAGCCGTGGCGCTCATCGGGCCCTCCGGCTCCGGCAAGTCCTCGCTCCTGATGGTGGCGGCAGGCCTCGAGGCGCCGACCTCCGGCCGCGCAACCATCGCCGGCACCGACATCACGCATCTTGGCGAGGACGCGCTCGCGCGCTTCCGCCGCGGGCATCTCGGCATCGTCTTCCAGTCGTTCCATCTCATCCCCACCAATGACCGCGCTGGAGAACGTGGCCGTGCCGCTGGAATTGGCAGGCAGTGCGGACGCGTTTGCGCGGGCCCGTGCCGAACTAGAGAGCGTGGGGCTGGCCGCGCGCGTCGATCACTATCCGGCGCAGCTCTCCGGTGGTGAGCAGCAGCGGGTGGCGCTCGCCCGCGCGATGGCCCCGCGCCCCGCAGTACTGTTTGCGGATGAGCCCACCGGCAATCTCGACACGCAGACGGGCGCCGAAGTGGCCGAGCTGCTGTTTGCGCAGCGGCTGCGCGCGCGCACCACCCTGTTTCTGGTGACGCATGAAGAAACGCTGGCGCGGCGCTGCGACCGCATCCTGCGGCTTGCAGACGGCCGCATCGTGGCGGACGAACGCGTGCGCGCATGAATACGGTGGCGTTGGCCGCGCGGCTGGCGCGCCGCGAACTGCGCAGCGGCTTTTCCGGATTCCGCATCTTCTTCGCCTGCCTGGTGCTCGGCGTCGCCGCCATCGCCGGCGTGGGCTCGCTGGCTGAGGCGATGCTGACCGGATTGGCGGCACAGGGCCGCGAACTGCTCGGCGGCGATGTGTCGGTTGAGCTGGTGCATCGCGCAGCGTTGCCGCAGGAGCTTGTTTTTCTCTCGCGTTATGGTCGCGTTTCGAAAGTCACCTCGATGCGCGCGATGGCCTACGCGCTCAAGCGCGAGGCGGAAGGCGAACGCCAGCTAATCGAGTTGAAAGCGGTGGACCGCGCATATCCGCTGTATGGCAGCGTGATCCGCACACCGAACACCACCCTTCAGACGGCTCTTCGATGCGCGCCGATCTTCCACCCTCCCCTTGAGGGAGGGTCGAAATTTGCAAGCGCAGCGAAGCGAATTTCGGGGAGGGGGCATGAGCCGCAACCTAACCCCTCCCCGAAATCTGCCGCGCAGATTTCGACCCTCCCTCAAGGGGAGGGTATGAAATCAGACTCCTCAATCATGATTTGTGGTGCGGTTGTTGAGCAGATTCTGCTCGATCGGCTGCATCTGTCCGTTGGCGGAGAAATGCGCATTGGTGGCCAGAACTTCCGCGTGAACGCGGTGCTGCAGAGCGAACCGGATCGCATTTCCGGTGGCTTTAGCCTCGGTCCCCACGTGCTGATTTCCACGCAGGCCTTGCAGCACACCGGACTGGTCGTGCTCGGCAGCCTGATCGAATACCGCTACCGCGTGGCGATGCGGCCCGGCAGTTCGGTCGAGGCATTCAGGGCGGCGGCGAAGCAGCGGTTCGAAGATGCCGGATGGGAAATTCGCGACCGCAGCGATGCGGCGCCGGGCCTGCGCCGTTTCGTGGAGCAGATCACGATGTTCCTTACGCTGGTGGGATTGACAGCGCTGGCCGTCGGCGGCGTCGGTGCGGGACAGGCGGTGAGCGCATTCCTCGATCGCAAGCGCGCCGAGATCGCCACCCTGAAATCGCTCGGCGCCGATGGCGCGCTCGTCTTCCTTACCTTTTTCCTGCAGGTGATGGCGATTGCGGTTGTCGCCGTGATCTGCGGATTGCTGCTTGGCCTGCTCCTGCCCTTCGCTCTCGAAAGCACCTACGGCGCGGATATTCCATTGCCGGCGCGCTACGGGATCTATCCCGCCCCGCTTGTTCTGGCGGCCGCTTTCGGATTGCTGTCGGCTATCGTGTTTTCCGTGCCGCCGCTGGCGCGGGCGCGCGAGATCGCGCCGGCGTCGCTGTTTCGCGACATCGTCGCGCCGGCCAAACATCGCGGCCGCCTGCCCTATCTGCTGCTGGCAAGCGTTGCGGCGCTCGCGGTGATCGCCCTGGCGCTCTGGATATCGCCCTCGCCCGTCTTCGCCGCATGGTTCCTCGTGGGAGTGGCGGGGGCGCTGATCGTGCTTCGTCTGATCGCCGTCGGGCTGCGCTTTGTGCTGCGCAAAGTGCCCCGTCCTCGGCACGCGGGATGGCGGCTGGCGCTGGCCAATCTCACACGGCCCGGTTCGGCGACGATTGGAGTTGTCGTTGCACTCGGACTTGGACTCACATTGCTAGCGGCGGTCACCTCGTTAGACCGAACCATCTCCGCGCAGGTGCAGGATGCGCTCCCTGGCAAGGCGCCGACCTTTTACTTCGTGGACATCCAGCCGGATCAGGTAGCGGCCTTCGACCGGACCATCACGCATTTCCACGCGGCGGAAGACTACCGCCACACGCCGATGCTCCGTGGACGGATTATCGCGCTGAACGGCGTCCCCGCCGCGCAGGCCAAGGTGGACGCGGGCGCGCGATGGGCCCTGAACGGCGACCGCGGCATCACCTATGCCGCGACGCCGCCGAAGGACACCGACATCACAGAAGGCAAGTGGTGGACGCAGGGCTATCGCGGCCCCGCGCTCATCTCCTTCGACGCCAAGCTGGCGGAAGGCATGCATCTGAAGCTCGGCGACCGCATGACACTCAATGTGCTCGGCCGAGAGATCGAAGGACGCATCGCCAATTTCCGCGAGGTGGATTTCTCCAATGGGCGGCAGAACTTCGTGCTCATTCTTTCTCCCGGCCTGATTGACAAGGCGCCGCACAGTTTCCTCGCCACCGTTCGCGTGCCGCCGCGAGACGAGGAACCGATGTATCGCGCCGTCACCGATCGCTTCCCCAATGTCTCCACGGTGCGGGTGAAAGACGCCATCGCGCAGGTGAACGGCCTGCTGAAGGAACTGGCCGACGGCGTGCGCGCGGCGAGTTTCGTTACCATTCTTGCCGGATTGCTGGTGCTCGCCGGCGCTATCGCCGCTGGCCAGCGCGCCCGGATATACGATTCCACCGTGCTGAAGGTGGTTGGGGCCACGCGCGTGCGAATCGCCGCGATCTACGCCCTGGAATACGGCTTGCTCGGCATCGTCACGGGCGCGCTGGCGCTGGCCGCCGGAACTCTTGCGGCCTGGCTGGTGGCGCAGCGCGTGTTCGACGTGCCGTTCGTGTTCGATCCGGGTGCGGCGCTCATCACCGTGCTCGGCGGGGCCGCCACGACTCTTCTGTTCGGACTTGCGGCTGCGTGGACGGCCCTCTCCGTGCGTCCGGCCCAGCAGCTCCGCAATCCATAAGGCAATGGACGCCTTTTCATCAAGATACTTGACAGCGAGATTGTTCATGGCAGGGTTGCGCCCCATGAAGAGCAGAAAGACCCAAGCCCGCCGCGAAGCACGCGAGAGCGTGTTCGCAAAAAAAGAAGCACGCGAGAGCGTGTTCGCGAAGAAACAATCCCGTCAGGCGCGCGCTGACGCGCTGGCCGAAAAAGAATTGCGCGAAATGTCCGCGAGGGAACGCTACCATCGCACGGTCCGGCGGATGCTGGAAGCCGGCGACCACGTGGACCGGGCGCTGGAGCAATGGTCGCGCGAGATGCCCGGGATCGACATCAGGGGCGCGGACGTGCTGAACCGCGCCAATCGCCTGGTGCTGGAGTCCCGTGCCGCGATCGAAGCGAACTTCAAGTATCACGACCTCGATTCCGGCGAGTACGAGGTGCTGGCGAGCTTGCGGCGAGCTGGCGCGCCTTACGCGATGCGGCCGACGGAGCTTTTCACCTCCCTGATGATCTCCTCCGGCGGCCTGACCGCGCGGCTCGACAGGCTGGAAAAGGCGGGCCTCATCCGCCGCCGCCCGTCACGCGAGGACGGCCGCAGCCTGCTGGTGGAGCTAACGGCGGCCGGCCGCAAGAAGATCGAGGCCGCATTCCGCGCCGAGATGGATCTGGAAAACGAGATGGTCTCAGGGCTGAACGAGGACGAGCGCGCCGAACTCGTCCGCCTGCTGCGCAAACTCACCCAGTCGATGCGGAATTAACTGTCCGCTGGTCAATGTTTGCTGGAATAAGGTACGAAGTTCGCAGGCTGCGGTGGCGAATTAGTATCCGATGCAGGCGTCAGATCAATTCCGCAGTCGGCTGCTGCTTCCTTCAGCCCGTCGATGCGGATTTCTGCGGGACCACGGTCTGCCGCTGCGATCATAGTCACGGAACGCCAGATCGCGCGGTGGCCGTTGACGATTTCACGGATCAAAGCCTTCCCCCTTTCCCCTGTCAAAACGCGAAATGGCGCGAGTTGGGCTCTGTAAGCCCTGGCACGTTAACACACCCGTCCGGGCGCAAGGCGTCATTCTAGCGGCCTCGGCCCGGCCACCCTCTCGCCCCCAGCCTCGATTCGCGCGTGAGCAGGCGCCGCTCACGATGTTTTGCGTTCACAGTCGCGTTCCGAGGCGCGCGCGCGATTGCGCGAAAGGCCGCATTCGGAATCGACTGCGCCTCGGCTGGGAGCTCCTTCCCAGTTTCAACCCAGTCGGGAACCCAAAATGCTGAAACAGACCTTGCTGACCGTCGCGGCGTTGCTCGCAAGCACCGCAGCGTTTGCCGCGACGCCGAACGTGCTGGTCCGCCCAAACGGCGTGATCGTCACGCCTGACCGCCTGACCATCGCCCCCAACCGGCCGCGGCCGGTCTATGCCCAGGCAGAGGCCCTCGAACGCGGCCTCACCAAAATTTTCGACAATCTCAGCCGTTATCCGGATGGCGTCTACTGGTGCTGCACCAGCTCGCTCATTAGCGGGCCCAACTCGGAATTCGGTTCCCAGGTATGGATCGGGGCGCCCTTCACGCCGAGCGCCAACGCCACCGTTTCAAAGATCGTGCTGGGACTCAATTACGACAGCGGAACGAACGCAATGGTGGTGGCCATTAACAAGGACAGCAACGGCCTGCCGGGGAACGAGCTGGCATCGGCGAGGGTGAGCAACCTGCCGGATTTCCCGAGCTGCTGCGCGGTGGCGACGGCGAAGTTCAATGACATTCCCCTTACGGCCGGGCAGCAATACTGGGTGGTCGTCAGGACAGACAAGAAAACCCAGGACACTTTCGGCGGCTGGTCGTTCAACGATACGGAACAGGTGAATGAAGTCACCGAGGCGATCAACGACGGCACCGGCTGGCAGCCGCTGCAATCGCTGGCCGCGGTCGCCTTCGAGGTGTTGGGAAAATAGCGTTTGCGTGTTCGCGGAGAGTGGCCGGAGGCTGCGAACGCGCCGGCCACTCTCATGCATGTCAGCTCACCGCCGGATGCGGGAGACCTTCGTTCCTTCCAGCGTAATGCCGGCCATCAATCCCTTTTGGTTGAAGATGAAGGCGTAGGCATCATCTTTCAGCGTGGTCGTGGAAAGATTTTTGGCGACGCCTTCGTTGACGATAACGACCGTCGGCCCAACGCCGAGCTCCCAGCCGTCCGTTCGGTCGAGATACTGGAGGGCTTTGGGCGTCATCAGGAACACAGCGTAGCCGTAGGCTTGCGCGCCGGCCTGAAGGCCCCAGGAGGCCGAGAACGAGTTGTAATAGCCCGCTACGCGGCCGCCCACGCGCAGCTCTCCTTCGCCATAGGCGCCGCCAAACACCAGACCGGCCTTGACGATATTTGGAAAGATCAGCACCGCGCGGGACTGCCGCGCGATGTGCGCGGCAACAGGATTGGTTCGGAACAGCGTCTGGAGCGCGCGGGACGAATCCGCGTTCAGCTCCGCGGCCGTCGAGGCTGCGGCCTGGGCGCCGCCGCCGCTGTGCAGGGCGATGGCGAACGCCGCCGCGGCTGCAAAGCAGAGTGGTGCAAATCGCCTGATCCGGTTCTGCATGGTTCGCGCTCCTTTTCTCTCCGACAACGGCCCGGATGATTCCCCAAGACGCAGCTTCCGCCATTTCCACCGCCACCTCAACCGGAACGGCGTAGGAAACCCTCGCGCGGATTGAATGGCGCCAGCGGGCTGCTAACCTTCCGGCCGCGGAAGGCACCAGGGGGAGCTTATGCGCAGCACGCAATTGGCGATGGTTCTCCGTCACGCCGCGTGCGCGGTTATTGCGCTCGCGGCCGCAGCGCACACTGCGTTGGCGGACGGCAAGTGGACATCGTTCGAACTCGGGGCAACCGAAACCATTCCCGCCGCCATCAGCGACAAGGGTGTGGTCGCCGGTTATTACATGGGTGATGACGGCGAGTACAGCTTTCTGCGCGCGCAGGACGGGACCGTCACGCGCTTCAATGTTGTGCAAAACGAGTACACGCAGGTCACGGCCATCAACACCAGCGGCGCCGTGACCGGCAATTACGATTATCATCATGGCTTCCTGCGCGCACCGGACGGAACGATAGCCACATTCAATCCTGCCTATTCCATTGGCACCTATCCGGCGGCGATCAATGACCATGGCGCCATCGCGGGCTACTGGTACAAGCAGACGAATGGGAAGTTTGTCGGCATCCGGGGCTTTCTCCGCACGCCGGGCGGAAAGCTCAAGACGTTCAATGTTCCCGGGGCGCTCAACACCTATGTCTATGCGATTAACGCAAGCGGCGCGATCGCCGGCAGCTACGACGATGCGACCAGGCAATGGCACGGCTTTGTGCGCGGAAAGAACGGCGCGCTCACCACCTTCAGCATCCCGAATGTGCAGACCACCAACCTCGCAGCGACCGGCATCAATGCCGGCGGCCAGGTGGTCGGCTATTATTCCGACAGCAACTATAACACATTCGGATTTCTCCGCAGTCCGGACGGGACGATTGCCATCCTGGATTACAGCAACGGCTATTTCCTCCCCTACACGGTTCCCCACGGCATCAACGACAGCGGGGAGATCGCGGGCGGCTATGTCGACAGTTCGGCGACGCACGGGTTTGTTCGCTCGCCTGATGGCCAGATCACCACGCTAGATTTCCCCGGCAACGAGGACGGCACGACCGCACTCGGCATCAACCGCAAGGGCCAGGTGGTGGGCTATTACCTTCTGGGCGGCCCCTGCACCGCCTACACCTTCTGCGGCTTTGTCTGGAAGCCGTAGCCCAACACGCCGCCCGCTCCTCATAGTTGTGGATATTGCAGCCAGAACTGCCGCAGCAATGAGTTCCCTTGCGGCTCCGAACAGCGGCCCGCTTTGAACATAACGGGGCCTGTGCTAGGCGCAGCCCGCTGGGTTTTGGGGCAATTGCAATGCTTAACGTCATTTCCGCGGCCATTCTGGCTGCCGCCGTTCTCTTATCATTTCCTTCAAGTGCTGCGCCGCCGGTGGAAGCATTCGGCAGTCTGCCACAAGTGACGGCCATGCGGCTGTCGCCCGACAAGAGACACATCGCGGTGATTCAGCCGATCAATGGCCGGCCGCAGGTCGTGATTTTCGCGTTCAACGCCAGCGGCGTGAAGCAATACGCCTTTGCGGTGAGCGATGGCCTCGCAAGGGCGGTGCGCTGGTCGGGGAACGATCATCTGGTGGCCACTTACCAGGAGAACACGAAACTCACCAACGATACCGAGTTGCGAACCTGGCAGCGCGCCTTCGCGATCAGCGCGGAGGCGAAGAACCCGGTGCGGCTGATGGCGAACTCCGTGGTCGGTACCTACAACACCGCCACGGGAGCGGTACTGGACGCTCCGCCGGAGGATCCCTCTCACGTGTTCATGCAGGCGCTTGAGGCGTACGCCTACGGCGATCCTGACACCCGGCTTTCGCGCGGCAAGATCAAACTCAACGTCTTTCGCGTGAACCTGGAAAATGGGCACGGAGAACCTGCCGAGCTCGGTGACGATCAGACCGTGCAGTGGATCATGGATGGTCACGGCCATGCCGTGGCCCGCGTCGATCAGGATGCGAACCTGCAAGATACGTTGATGATCGGAGGGGGCAACAGCTGGCGCCCTGCCCTCACCTATGACGGCACTTCGGATCAGGATGTCGTGGGATTGACTGAGGATGGTACGGCGCTGGTGATCGCGCGGCGCAATGAGTCCGGCATGATGGCGCTCTACCCACTCAAGCTGGCGGACGGGAAAATCGGTCCGGCGCTCTTCTCCGATCCCACCGTGGACGTCGACACCGTTCTGCGAGACGACTGGAGCGGACGCGTGATCGGCGTGGCATATGAGAAGGACAGCACCGAATTCACCTACTTCGACGCCAAGCGCGAAGCCATCCAGCGAAAACTGGAAAGCGCTTTGCCGGGCCAGACAATCCAGATCGAATCTTCCGATCCAGCCGGAGAGGCCTTCATCGTTCGAACCAGCGGCCCGCAGGAGGTAACAACATATCGTCTCTACGAAACCGCCACGGGGCAGCTCAGCTTCCTCGCCAGCGCGTATCCATCGCTGACCAAGGCCGATCTGGGGCAGATGAAGGCTTATCCATACAAAGCGCGCGATGGGCTCGACATTCACGCATATCTGACGCTGCCGCCGGGCAAAACCCCACACAATCTGCCTGCTGTCGTCTTCCCGCATGGCGGACCCGAAGCGCGGGACACGCTGGACTTCGACTGGTGGGCACAATTCATGGCGAGCCGCGGCTACGCGGTCCTGCAGCCCAACTTCCGCGGCTCGGCGGGCTATGGCGCAAAATTCCGCGACGCCGGCAATGGCCAATGGGGCCGCGCGATGCAGGACGATATCAGCGACGGGGTCCGCAAACTTGTTGCCGATGGCATTGCCGATCCCAGGCGCATCTGCATTGTGGGTGCAAGCTACGGCGGGTATGCGGCGCTCGCAGGCGCCACCTTTACGCCCGAGCTTTACGCCTGCACCGTTGCCTACGCTCCCGTATCGGATCTGCCAGCGATGCTTGGAAAAGAAGCGCGTCAGCACGGCAAGAACTCCGCTGCCATCGAATACTGGCAGGCGCGCATCGGCAGCCGCTACACCGACGAGCAGCGCATGGCCGGCGTCTCCCCCGCCCGGCATGCTGATCGGGTACGGGCGCCTGTTCTGCTCGTTCACAGCGACAAGGACACCACAGTTCCGATCGAGCAGGGGCAGATTGAAGTGGAGGCTTTGAGGAAGGCCGGCAAGCCGGTCGAGTTCGTCACGCTGCAGGGAGACGACCACTACCTGGATTTGGCCGAGACCAGAATTCGCCTGCTGAAGGAAACCGAGAAATTCCTCGCGCAGCATATCGGCCAGAGCAAACCGGCGAACTGATTTAGAAGCGCCGGGCCAACGGAGTTGTGAGGTTCAGCGCCAGAAGGGCGCCACGTCGGAGAATTTTCTGACGGCTTTATCGGCCGCCGCCATGCAGGCATGCGCCCGTTTTTGCTCCCGGCCGATCACAAGCCCCATGGCATAGGCTTCCTGCGGCCGCTCTCGCGCATGTTCCTGCGTGTCGGCGAGTTCGGAGGCGAGCTGCTGGTGGACGGCGATATCGTTGAGGTTGCCAAGTGTATTCTGCAGCGCCCTGAGGGTGGTTCCGAACCTCTTGCGGGTCTTGGCGGCCTTCGATCCCGCGAACAGGCTGGCAAAGAATTCCGTCGAGTAGCGCAACTTCTTGACGGCGATCCGCAATTTGTGGCGCTGGCCCCGATCGAGCTCCTGCAGTCTTTTCCCCTTCTTCACGATCTTCTTCGCGCGGTGATGCAGGACCTCCCGCGCATGGTCCTTGATTGACCTTTCGCGCCACGAGCGCAGCAGGGGATCGTCGCTTCGCGACCACTGGCCGGCCGCCAGCCAGAGTGCGATCTGCAGGATGGCTTTGCGGTAGCGCTCGCTGTTCAGCGTGGCCCTCGCCGTCTTCAATCCTTCCCTCCGGCGGCCTTCGATGTCGGAAATCAGCAGGGGAACGCCCGGCTCGTCGGGATAGGCCTCGCATAGGGGAAGCAGCACATCCTCGAGCAGCACCTGGAAGTCCCGCACCGGCGCGAGCTGCTCGGTGATCCATTTCAGTTCGCGCTTGATCGCCTCGGCTTCGGGGCCGCCGGTCATGTCCTTGAAGGCGGAAATGGCAGCCCTGAGCCGGCGGGCCCCGATCCGCAGCTGATGCACGCCCTCGGGCGAGCCGCGACATACAGCATCCCGATTGGCGGCCAGATGATGCAGACAGGAAAACGCAATGGTGCGGAAAGCCTGCGCAGCGTTTCCATCGGGGTCCAGCTCGATATCGCCCGCGTGCACCGCGCCCTGCCATTCGCCGGAATCGAGCGCGTAGCCCCGCTCGGCTTTCGAGCGCACCTCCAGCCAGACGGGAAGCGCTTCCGCCAGACTGCCGGCCAGCTTCGCGAGGTCGGCGAGTTCCCCCTGCTTCAGTTCGAGTTCGATCTCGCCGAGGCGGCGGCGCCGCCTGCCGCTGCGAACCCAGCCGCGGTCGATCGCCAGTTCGATTTCGCTCGCGCCGAAGCGCAGCGGGATTTCGTTCCGCTCCACCACCGTTTCGAACACCGGGCCAAGGGATGCCTTCGTCTTGCGCGTCAGCAAGGGACGCAGCGGCGTGCCTTTCGCCAGAGCGAGATCGGGCCTGTCGCTGCCGATCTCTGCCTCCCATTCGTCCCGCGCGAACACGCTGCCGGCGCCGTCGCCTTCGCTCTTGATCGTCTGCAGGCGCTTGCGGCCGACGCTCCGGACACGCAACCCGACGCCGTGCCGCCGGAGCTTGCCATCCGGCGTGTCGAAGTAGACCGACGCGAGCTTTGTCCTTTGGGCTTTGCCGAAGGCCAGCGGACGCAGCAGCGGCAAGCGCGAGACGGCGCTCAGCACCTTGGGGGACGCAACCAGCTTCAGTTCGATTTCCGCGGGCATCCTGTCTCGCGCCCCCCATCCCCGACGGGCCTTTTACACGGGCGCCGCGCTTCGCGACAGCGGGCGGACCGGCCGCGCCGGGCTGTCGTTACCGACACGATTTCGGCGTCGCCGCTTGGCAAGCGGCGGCGGGTTGCCTATCACCTGCCCTCGCGTGTTCCCGCCAAGGCCCAGATGAGCGACAGCTTTCCCGACAGGCTCTGCGTCAATTCCAAAAGTCCCTATTACGATGCGGCTGTGCTGAGCCGCGGCGTGGGCATCCGCTTCAATGGCGCCGAGAAAACCAATGTCGAGGAATATTGCGTGAGCGAGGGGTGGATTCGCGTGGCGGTCGGCAAGACCGTGGACCGGCATGGCGACCCCATCACGATCCGGCTCAAGGGCACGGTCGAACCCTTCCACAAGCCGGAATTCGCCGCAGACAAATCGCAGGTCGAGTAGCAACCAGCCGACGCTGCACCGCCTCGTCAGCTACTTCGCCGCCACATCGATTTCGGCCGTCATGTTGGGGTGATAGCGGCAATAATAGGCGATCTTGCCGGCTTTCTTGACCACAGTGCGCCCGCTCTGGTTGGCAGTCACATTAACATCGAAGCTGTGATCGCGCGCCGTTGCGGAATGGACCACGAAATCGTGGTTCGCCCACTCAATCGTGTCGCCCACCTTGGCGGAAATCCTGGCGGGCGTGAAGCCGATGCCCTTCATGTCAACGTGCACCACGCCCGCCGCGGCCGGGCCTGCCGCGGCGAGCGTGATGACCAGAACAGCAGCGCGCGAGGCGCGGCACAGCCTCATTTCAGGCTGGCAGCGAGCGTGCGGGCGTGTTCCTCATGGCCTTTGAAGATCTTGAGGCCGGTTTCGAGCAGACTCTTCAGTTCCGCATTGTTGGCCGACGGAATGAGCGTTGATTCCAGCGCGCCGTTCACGGTGTGATGATAAGCCACTTCGTGCTCGGCATAGGCTTTGTCGAACGCGGCGCCGCTCAACCCTGCAAGCTTGGCGCGATAGGCATCCGCATCCTTCACCAGACCCTTGCTGGTATCGTTGTCCTCCGGCGTGACGCCCAGTTTTTTGCACAGCGCCAGCGCCTGATCGTTCACTGACGTATGGTCGCGCACCATGTCCTGGGCGAAGGCACGCACCTTGGCGTTCTTGCTCTTGTCCAATGCCTGCTGCGCGGCCTTGATGTCGAGCACGCCGGCCGTATAGGCGATGTGGGCAATTTGTGGATCGGTCGGCTTGGCGCCTTGCGCGGCAGCCGGTCCGGCCAGCCCGCACAGCAGCACGCCGGCGCCCAGTAAGGAGACGAATTTCAGCATGATGACCTTCCCCTCTTGAGGTGTGTTGGTCCAATATGGACGCCAACATACGTCTGTAAAGTAGGGAAAAATCTGCCCGATACCGGCCATGTTGGCCGGTAGGTATACAAGTGAATACCGAGGAAGGTTCCCGTGTCGAGAAACTGCCCTGTCTTTCTCACCCTGCAGCTGATCGCGCACAAATGGTCGGTGCGCATCCTGCGCAACCTGCTGCATGCGGAAAACAACACCCTGCGCTTCGGGCAACTGCAGAAGAGCCTCGACGGCATCACACAGCGCGAGCTGACGAAGCACCTGCGGGAATTCGAGAAGGCCGGCATTGTGGAGCGCACCGTCTATCCGGAAGTTCCGCCGCGAGTGGAATACCGGCTCACCCCGACCGGCCACTCGCTGCTGAAGCCGGTGGAAGAAATCTCGGTCTGGGCCGAGAACAACGCGGCGTTCGTGCAGAAGAAGCGGCAGGAATTCGAAGCACGCGTCATAAAACCCCCGCGCGCCCGTGCCGCCTGAGTTCGCATCGCAGCAAAAGGGGCCAGTGCGAACACCGGCCCTTTCGTATGACTTCACTGGGTAGCCGGGTCGCGCTGACGCTGCCTGGCCATG
>DATIEM010000082.1:0-3467 GCA_035455725.1 Rhizomicrobium sp. | reverse complement strand
TGACCCTCCCTTTTCAAGGGAGGGTAATCACGTCTCCACAATCAGGATCGCCAAGGCTCTGGGGCCGTGGGCGCCGAGTTCGAGCGTCTGCTCGATGTCGCCGGTGCGCGACGGACCGGTCACGAAATTGACCGTGGAGGGCAATCCACTCGCCTTCAACAGCGCAATTGCATTTTCCATGTGCGGGAGGATGGCATCCGCGCGCACGAGGGCGATTTCGAATCCGGCGCGGAAGTGCCAGGAGGCCGGCGCCCCGGCCGTCGAGGCGTATACCAGTGTGCCAGTCTCGGCGATGCCGAAAGGCGCGAACGCGACGGCCGCGTCGTCAGGCCCCGGCGGGCCACGATGCAGCGTCAGGCCGGGTGCCGTGTCCCATGGCAGCGCCGACGCATGCGGCGGCACGTGCACAACGGCCGGCAGATTGCGCGCCCGCAGAAGCCAGGCGACCGTGCGCGGCACGTCGTCTTCGCTGTCGAGGAACTGAACCTCGGCATTTGCGCGCTGCGCGGCCGCAACGAAAGTCTCGATCGGATTGGACGCAGGCGGCGGCGCGAAATCCGGCACGGCTGGCGCGGCTTGCCGGCGACGGCTGCGAATGCGGGACAGTATCTCCTCGCGCGCGCTCATTTGCGACGTGCCCACAGCGATTGAAATGTGTTCCCTTGCGGCGCCGGAAAATCGCGCACGGCAAACCAGTTGCGCAACAGCGGCAGCGCAGGTACGCGGCCTCTGTGCGCGATGAATTTCAGCAATCGCGCGGCGACGCCCGCCGCGAGACGATAAAGCGCCGGCCGCTTGGCGAGAAACGCCCATAGACCCAATCCGGCCACCTTACTCTTCGGCTGCAGGCCGCTCGCATATTCTCGCGCCCGCCAGTGGCGCATGATTTTCGGCAGCGGGATTTTTACCGGGCAGACTTCGGCGCAGCGGCCGCAGAAGGTCGAGGCGTTCGGATGATGGTGCGCCAGCGCGACGCCCAGCGTGCCGGGATTCAGCGCGGCGCCAAGCGGGCCGGTGTAGGTGGTGCCGTAGGCATGCCCGCCGACCGCCGCATACACCGGGCAATGATTGAGGCACGCCGCGCAGCGGATGCAGCGCAGCACCTCCTGCGCTTCGGTGCCGAGCAATGGCGTGCGGCCATTGTCCACCAGCACCACGTGGAAATTTTCCGGACCATCCGTGTCGCCGGCCGCGCGCGGCCCGCGCATCAGTGTCACGTAACTGGAGATGTCCTGCCCGGTGGCGGAGCGCGTCAGCAGCCGCAGCAGCACCGCGGCCTGTTCCAGATTGGCGACCACCTTCTCCAGGCCGGTGAGAACGATATGCGTTTTCGGCAGCAGCCGCGTGAGATCGCCGTTGCCCTCGTTGGTGACGAGCACCGCGGCGCCCTCCTCCGCGGTGAGGAAGTTGGCGCCGGTGATTCCCGCGTCCGCCGCTTCGAAGCGCGCGCGCAGCACCCGGCGCGCCTCCGCCACAAGTTCGGTCCGCTCCCACAGGGAGCGATCCGGATCGAGGTCTGCGTGCGCGGCCCGAAAGGTCTTCGCCACGTCCTCCTTATTCAGATGGAAGGCGGGCGCGATGATGTGGCTGGGCGGCTCGCCCCGCAGCTGCACGATGTACTCGCCGAGGTCGGTTTCCACCGGCGCAATGCCGCTGGCTTCGAGGAACGGGTTCAGCCCGATCTCCTCGCTCACCATCGACTTACCCTTGATGACGGTACGCGCGCCCTGCTGACGCAGAATGCCGAGGACGATCTCGCGCGCCTCATGCGCATCGCGCGCCCAATGCACATGGCCGCCCTGCGCCGTCACCGCGCGCTCGAACTGCTCCAGCAGCGTGCCGAGATCGGAAAGCGCGTAGTCGCGAATGGCGCGGCCCTGCTCGCGCAACGCCTCCCAATTGCCATATCGCTCGACGGCCCGCGCCCGGCCCAGCGCGAAATGGGTTTTCAGGCGGCCAAGGGCGCGGCGCAGATTTTCATCCTGCAGCGCCGCTTGGCCGGATTCGCGAAAGGCGCGCGGATCCAGGTTCATTCGCCGAGTGCGGGCTCGCCGCCCTGCCCCGCCAGCACCTCGGCCACGTGGCGCACGCGCATCTTCACCCCCTTGCGTTGCATGCGGCCTTTGAGATGCAGCAGGCAGCCAAGATCGCTCCCCAGCATGAGTCCCGCGCCGGTGCTTTGCGCGTCGGCGATCTTGCCGTCCGCCATGTGTTCGGAAATTTCCGGGTACTTGACCGAGAACAGGCCGCCGAAGCCGCAGCACACTTCCGGCTCTTTCATTTCGCTCAGGCTCAAGCCGTCCACCGATGCGAGCAGCGTTCGCGGCTGATCGCGCACGCGCATCTCGCGCAGGGAGGAGCACGAGTCGTGGTAGCAGGCGCTTGCGACACATCGCGCCGCAACAGACTTCATCCCGCGCACCTTCACCAGAAACGAGACCAGTTCGTGCGTTTTTGCGGCGAGCGCGCGCGCACGCGGCAGCCACTGTGGATCGCTCGCCAGCATTTCGGGATAATGGATCCTGATCATGCCGGCGCAGGAGCCGGACAGCGCCACCACATAATCGAAGGGCTCGAACGCGGAGATCGCTTGCTTCGCCAGATGGGCCGCGTGCTTGTCGGCGCCGGAATTCCACGCCGGCTGCCCGCAGCAGGTCTGCGCCGGCACCTCCACCTCGCAACCGGCGTCCTCCAGCAGCTTCGCCGCCGCAAAGCCCACCTGCGGCCGCACCAGATCGACCAGGCAGGTGACGAACAGTCCAACCCTTGGACGCGCTTCCATCGATCAGCGGAATCGCCGCTTCAGCCAGTCGATCATGGCGCGGCTGGTTTCCTCCGGCTTTTCCTGCTGGGTCCAGTGGCCGCAATCGCGGATCAGCACCTTCTCCAGATCGGGGACGAAGCGCTCCATCCCTTCGGTCATCGAAGGCGGGAGCACGACGTCGTTTTCCGCCATTATCATAAGCCCCGGCACGCGCACGATCTGCTCCATGGTTTTTGAAAGCTCGTAGTTGCGCGAAAGGTTGCGGTACCAGTTGATTCCGCCGGTGAAGCCGGTGCGGCGGTAAGCGTCGACGAACACCTTCATTTCCTCGTCCGTTAGCAGCGGCTCCCCGCGAAAACCGGTCTCGTCCTGTTCGATCGCGTGCACCAGCTCGAAATTTTTTGCCTGCTGTGGCGCGTTCTCGAATTCCTTCGCCGTCACCATGCTCTTGCGCATGAAGAAGCGGAAGGTCTTGCCCACGTCTTTGGCAAGAATGGCATCGGCGACGCCAGGATTCTGAAAAAACACCACGTAGTTGTTGTCGCCCCGCATGGCGCGCAGCGCCGCAATCGGATCCATCGGGAAGTGCAGGAAGGGCGTGTTCACGCCGATGATACCTGCGACCCGATCCGGGTGGTAGATCGGCATCTGCCAGACGACGATTCCGCCCCAGTCGTGGCCGGCGAACACCGCCTTGTCGATC
>DATIEM010000081.1:0-35956 GCA_035455725.1 Rhizomicrobium sp. | reverse complement strand
CTGAACTCGCACAGCCGGCTCAATCTGGTGCGCGCGCTGCTCGACGTGTTGCCTCGCGGAGCCGACGAAGCGCTGATGCTCGATCCGCACGGCTTTGTGTCCAGCTGCAACGCGACCAATTTCTTCTTCGTGCGGGCAGGGGAGGTGTGCACCTCCACGGGCGAGTATTGTTTCAACGGCGTCACCCGCGGGAATGTCATCGCTTTGTGCCATGAGAACCGCATTCCGATCCGCCTGGGGGACTTCGCGCTGGACGACGTGCGTGAGGCCGACGAGGCGTTCGTCACCGGCACATTCGGGGGTATTACGCCGGTTCGGGAGATCGACGGCCAGGTTGTGCGCGGGGGCGTGCCCGGACAGATGACCGCGGAGCTGCGGCGGCTTTACGAGCAGTTGAAAGATCGGGAAGCGGCGCGCAATGGCTGACGCGATCCGGATCGCCATGTGGTCGGGACCGAGAAACATCTCGACCGCCATGATGCGCAGCTTCGGCAATCGGCCGGATACCGCGGTGATCGACGAACCGTTCTATGCCGCCTATCTCTCCACAACAGGTATCGATCATCCGTTGCGGGAAGAATCATTGAAGAGTCAGCCAGCAGACTGGCGCGAGGTGGTGAAAATCATTCTCGGTCCAGTGCCGGGGAACCGTCCGGTTTTCTACCAGAAGCATATGACCCATCACATGTGCCCGCAATTTGGACGGGACTGGATTGCGGAGTGCCGTAACGCCTTTCTCATCCGCGCGCCGGAAGACGTGCTTGCCTCCTACACGGAGAAGCGAAGTGACGTGGTGCTTGAGGATATCGGTTTCGTGCAGCAGGCCGAGATTTTCGAGCGTGAGGCGGAGCGTCTCGGCATTGCGCCGCCGGTGATCGACGCGTCCGACGTGCTGCGCAATCCACGCGGCACCTTGTCTGCGCTGTGCGGGCTCCTCGATATTCCGTTCGCCGGGGAAATGCTGCACTGGCCGCCGGGCCGACGCGATACCGACGGCGCATGGGCGCCCGCCTGGTACGATGCCGTCGAGCGATCCACCGGCTTTGCGCCCCCGCGTCCGCCCGTCCCGTTCGCGGCGTTGCGCGACGACCTCAAGCCGATCGCTGAAGCAGCGCGGCCGTATTACGAGAAACTGCGGCGATATCGGTTATTGCCGGCCTGATGGTTGCCGCATTCGAAACCTGCGGGGCGCGCATGGCACAAAAAAGTCCCGTCACACGGCAAGTTGAACCTGCCGGCGAACCGGCCGCTGGGTCGGCTCTTGTCGATCGACGCCATCCGCCATAACCCTGCATCGGGACGCACCGGAGATCCTTAATGCTGGACCGACGCCATCTGCTGGCCACAAGCGCTGCAGCGGCCATCGCCGCGACTCTTCCGCCAGCCGCCGTCGCTGCCGCTGCTTCCGGTGCCGCAAGGGATGACGCTTCGCGCAAGCTGAACGCGCTGTTCGACGCGTTCGTCAACGAGCAGCTGGATCACGCGCCGGAAGCCGCGACCAGCCTCGGGATCGACACCGGCCCGCGTGCCCGTCAACGCAGCGAGCTGTCGGACCGCTCGCTCGCGGAAGCCGATCGCCTGAAGGCGCTCACGGCCAGCCAGCTGAAGCGGCTCGAAGCATTCGGTCGTGCCTCGCTCGATCCGAAGGACGCCTTCGGCTACGACGTGGTGCTTTACGGACTGAAAACACAGGATGCCGCCAACCGGAAATACCCCTACGCCGGGGGCAATCTCCAGGGCCCTTACATCCTCTCGCAGCTGACCGGCTCCTATCAGCAGGTACCGGATTTTCTCGACAGTCAACATCCCATCAATGACAAATCGGACGCCGATGCCTACCTGGCGCGTCTTGACGCGTTCGCGCGGGTGCTCGATCAGGAAACAGATTTCGCCCGCCACGATACCGGCATGGGCGTGGTGCCGCCGGATTTCGTCATCTCGCGCGCCCTGACGCAGATGACCGGCATCCGCAATACGCCTGCGGAACAGTCGGTGCTCGTTCAATCCGCGGTTCGCCGCACCAAAGAGAAGAATATCGCCGGCAATTACGGGCCAGAGGCGGAAAAAATCGTCAGCGGCAAAGTGTATCCCGCGCTGGAACGGCAGATCGATTTCATGAAATCGCTCCAGCCCCGGGCGGTGCACGATGCCGGTGTATGGCGGCTGCCGAAGGGCGCATCTTATTACGCGGACTCGTTCGATCAGGCGACCACCACCACAATGAGCCCGGCCGAGGTGCACAAGCTTGGGCTGGACGTGGTGGCGCGGCTCTCGGCCCAGGCAGATTCCATCATGAAGGCGCAGGGTCTCACGAAGGGGACTGTCGGTCAGCGCTATCGGGAAATGTTCAGCGATCCCAAATTCCGTTACCCGAACACGGATGCCGGAAAAGAGAAACTGATCAGCGATCTCAACAAAAAGGTGCAGGAGATCCGCGCCCGGCTGCCAGAATATTTCGGCGTGCTGCCGAAAGCGAATGTCGTGATCGTGCGCGTGCCGAAATACACGGAAGCGGGCGCGCCCGGCGGCTATTACCAAAATCCCTCGCTCGACGGTTCACGGCCCGGCCGCTATTACATCAATCTGCGAGACACGGCCGAAGTGCCCAGTTGGACCTTGTCGACGCTCACCTTCCACGAAGCCATCCCCGGCCATCACCTGCAGGGCTCGATCCAGCAGGAAGCCAACTTGCCGCTCATTCGCAAGATCGCGGGGTTTAATGCCTACGCGGAAGGCTGGGCGCTCTATGCCGAGCAGCTGGCAGTCGAAATCGGCATGTACAAAGACGATCCCTGGGGCCATCTGGGGCAACTGCACGATGCCATTTTCCGCGGTGTGCGGCTGGTCGTGGACAGCGGCATGCACGCCATGAAGTGGGGCCGGGAGCAGGCGATCAAATACTACACGGACTCGATCGGCGACCCGGAAGCCTCCGCAACCACCGAAGTGGAACGCTATTGCGTCTGGCCGGGGCAGGCTTGCTCGTACATGGTCGGGAAGGTCACCTTCCTGCGCCTGCGCGACAAGGCGGAGGCGGCATTGGGGTCGCGCTTCGACCTGCGCGACTTCCATGACGCGGTCCTCCTCTGTGGCGCCGTGCCGCTTACCGTGCTTGCGACTGTGGTGGACGACTATATCGCCGCGAAAAAACACGGTGCTGTGAAAATCTGACGAGTGGAAATTGGAGAGGGGCATGTCCTCGCGCGTGGGAACGTTCCGGCGCAGGTCACGTTGTCATTTGAGAAATTTCGGAAGAGGTCGCCATGCTCAAGTGGGCGTTGGTCTTTCTGGTTCTTGGCCTGATCGCAGGGGTGCTAGGCTTCACCGCCATCGCCGGCGCGTCCATCGCAATCGCCAAGTTCCTGTTCTTCATCTTCATTGCGGTGTTCGTTGTGCTGCTGATTTTGGGAATGACAGCTGCGCGAAGGATCACAGGCCGCTAGCAAAGACTCATGCCCGAACACTGGCCGGCGCCCTGGCGGGCGCCGGTCCCGCTCCGGCCTGGTCTACGGCGCTTTCGAGCCGCCTGTGCCAATCGAGTTCTGGCGCAATGTAGCGCTCACGGAACCACGGCATGTTCTTTCGATCGAATACGCATTCACGCAAAAATTCGAGCGTGGTCTTCACCGGCCACTTGTCCATCGCATCGCGTGAATAGCAAATATAGATCGGCAGCGTGTAATGCACACCGATATCCAGAGGAATAAGGTTGTCGTAAACCGCCAAAGCATAGCTTGGTAGCACCGCGATACCCGCGCCGTGGTGCACAGCTTCGGCGATGCAGCCGGCAACGTTGGTGAGCAGCAGCGCGCGCGTGCCAGCATGCTGTTGCGACCATGTCGCCCACAGCCCCGCCTCCGTGAAGTAAACGGCCAGGTCGAGAAGCCGGTGCCGCGACAGCGCTTCAATATTCTGCGGCGCGCCATGAACGCGCACATACTCGCGGGAGGCGAACGGCAACAGATGCATGGTTCCGATGTGGAGGCTGACCAGGTCTGCCTGGGGAGGCTGGTAATAGTAGATGCTCAGATCGGAGCCCTCGCGCGTATCGTTTGCAGATCCGGTAACCCCGATGATCTTCAGGCCGACGTTGGGATGGCGGGTGAAGAACGGCGCCAGGAAACGCGATACCCAAAAGCTCGCTGCGCCTTCGCCCATCTGAAGGGTGCAGTCCCCTTCGATCCCAGGGCGCCCGCCCGGCGTCTGATTGACAGCCCGCATCAGCGCCGCTTGCGCCGCGGAGGCGTCGGTATAGATGCGGTGCCCCTCAGCGGTCAGTCGCGGTCCCCTCCGGTCGCGGTCGAACAGGCGCACTCCAATTGCCTTTTCCAACCGGAGAAGCCGGCGACTGACCGTCGGCTGCGTCATCTCCAGTTGCGCGGCGGCCCGGTTGAAGCTCCCGTGCCGCACGATTTGAAGAAAGACTCGAAAGTCATCCCAATCGACACCAGGGGGGCTTTCCGCGATTTCGGTATAAGAGAGCGGCCGCAATTCTTTCTCTGCATCCTAAAGTTGACGGTTGCGTCATATAAGCGGACGCTCTTACGCTGAAGTTTTAAAAACTTCAACAACCTCTTAGACTTACGACGGCTCAAAGAAAAATGGAATCTCCGCTACACGTGATGGAAATGGGGGAGATTTCCGGAGGCGCGCCAGAAGGGACCAACGCGAAACTAACTCAGGTTAATGCCGCTAAGGCCTTCGGGCGCGCGATGCTGCTACTAACGCGCCAAGAGACGCATAAGCTCGGCAACGTGAGCAGCCTGATGCAGCAGCCCTAGCGGGCAGGCTTGCGAAATTTGAACACGAATTGATCTGTCTTGCCGCGGATCGAGGGATCGAACACCTTCTTGGTGTGTGGATCGGCGGGATTGCGCAGGGCATTGTCCTCGCCCACGAATTGGAAACCGGCCGCCATCACTTCTTTCTTTACGGCGGCTGGATCGATGCGGTGCAACGTTTCCGTATCGCGCAACCCCGAACCTGCTTCCGCCACGTGATCGAGTACGATGTAAACGCCGCCAGGTTTCAGCACATTGTAGATGGCCTTGTTCACCGCGGACATATCGAGAGGCCCAAAAAATGTGTCGTGGAAATCATGGTAATTCTGGGATGTCCACACCACGTCCGGCGCCTGCGGCACCTTGAATTGCGCGAGTGACGCATGGACGAGCGAGACGTTCGGGTAGTTTGCCGTGTCGTTCGTCACGGCCGTGATCGATGGCGGTTTGCCCTTCAGCATCGAGTCGACCTCTGAGGGGTAGTAAGCATACACATGGCCTTTTGGGCCGACCGCCTTCGCAAAAATCCGCGTGAAGTAGCCTTTGCTTGGAACGATATCGACCACCACGTCGCCTGGCTTGATTTCCGCGAAGACGATCATCTGGGCAGGCTTGCGATTGGCATCGCGCGCGACGTCTTCCGCCGGCCGCGCCTTGTCCGCCACGGCGGCCGAGGCATAAGGCGGCACGGGGCTCGCTGCTGCGGTTGCAATGCACGCCGCAAGCGCTGCAAATCCGACTACAATGAATTTCATGAAAGCCTCCCCTGATCCGCCGAATTTGTCGTAAGGTGCACAAAGCGCACGAGTGTGGCAATGCGGCGAGGGGAGGCGGCCATTCGGGAATGGCTTCGAAATGGCCGGTACGCGGTTGCGAGCGGGGTCTGCGCAGTCCTCTTCCTCACCGTACCTTCCGTCATGGCTGACGAGGTGGAGCAGGTCACCGTCACGGCCACGAAGTTGCCGGAAGCGGTCGGCATGCCGGCGTTTTCCAGCGTGACGCTCAATGCCGAGCAGCTCTCCAGGTCGGATCGAATCGACGACGCGCTTGAGCAGGTCCCCGGGCTCTCCCTCTTCCGGCGAACCAACAGCGTCAGCGCGAACGCCAGCACCCAAGGCGTCTCGTTGCGAGCCATTGCGCCGTCCGGCGCAGGGCGGGCGCTGGTCTTGCTAGACGGCATTCCGCTCAACGATCCGTTCGGAGGCTGGGTGATCTGGACGCAAGCCCCCTACGAAGACATTGGCGGCGCGGAGATCGTGCGTGGGGCAGGGGCCGGGCCCTACGGCGCCGGCGCACTGACCGGCACGATATTGCTGACGGAGCGGGACTCTGCGGAGTCCATCGCCGATATGGAAGGCGGAACGCTCTCATCCGCCCGCGGCGGCGCGTCGTTCGGCGAAAGTATCGAGGGCATCGATCTCTTCGGCAGCCTGTCCGGCGAGCGCACCAGCGGCTGGATTCCGGTGCGCGAACCCGACCGCGGCCCTGCCGACAACCACGTCTGGTTCGACGGCGGCTCCGCCTCGTTGCGGGCGCAGACACAGGTTGGCGATGTGCTCACGTCGGCGCGCATCTCGACATACGGCGAAGGCCGCGGGGCGGGGCTGGAAGGCGCGGATTCATCCGCACACGGATTGACGGGCAGCCTGTCCTTCGCCAAAGAGCCGGGCAATGGAAACATCGGCTGGCGGGTGCAGGGCTGGGCCGTGCGCAGCAACTTCTCCAATACATCGGTATCTGTCGCGCCGGGCCGCACCGGCACGACGCCGGCGAACGACCAGTTCGCCACGCCGGCGCTGGGGCTCGGATACAATGCAGCGCTGCTCGGGGAGGAAGGCGCGTTCCGCTGGGAGCTGGGCAGCGATCTGCGCGATGATTCGGGCGAATCCCGCGAGCTGTTTTTCTTCGACGGCGCCAGCTTCGAGAAATTCCGCCGTTCCGGCGGGCAGGAGATTGTTGGAGGGTTGTACGGAGAGGGCGCCATCGATATGAGCCAGTGGCTGCTGACCCTGGGAGCGCGCGGCGATTATTGGGCGACCTCGCAGGGACATCTGGTTGAGCAGGTGCGGGCGACCGGCGCAATCTCCAACCTGCAGGATTATCCGGGCCGCGACGGGTTCGTGCCGACGGCGCGGGGCGGCATCCGCCGTAACTTCAACGACGGCGAATATGTGCGCGCGGCCGCCTATCTCGGCTTTCGGGTACCCACGCTGAACGAATTGTACCGTCCATTCCGGGTCGGCAACGTGGTGACGAGCGCCAATCCGAACTTGCGTCCCGAGAAGCTCTATGGTGCGGAAATCGGCTATGGCGGCGCGTGGGAGACATTGCACTGGGATGCGACAGCGTTCTGGAACCAACTGCACAACGCCATTGCTAACGTCACGACAGGAGTGAACCTGCAGCAGCGGCAGAACGCGGGCGACGTGCAGGCCTTCGGCTTGGAAGGGCAGGTGACGGAAGACTTTTCGCCCACCCTGAGCGGCTGGGGCGCAGTGTCCTACACCGATGCGCAATTCGTCTCCGGGCAGCTCGACGGACTCCGCCCCGCACAGGCACCGCGCACCGTGGTCACGGGCGGTGCAGATTGGCGCCCCATCGCGCCGCTATTGCTGGAGGCGCAGCTGCACTACGAAGGATTGCGCTTTGAAAACGATCTCAACACGCTGCGGCTTGGCTCCGCCTTCGTGCTGGATCTGAAGGCTGCCTATCGGCTGACGCATTCGCTTGGCGCATATCTGGCCGTCGATAATGCGACGGATGCAAAAGTTGCCACGGCCGCGCAAACGGATTCGCTGCTCGGCACCATCGTCTCCTATGGCCAGCCACGGATGTTCTGGATTGGGCTAACCTACCAGCCCTGAGTCCATGTTGCAGGGCCGCGCCCGAAACATTACTTCGCGGGCAAATAACAGGGGCACATGGCCAATTCGCTGCTTGCGGTGCTGGACTGGCTGCCGGTTGGCTTTGACTGGGCCATCCTGCCCGTGGGGCTCACGCTGCTCATTCTGGCGTTTCGGCCTCAGACCCGCCCGTGGGCGGCAACTGGGTTTCTGCTGGCCGCTGCCTTCTCCGCGGCGCTGCTTTCGATGCTGCTGGCCGCGAGTGTCTTCCACTTGCTCGGTTACGGCCGGGCGATCGTCGACCTGCTGCTGAATTTCGGTCCCGCCGTCACGCGCGATTACGTGGCGGGACTGGTCCGGGAGAATGGACCGAAGCTGTTGGCGTTGACCCCGATGGTGGCCACCACGGGGTTCGCCAGCGTGGCGGCCGTCTATCTTCGCCGCGGCCAGGGGCCGGAGCAGCCTCGCGCTTCACCAATGAGTGATCGCCTGCTTCGGTCTTGAAGGCGGATGGGTTCCATGCTGGAACCGCCGCTGGTTTCCCAAGGCGGCCTAGGCGCCTTTCCCCTGATGCAGGAGCTTCCATGTCTTCCTTCCGACCCGTTCTGCTTGGCGCCACCGCTGCTGCCGCGCTTGGCCTTGCCGCCGGCGCCAGCCCGGCGCCGTCCCCGGTGAGCAACAACCCGTTCGCGCAGCCGAGCACGCTACCGCTGCAGGCGCCGGCGTTCGACAAGATCAAGGACAGCGACTATGCGCCCGCCTTCGACGAAGGGATGAAGCAGCACCTGGCGGAGATCGACCAGATCGCCAATAACCGGGCGGCGCCCACCTTCGACAACACCATTGTGGCAATGGAGAAATCCGGCCGCATGCTGGACCGCGTCTCTACCACCTTCTTCAACATCGTCGGCGCCAACACCAATCCCACACTCGACAAGATTCAGGCGGACATGGCGCCGAAGCTCGCGGCGCACCAGGATGCCATCTACCTGAACCCGAAGCTCTTCCAGCGGGTCAAGGCCGTCTATGACAGCCGCGACAAGCTCAAGCTGGATCCGGAATCGCAGCAGTTGCTGAAGATCTACTACCGCCAGTTTGTCCATGCCGGCGCCAACCTCTCGGATCCCGACAAGGCGAAACTCCGCGAGCTCAACAAGCAGGAAGCGACGCTTTCCACCGCCTTCCAGCAGAAGCTGCTGGCCGCGGCCAAAGCCGGTGCGCTTGTCATCGACAACAAGTCCGACCTCGCGGGCCTGAGCGATCAGGAAATCGCGGCCGCGGCGAAGGACGCCTCTGACCGCAAGCTCAACGGCAAATGGGTGCTTCCGCTGCAGAACACGACACAGCAGCCGCTGCTCGTTTCGCTGAAGAACCGCAACGTGCGCGAGACGCTGTTCAACCACTCCTGGACGCGCGCCGAAAAAGGCGACGCCAACGACACCCGCGACATCATCCTGAAGCTCGCGAAAGAACGCGCCGAAAAGGCCAAACTGCTCGGCTACCCGAACTACGCGGCTTACGTGCTCTACGACCAGATGGCGAAGACGCCGCAGGCGGTGCAGAAGTTCATCGGCGACCTCACCGGCCCCACCCGCGCCAAGGCGGCCGACGAGGCGAGGCAAATCCAGGCGGCCATCAAGACCGACGGCCAAAACTTCCAGCTCAAGCCCTGGGACTGGGAGATGTACTCCGAGAAGGTGCGCAAAGCGAAATACGATCTCGATCAGAACCAGCTGAAGCCCTATTTCGAGCTGAACAAGGTGCTGCAGGACGGCGTGTTCTATGCGGCAAACAAGCTCTACGGCATCAGCTTCAAGGAGCGGCACGACCTTCCGGTGTACCAGCCCGACGTGCGCGTGTTCGAAGTGTTCGACAAGGACGGCTCGACCCTGGGCCTGATGTATTTCGACTACTTCAAGCGCGACAACAAGCAGGGCGGCGCCTGGATGAGCAATTTCGTCAACCAGTCGTACCTGCTCGGCACCAAGCCCGTGATCTACAACGTGGCGAACTTCCAGAAGCCCGCCGCCGGCCAGCCGGCGCTGCTGTCGTGGGACGACGTCACCACCATGTTCCACGAATTCGGGCACGCGCTGCACGGCCTGTTCGCCAGCCAGAAATACGAGACGCTTTCCGGCACCGCCACGGCGCGCGACTGGGTGGAATTCCCCTCCCAGTTCAACGAGCACTGGGCGCTCTACCCCGACGTGCTGAAGCACTTCGCCGTGAACTACAAAACCGGTCAGCCGATTCCGCAGGCGCTGGTCGACAAGATCAAGAAATCGCAGACCTGGAACCAGGGTTACGAGTTGGGCGAGTTGCTTGCCGCCTCAGAGCTCGACATGAAGTGGCACATGCTGCCGGCCGGCGAAACGGTCTCCAATGTGGATACTTTCGAGACCCAGGCGCTGAAGGACACGCACACCGACTTTCCCAATGTGCCGACGCGCTACCGCTCCAGCTACTTCCTGCACATCTGGGCCAACGGCTATTCGGCCGGCTACTACGCCTATCAGTGGACGGTGATGCTGGACGACGACGCCTATGCCTGGTTCGAGAACAACGGCGGGCTCACGCGCGCCAACGGCCAGCGTTTCCGCGACATGATTTTGTCGAAGGGGCACACGGAGGATTACGACGTGATGTTCCGCCGCTTCTACGGCAAGGACCCGGATGTCGGGCCGATGCTGAAGCACCGCGGGCTGACGCCGGACAACTCGGCGCCGTCGGATTCGGCAAAGCCCGTGACGCCGCCCGGCACCCGCGCCCGCTCGTAGCCTTTAAGAGAGTGCGTCGGCGGTAACGACGCACTCTTTGATATTTCATCAGCTAGCCGCGGCGGGGCGGGGGCGTTGTGGTCGGCTCCGAGCCCGGAATTTCCGTCGGCTTGGGGGTGGCCGGAATGGGGGCCGTGGCCGGCGGCGGAGGCGCAGCCGGTCCTGGCGGCACGGCGGTGGTTTGCGCCGGAATTGCCTGCGTCGCCGCATCGGCGACTTCGCTCCAGCCGCCGCCCAGCGCCTTGTAAAGACCGACATCGGCCTGCAGGCGCGCCAACTTGGTCTGCACCAATGTGTCCTGCGCGGAGAACAGGGTCTGCTGCGCCGTCAGCACGTTCAACAGATCGGTCACGCCCTCGCGATACTGCAGCTCCGAAATGCGGAAGGCCTCGGCCGCGGCATTGGCCTGCAAGGTCCGAAGCCTTTCCTGGTCAGCCAGGCTCGTCACCTGGCCGAGGGTGGTCTCCACATCGGAGAAGGCGTTCAGCACGGTGCTCTGATAGGTGGAAATGAGCTCCTGCTGCTGCGCTTTGGTGAGATCCAGCTGTCCCTGCAGCAGGCCGCCGTCGAAAATGGTTTGCAGCAGGCTGGCGCCGATGCTCCAGCCGAAGCCGGAACCGGTGAAGAGCGTGTTCAGGGCGGTGCTGGTGAAGCCGCCGGAGCCGGTGAGCCCGATCTGCGGGAAGAAGGCGGCACGCGCCGCATCCACGCTCGCATGGGCGCTGGCAAGATTGGCTTCGGCTTGCGCCACGTCCGGGCGGCGGCGCAGCAGTTCCGAGGGCAGCCCGGGCGTCACCTGCGGGGCGACAATTCCGTCGATGCTGCTGCCAGCAACGGTGAAGCCTTCAGGCAGGCGGCCCAGAAGAACGGCCAGCGCATAGCGCGCCTCGCGCTCCTGTTCTTCCAGCGCTGGAATGGCGGCCTCGATAGCGGCAAGCGCCGATTGCTGCTGGGCAAGATCGAGGCGCGAGGAAACGCCGTTGGTCACCTTCGCTTCGACGATGGCGAGAACCCGGCGTGCGGCGGCGACGTTCTGCTGGGCGATGGTGAGCCGCTCGCGCAGCGCCAAGATATCGAGATAGGTGTTGGCGACGTCGGTGGTGACGGTCAGGCCCACCACTTGCCGGGCGTAATTCGAGGCGAGCAGCAACTGGTCGGCAGCCGTCAGGTTGGCGCGCGCCTTGCCCCAGATGTCGAGTTCATACGAGGCGTTCAGCGTCAGGCCGAAAGTGTTGCCTGTGACCGCTTTGGTTGCGATGGGAACACCTTGCGCGTTCGTGACGAGCCCGCCCGTGCCGCTGCGGGCGCGCTGCGCTTCACCTTCCAGATTGAGGGTCGGAAACAGCGCCGAGCCGGAGATGTCCGTCTGTGCCTGCGCCTGGAGAACACGCGCGGCCGCCGCGGCGAGATCGAGGTTGCTCGTTTGCGCGGTGGTGATCAGCCCGTTTAGTTCGGGGCTGCCAAACCCCGCCCACCACCCGGCGGCCGGCCAAACGGAGGCGGTTTTGGCAGTCGGCGCGGTGAAATTCGAGGGCACGTGCTGCGGCCCCAACACTTGGGGCACGGGCGTCTGGCAAGAGGCTGCGCCAATCGCAAGCGCGATGACCGAGGCGGAGCGAAGCAGGAATTTCATGCAGACACTCGCGTTAACTATTCGCTGGCCAGCGCGACAACCGGGTCGAGGTGCGCCGCTTTCATAGCCGGTGCAAAGCCGAAGACAAGCCCCGTAGCCACCGCACATGTAAAGGCGATTGCCACGGGCGCAAGGGTGTAGGCGACCGGCGTCCCCAGGCTTGCGATGAGGGCCGCGGCGCCCAGGCCTCCCGCCACACCCAGGACGCCGCCCAGGGCGGAAACCACCGTGGCTTCGGTGAGGAATTGCTGAAGGATGTCGCGGGTTCTGGCGCCGGTGGCCATGCGAATGCCGATCTCGCGGGTGCGCTCTGTTACGCTGACCAGCATGATGTTCATGACCCCTATGCCGCCAACGAGGAGCGAAATAGCAGCCACCGAGGCGAGCAGGATAGTGAGGGTATTCTGCGCCGTGGTCGCCGTTTCGAGCACCTCGGCCATGTTGCGGATAAAGAAATCCTCACTGCCGTTGTGCCGCGATTTCAGAAGGGCGGAGGCGCGGTCCTGCACCGCCTCCATCGCCGAAAGGTCGTTTACCGCCAGGGTGATCGACCGCAGATAGCGCTGGCCGAATATGCGCAGCATGCCGGTCGAGAGCGGGACGAAGACGACGTCGTCCTGGTCGTTGCCCATCGCGCTCGCGCCCTTCGCCGCCACAACGCCGATCACCTGGAATGGCACGTTGTTGATCAGCACGTAATGGCCGATGGGGTCGCCGCCCTCCGAAAACAGATTGTCGACCACCGTCTGCCCCAGCACGGCGACCGGCGCATAGCTGCGCTGGTCCTGCGAAGAAAAGAACACGCCGCTGGCCACGGGCCAACTGCGCACGGTTGCCAGCGCCGGCGTGGTTGCATCGATTTGCGTCTGGTAATCGATATCGCCGGCGCGGACCGTTGCGCCGCCAATGTTTTCCGGCACCACATTGCCGACGTTGGGGAGCTTTGCCAGCGCGTCGGCATCCTCCGGCACCAGGGTTGCAATCGCACCATTGTAGCCGCGCATGTTGCGGAAGGATGGGCGCACCACCAGCAGGTTCGTTCCCATCGAGCCGATCTGCTGGATGACGGCCTGCTTGGCCCCTTCTCCGATCGCCATCATCGAGACCACCGATGCCACGCCGATGATGATGCCGAGCAAGGTGAGGACGGTGCGGAAAACATTGGCGCGCAGCGCGCGAAATGCCATGCGGGTGGCTTCCTGCAGGCTCCCGAAGGACCATTTTCGGGTGCGCCGATCCGGCTGCAGTGCCGGAGGCTTGGCGGCTATCCGTGTTGGGTCAGGCCCGGAATCGAAGACAATCAGCCCGTCGTGAATCTCGATAATTCGGTGCGCGTGCGCCGCCACCTTGCGGTCGTGCGTGATCAGAATGACCATGTGGCCGCGGGCCGCGAGTTGCTCCAGCAGCGCCATGACCTCTTCGCCGCTCTTCGAATCGAGAGCCCCGGTCGGTTCATCCGCCAGGATGACTTGGCCTCCGTTCATCAGCGCTCGCGCGATCGACACCCGCTGTTGCTGGCCACCGGAAAGCTGGCTGGGCCGGTGCGCCAGGCGGTCCTCCAGCCCGAGCGAGGAGAGGAGCGCTGCGGCGCGTTCGCGCCGGGCTGCCGGTGAAAGGCCGGCATAGATGGCCGGAATTTCCACGTTCTCGGCCGCGGTCGCGGTGCCGATCAGGTTGTAGCTCTGGAAAACGAAGCCGAAGCCTTCTCGCCGCAGCCAGGCGAGATCGTCCCGACCGAGGGCCGCCACGTCCTGTTCCGCGAAGGTATACCGGCCGCCTGTCGGCTTATCGAGGCAGCCGAGCAGGTTCATCAGGGTAGTCTTGCCCGAGCCGGACTGGCCCATAATGGCCACGAACTCGCCGGGATAGATATCCAGGGAAACGCCCCGCAGGGCATGCACTTCGACTTCGCTGCCGGTCACAAATGTTTTGGTGACGCCGCGCAACGAAAGCAGCGGCTTGGCCTCGCCAGCCGCGATCAGTCGGCCGGGACTTTGGTTCATGGAAAGCCGCCGAGGCGACCATGGCTGTAGGCGCTATGGCCGTTCGCGCCCATGTGCGCATGCGATCCAGGGCCGTCGGTGGAACGCATGCCAACAACCACCTTGTCCC
Source organism: Rhizomicrobium sp. (assembly GCA_035455725.1). Classification (GTDB taxonomy): domain Bacteria; phylum Pseudomonadota; class Alphaproteobacteria; order Micropepsales; family Micropepsaceae; genus Rhizomicrobium. The sequence goes on along the minus strand of DATIEM010000081.1, from coordinate 21,810 downwards.
CCGGTTTCAGCCCGGCAAGCACCTCCGCCGAAACACGGCTCATCACGCCAATGACCACCGGCCGCCGCCCGAGCGTGCCGTCCGGTTTCACCACCACAACGAAATACCGTTTCGCCCCAGGCGCCTTCATGGCGCTGCGGATGGCAGCGACGCTCGCGCGCGCGGCATTGCTCCAGATTCGATGGGCGGCCGGACCCTGCCCCTGCTTCGGGGTCCAGGAGCCGGTTCGGCCGCCCGCGCGACCGCGCCCATTATGGAGCGCCGATACAGGCACGGTCACGACATCGTGCGCAGAGGCGGTGACAAAAAACACTTGCGCCGTCATCTGCGTCATCAGTTCGTTGGTTGGATTGGCGACGTCGAATGTCGCCGTATAGAGTACGACGTTGTTGGTGATGGTCGGTGTCGGCTGGATCTGCTGCAGCTTGCCGTACCAGCGCTTGTCGGGGTTGCCGAGCGTGGTGAAATACGCGGGCATCCCGATTTTCAGCTTGGGCACATCGGCTTCGGAGACCTGCGTCCACACTGTCATCGTCTTGAGGTCGGCAATCCGCAGGATGGTCGGCGCCTGCTGCACGGAATTGATGGTCTGCCCCTGCTTGATAGAGACAGAGGCGACCGTGCCGGACATCGGCGCGTAGATTTTCGTGTAACCGAGAGTCACCTTGTCGCCATTCAGCTGCGATACGGCAGCTGCGATCTGGCCTTTGAGCGCGTTCACCTCCGCCGCCGCCGATCGCGCCGCCTGCGCCGCGCTGTCGTAATCCGCCCTGCTCGTGGCGTTTGCCGTGTTCAGGCCGCGCTGCCGCATGAAGTTGGCATCGGCGAGCGAGAGCTGCGCCTGCTTGTCGGCAAGCTGCGCCTTCAGGTTCGCAAGATTGCCCTCATCCTGCTCGACCTTGGCGCTGGCCACCTGCGGATCGATTTCCGCCAGCAGCTGGCCCTGCTTCACCGTATAGCCGATATCGACGTAGAGCTTCTTGAGCTGTCCGGTGGCTTGCGCGCCCACATCCACGTAATCCCGCGGCTGCAGGTTGCCGAGAGCGGTGACGGTGTCTTCGATATCCCCGCGCGCGACGTCCGCAGTAACGTACGGCAACGGTGTGCCGACGTTGCCGCGCAGCACGTGAACACCGAACGCGATGAGCGCGAGAACGAACGCCGCGATCAGCCATTTTCGATCGGCAACAGAAGCGAGCCGCTCGCGCGGCTTGCGCAGGCCTTGCGGCACTGCAGGCGCGCCGATGCCGAACTCTTTGACGGTGGTGCCGGATTCGATACTCATGCGCATCCCGATTGCGCCCATTCCAGACAAAAAGGATGGAGGGAAGACCGGGACAGCGAAAGATCACGGGCCGGGAGAAATTGTATCAGTCTGTCGCCGTTGCTGGGGTGGTGCGCAGGCCGCGACTGAAATTTGTGTTATCTTCGCAACGTCGCACCGAAACGGCTTATTGGTCCGCTTCGTGGCGGACGATCTTGAAGCGGCTCAGCTGTTCGTTGGCCAAGGCGAAATCCGGTTCAAGCTCGACCGCCTTCTTGTAATCGTAATAAGCGGCGCGAACGTTGCCGAGCGCTTCGTTCACAATCGCACGATCGTAATACGCGATCTCTAGACGGTGGGCCCCCATTCCGATGCCCTTGTTGATGTCGTTCAGCGCATCCTGATACTGCTGCAGCACGATATAATTCGCGCCACGGTCCACATAGGCTTCGCCCAGCGAGGCATCGATGGCGATCCCCTGATTGTAATCCGAGAGGGCTCCGCGGGAGTCTCCATACCGGGAGCGCAAGATGCCCCGATTCACATATGTGGCGGCACGGTCCTTGGGCGTCAGGGCCTCCTGCTCCAACGCCGCGGTGCAGGTCTCGATGGCCGGCCTGGGATCGCCGCCGAATTCGGCCGACTGAAAGCAACCATTGCCCAAACCGTTTCCAAGCACACTCACCGCCGCGTTTGCGTGTGGCACCATTGAACCCAAGGCGACGACCGCGCCGGCTGCGAACAGGTTTTGAAACCGCATGGGGCCCTCCCCGAGAAATACGACCCAACCTATCACATTTCGAGACGGTCAGAGCCCTGCCAAATATCACCCTGCCGTGAGGGCCGCTGCTTTTATGCCACGCAGTGGCGGATTTCCGCCTTCTTTGAGAACCGCTATGTGCAAGCGGCTTCACATCGCGGTGAAAAGATGACCTGGCCCTATGTTGCGCCGATTCTGCTGCTGTGCGTCTCGAACGTGTTCATGACTTTCGCCTGGTATGGGCAGCTGAGATACCCGGCCGCACCGCTCTGGGCCCTCATACCGATCAGCTGGGGGATTGCCTTCTTTGAATATTGCCTGGCGGTGCCCGCCAACCGCATCGGCTATCATGTTTATTCCGGCGCTCAGTTGAAGACGATCCAGGAGGTCATCACTCTCGCAGTATTCGCGGTGTTTTCTGTCACTTATCTCGGCGAGGCATTGAAGTGGAATCACCTGGTTGCCTTCGCATTTCTGGTGCTAGCTGCGTATTTCGGTTTCACGAAGTGGTAGGATGTCGGTGGCAGCGTAGTCCCATGGCCGAAACCTTGCCCAATGGATTTGTGAGCGCGGCGCTCAGGCGCGTTCAGCCCTCGCCTACCATCGCGGTGACGCAGCAGGCGCGGGAGCTCAAGGCAGCGGGGCGCGACGTGATTGGGCTGGGCGCCGGCGAGCCGGACTTCGATACGCCGAACAACATCAAGGACGCTGCTATTGCCGCCATCCGGCGCGGTGAGACCAAGTACACCGCTGTGGAAGGGATTCCGGAGCTCCGCGCGGCGATTGCCGAAAAATTCCGGCGCGAAAACAGTCTGCAGTATCGCCCTTCGGAAATCTTCGTAGCACCCGGCGGCAAGGCGGTGATCTACACGGCGCTGATGGCTACGCTGAACGCGGGCGATGAGGTGATCGTCGCCGCGCCATATTGGGTGAGTTATCCAGATATTGTGATGCTGGGCGGCGGCAAGCCGGTGATCGTAAAGACGGCGGCGGAGAACGGCTTTCGCCTCATGCCCGAGGCGCTGGATGGCGCCATCACGCCGAAAACGAAGTGGCTGATATTCAATCAGCCAGGCAACCCAAGCGGCGCCTGCTACACGCAGGAGCAGCTGCGCGCGCTCGCCGATGTGCTGCTGAAGCATCCCCATGTGTGGGTGTTGACCGACGACATGTATGAGCACCTTGTCTATGGCGGGTTCGAGTTTCACACCCTGGCGGAAATCGAACCGCGCCTGAGTGCCCGCAGCGTGACCATGAACGGAGTCTCCAAAGCCTATTCGATGACCGGCTGGCGCATCGGTTATTGCGGCGCGCCAGAGCCGCTGGTCCGCGCCATGGCCAAGCTGCAGTCGCAGACGGTGAGCAATGCCTCATCGATTTCGCAGTGGGCGGCGGTCGAGGCGCTGAGCGGCCCGCAGGATTTCATCGCCGTATTCCAGCGCGCCTTCGAGGCGCGCCGCGACCTGGTTGTCTCGATGCTCAATCAGGCGCGCGGAGTTGAATGCAACAAGCCGGATGGCGCCTTCTACGTCTATCCCTCCATCCGCCAGCTGATCGGCGAGCGCGCGCCAAGCGGAACCGTCATCGATAGCGACGAAAGCTTCGTGCGCGAATTGCTGGATCAGGAGGGTGTTGCGGCGGTGCAAGGTGCCGCCTTCGGCCTGTCGCCGTTCTTCCGCATCTCCTACGCGACATCCAACACGCTGCTGGAGGAAGGCTGCCGCCGGATCCAGCGTTTCTGCGCGAGCCTGACGTAACCTCTCAGCGGTGCTGGGCGACCCAGGTCATGCAGGTCTGGTAGGTGCCGTTGAAGATCTGCTTCTGCATGTCTTCATCATAGCCGTTGACAGCCGCATCCTGTGAGCGCTGCTTGGCGACGGCCTGGCAGCGTGCGGTATCCTGTTCGCTGTAGCCGGCCGCGGGCGCGGCCGCGGCATTGGCCACCGCACTCGCCACAACCGACGCCGTGGTGCCGGCATCCATCGCAGCAGTGGCGGCAACGGGCGCGGTTTCGGCTGGCGGCGGTGACGGCCGCACCAGCGCCGGCACGGCATGTCGGATAACGGACGGGGGCGTCGTCGGCGTGGGCCGCGCTGGCTTGAGATAGACCACCTGCGGAGGCGGCGGAGGAGGGGGCGGGGGCGCCGTAGGCGCAGCGGAAATCACCACCGAAGCGCTCACCGGATGGGAAGGGGGAGCTTCCGATGCCGGGGCAGGCGCGCTGGCCGGAGGTGCCCCAGCGGACACTTGCGCCGAAGGTAAGGGCGGCGGCAAACCCTGCGGCGCTGGAATTGCCGGTGCATTTGCTGAAGCTGCCACAGCGCTGGACGGGGGAACGGGTGCAGGCTCGGCTGGTGCCGGCGGAGCAGGCGGCGCAACGACGGCGGCTTCGGTCGCCGGGGAAGCCATTGGCGTGCTCGCAGGGGAAGGAGCTTCAGTCACTGGCGGCGGAGTATTTTGCACAGGTGCCGCGGATTCGGCGACCTGCGCCGCCGATTGAGGGCTAGGCGGGGCCGGCCCACTCGCGACCGTCACGGGTTGGGTCGGTGCAGACTCCGGCGCTGTCGCCGTCGCGATGGAAGCGTCCTCAGCCTCGTTTGCCGGCGCCGGTGCAGTCGGCGGCGCGCTGGCCTCCTCCACGACGGGGATCACTTTTTTTGGCTGATCGTAGCTGAGCAGGTGCTGGCGATCCGTATCGCTGCAACCCGCGAGCGCGAGCGCAAACGCAAACGCAAGAACAAGATAGCGCTTCATCGGTCCTCCGTCGGCGGGTGAGTTTATCAGAAAACGCGTCGCGCAAAACCGCGGATCGCCTCTTGCCCCCCGCCTCTCGCGGCGCGAACATTGCCGCCTCAAGGGAGGCCATAATGCCGAGAAAAAATGGAGGAAGTGGGCCACGTGCAGTGGCCGTGGTGGGTCCTTACGGCAGCGGCAAGACGACGCTGCTCGAATCGATCTTGATGCTGACGGGCGCGGTGCAGCGAAAGGGTTCGGTGTCGCAAGGCAATACGGTGGGGGATTCGTCTATGGAAGCGCGTGCCCGCCAGATGAGCGTGGAAGTGAATTGCGCCAGCACGAGATATCTCGACGAAAGCTTCACCTTCCTCGATTGTCCCGGCTCAATTGAATTTCTGCAGGACACGCTGAACGTGCTACCCGGTGTCGATGCCGCTGTGGTGGTGTGTGAGCCCGACGCAAACAAAGTGCAGATGCTGAAGCCGTTTCTGAAGCGGCTGGGCGATGCCGGCATTCCGCACTTCCTGTTCGTCAACAAGATCGACAAGGCGAGCGGCAATGTGGGTGACCTGCTCGCCGTGCTTCAGGAGGCGAGCGACAAGCCGCTGCTGATGCGGCAAATCCCGATTCTGGACGGCGGCGCTATCACCGGTTTCGTCGATCTCGCGCTGGAGCGCGCCTTTGTCTACCGCGAGCATGCCGAGCCGGACGTGGTTGAGCTTAAAGCCGACATGCGGGACGAGGAAAAGCAGGCGCGCTATCAAATGCTGGAGCGGCTCGCGGACTTCGACGAGCACCTGATGGAGGAGCTGCTCTCCGATGTCGAACCGCCGCGGGATGAAGTGTTTCAGGATTTGTCCAAGGAGCTGGCGGAAGGCGCCGTTGTGCCGGTGCTTCTCGGATCCTCCGAACGCGACAACGGTATTCACCGCCTCCTGAAGGCGCTGCGTCACGAAGTGCCGGATGTGGCGACCACGGCCGCGCGGCTGGGCGTCAAGGGCGATGGCGAAGCCATTGTGCAGGTGCTGAAGACCTTCAACGGCGCGCACGGCAAGCTGTCGCTCGCCCGCATTCTGACCGGCATGCTGAAGGATGGTGCCGTTCTCCATGCGCGCGGCGGCACCGACGCGCGTATCGCCGGCGTGTTCGCGCTGAAGGGCGAAGCGCAAACCAAGCTGTCGGAGGCCAAGGCGGGCGACACCGTCGCGCTTGGCCGTCTCGAAGGCATCGCAACGGGCGACACGCTTTCCACCTCAAAGGCGGCGCTGCCGAAGATCGAGATCGAGCAGCTTGCCCCGGTTTACGAACTCGCCATCGAAACCACGGATCGCAAGGACGAAGTGAAACTCACCTCGGCCATCCACAAGCTGCAGGAAGAAGACCCATCGCTTCATTTCAAACAGGAGGCCGAGCTGCAGCAGATGTCGCTGGCCGGCCAGGGCGAGATCCACCTCAAGGTGGCAGTGGAGAAACTGCAGAGCAAATATGGCCTGAGGGTCAGCACGCACCAGCCGAAGGTCCCTTACAAGGAGACCATCCGTAGGCCCGGCAAGCAGCATGGACGCCACAAGCGGCAGTCCGGCGGACATGGCCAATTCGGCGACGTGCATATCGAAATCGCGCCGCTGCCGCGCGGTAGCGGCTTCGTGTTCGAAGACAAGATCAAGGGCGGCGTGGTGCCGCGCCAGTTCATTCCCTCGGTCGAGAAGGGCGTGGTCGATTACATGAAGGCAGGCCCCTTGGGCTTCCCTGTGGTGGATTTCACCGTCGCGCTGGTGGACGGCTCTTACCACACAGTGGATTCATCGGACGCCGCCTTTCAGACAGCTGCGCGCATAGCCATGCAGGAAGGCATGCCGAACTGCTCGCCGGTGCTGCTCGAGCCGATCATGCATGTGCGCATCCATGTGCCGAACGATGCCACCTCGAAGGTCAATCAGGTGGTGAGCGGGCGTCGCGGCCAGTTGCTCGGCTACGATGCGCGCGACGGCTGGAAAGGCTGGGACACCATCCAGGCCCATATGCCGCTGTCGGAACTGCACGGTCTGATCATTGACCTGCGTTCGCTCACGCAAGGTGTGGCAACCTATGAGACGGAGTTCGATCATTTGGCGGAGCTGACGGGCCGGCTCGCCGAACACGTGGTGGAGCAGCGCAAAGCGGCCGCGTAGCAAGCGATCGCTGAGGCATATTTGAAGGAGGGCCAATGACCGACATTCTGGCCGGCGGTGGATTGCTGCACACCAGATTGCGAAGCTCGTCGCGGCATTTATTGTGGCTTGGGATCGCGATGGTGGTCGTGGGTGCGGTCGCGATCGTTTTCCCTGTCGTCTCCACGCTGGCGACCGCGCTGTTCGTCGGCTGGCTGTTGCTGCTCGCAGGAATCTTTCTCTTGGTCGGCAGCTTCACGATTCACGGCACCGGTCCGTTCTTCGGGGCCCTCCTCATCTCGTTGCTGACGCTCGCGGCGGGCGTGTTCCTACTGTTCCATCCGCTGCTCGGCGCGCTGGCGCTCACCGTTGTGCTGGGGATCGTATTTCTTTTTCAGGGCGCTTTCGAGTTGACGCTGGCGTTCGAAATGCGTCCGCACCGCGCGTGGCTTTGGATGCTGCTCTCCGGCGCGGCCAGCGTGTTGATCGCTTTGGTGATCGCGTTTGGGCTGCCGGCGATATCGCTGGTGGCGCTCGGCATCCTGCTTGGTATCAATTTCTTGACCACGGGGTTGGGCTATATCTTCGCCTCGCGCATGGCTGTGTGACAACGCAAACCTAATCGGCGCGGCGGCCGACGACCACGCAGGACACTGCCAGTTTCCCCTTGCGGGCCTTTTCCAGGGTGGTGCCCGTCATGGGAAAGGCGTGGGAAGCAACCACCTGCAGCCCGGCCCCCTGCACCAGCTCCTCGGCGTGCTCTGGCGAATTCACCAGGAAAATGTGATCGGGTGCCGGGCTGTTGGCGGGAACATTCACCCAAATGGTGCCGCCCGGCCGCAACCATCGCGCGGCGGCCTTCAATGCTGCGACGGGCGCTTCCAGGTGCTCGAGAATTTCGCTCATGGTGATGCTGTCGAAACCGGCCCCTTTCTCGCCGGCGCCTGCATCGAACAGGTTCTGTAGTGTGAGCGTCACCGGCCGGGACACGCCGAGCTGAGCGAGGGCCTCGCGGGTCTGTGCGATGCTGGTTGGACTGACATCCCAGCCGGCGAGAGACCTGGTACTGCGCAATTCCGCCGCGAAATAAAGCAGGAGGCCGTGTCCGGGCCCGATCTCCAGCAGGTCTGCGCCACCACGAAGAGAGGGCAGATAGGTCAAAACATAGGAGGCGATGGCGTGCGCGTGGTTGCTCCAGATCGCATATGACACCATCAGACCATTCATGTAGCGCTCCATGAATGGCGCGTTCGCATAGCATTCGCGCAAGGCATCGTCGAAGGATGAGAGCCGGTACCGATCGTGGCGGCGGAAGTAGAATTCCTCCGGCAGCACGATCTTTTCGCAGAGAAAGCGGTAATCGTCGGAGAGCCGCTCAAGGCCGCCCGGCAGACGCTCCGCCAGTCTGAGCACGCATCCCGCGACCCTTTCGGAAATCCCCATCACATCCGCTGACCGATCCGCCAAACTCTTCTCTACATAAATGTCGTGTTCCGGCCATTGCCGGTGAAGGCTGGCAACAAGGCTCGCGAGGTTGGAATATTTGGACAAATCGGCCACTGGATTCGTCTTTCTTAGGAATCTGTCTGCGGCGAGTAGAGATGCGCGTGGTTTGGCGCTTCGATCAGTTCGATGATCAGCCGCACCGGGGTAATGAAGAATTGTATGCGGCTCCCGCCATAAGCGACAGCAGGCTTAGGTTGGGAGGTTGGTGCGCAGCCAGCCGCGCGCAACCGTTCCTCTTGCGCTCGCAATTCCGCCACCCGGTAGGCGACGTGGTTCAGGATTCCCTTGCCCGTTATCAGCGCATTATAGACGGGGCTGCGTTCGTCGAGCGGCTCCAGCAATTCATACACGACGCCGGCGGGATCGCGTCCGAATTGCAATAGCACGCCATTGGCCTCGTCGCGAAACTCAACGGTCCAATCGCGTATCGACAGGACGTCCTTGAGCGCATCCCGGCCGCGCGAAAGGGATCTGACGACCAGCCCCAAATGGTCAAACTGCACGCGAAAACCTCATTCGGTCATTTGCCCGATCCAAAACCGAATCCCCGGAAGGGGCCAGCCGGAACCTTGTCATCTCCAACTGGACCATGCTACCGGCGGGATTTCGGCCAGACGACATAGCGATGCTTACCGGGGCGACAGAACTCGACCGCACACGATTCCTGACTTTATCCGATGCCCTCCAGGAGGCGAGGGCGCGCGCGGCCGATGTTCGTCTTGAGTCCCGGCTTATGGATTTTCTCTATTCGAAGACACGCTACAGTTCAATCTCGCGCGGCGATTGGGAGGAGCAGGTCCGGACAGCCACTGCGCTCGATGAAAACATCACGCGCCGTGGATCCGCCGCTCTTCTGAAGGAGATTGGTCATGGTGTCGATCGCGCGATCAAGGCCAAAATCAAGCGGCAGCTCACATCCGCGCCGACGCTTGCAGTCTGCTACCACGGCGGTTTCTCTGTTCCGCGCCGAAAGCTGTTTGCGCGCATGTTTCCGGAAGGGGTTGTCATCGGGGCAAGTGGAAAGCATGCGGCTCACGACGGCGCGTTTGCCCTGTTCGCGGCGCGGGAAGCAGTGTTGGGCTGCCGGCCCGCCTTGATGTCGCCCGACGGCCGGTTCGGAAGGGAAGCGGGGACAATCAACGTGCTTGGAGCCCAGCTTCCGGTGACAGAGGGCGCGCCATTTCTAGCGCACACCACCAACGCCGCGGTGGTGTGGTTCGCCCTGCTTCGGAAAGAAAACGGCTTTACGCTCGAGGTGAGTCCCGGCCCGCAGCCGGATAAAGGCGAGCGATTTTCCGCTTTCCGTGACCGCTTCTACCGGTTTTATGTCGACCGCCTGGAAGAAGCATTCACTGGCGATCCGTCCAACTTGCCTTTAAGCGTAAACTGGAAACTTACGTTCGGTGCGATGTTGGCTGGTAAGGTATACAGACAGCGGCGCCCGACTCGCTCGCGCGATGAAACGCAACACTCGGATTCCGACTGAGAGCCGCGAACCCACATGAGCAGGAACATGACGCGACAGGAGATCTTGGCGACGATCCGCGATATTCTCGCCGATATACTCGACAACGAGTCCTTGCAGTTGACCGAAAGCTCCACCGCGGAGCAGGTGCAGGACTGGGATAGTATCAATCAGGTCAAGCTGCTGATCGGCCTGGAAAATGAATTGAACTTCCGCTTTTCCGCCTCCGAAGTAGAGGGGCTCAAGAACGTCGGGGCCCTGATCGATCTTGTCCAGCGGAAGCTGTTGGCGCAAACCTGAGCGGCGCCTTGTCCTATTCTGCAATCGATCTCCCCTGGCTGCGCGAAGCGCCGGCTGATTTCGCGGTGCGCTGCCGGACCGCGGGCGAAAGCCCGGATGCTGCGGGCCGGGAACTGCAATTTCTGGCGAATTTCCGGTTGAGCTCCCGGCAGGCGGCGCAGCTTGCGCGCGCGGTGCGGCGGTGTCAGGAAGAACACGGCGATCTCAACCCGCTGTCGCCGTTTCGAATGGGCGTCTTGTCAGGTGCGACCGCCGATCTGCTGCTGGACGATCTTGTCGCGGCCGCTGCGCGCCATGGTGTGGCTCTCGAAATTGTTGCGGCTCCCTTTGACCAGGTGGTGCAGCAGGCTTTCGACCCTGCATCTCTCATCAACACAGCAAAGCTGGATGCTGTTCTGATTGCGGTGGACCACCGCTGGCTGAAACTGGATCGGCCCATGTTGGGCGAGCACTCGGGAGCAGCGGTCGCTCAAGGGGTGGAGCAGCTTAAGCAGGTGGTGGAGGCGCTGCGAAAGCACGGCCGCACTCCGGCAATCCTACAGACGGTGCCGGTGCCTTCGTTGCCTCTGTTCGGCAGTTTCGATCGTCGGGTCCGCGGCAGCATGAGGGCGATGATTGACGAAGCCAACCGCGCCATTGGCCTGTTGGCGGAAGAAGCAGGCGGCTTCCTCCTCGATGTGGCCGCCCTCGCCGAGCAGGTTGGAACTGACGGTTGGTTCGATCCTGTGCAATGGGCTGCTTACAAGCTGCCGTTCTCGGCGAATTGCACGCCGATCTATGCCGATCATCTAGGCCGACTGCTGGGCGCGATCCGCGGGAAAACGCGCAAGTGTCTTGTGCTCGATCTCGACAATACCGTGTGGGGCGGTGTGGTGGGAGACGATGGCGTGGCCGGCCTTTTTCTCTCACAGGGCGATCCGCGCGGGGAGGCGTTCATTGCCGTCCAGCGCTCGGCGCTCGAATTGCGAGAGCGCGGAATCATCCTTGCCGTGTGCTCGAAGAATGACGAAGCGGTTGCGCGAACGCCTTTCCGGGAACATCCCGAGATGCTCCTGAAGGAGGAACACTTCGCGGCCTTCCAGGCAAACTGGATCGACAAGCCGAGCAACCTGGAGGCGATCGCGAAGGCGCTGAACATCGGTCTCGATGCGCTGGTGCTGCTGGACGACAATCCCGCAGAGCGGGCCCAGGTTCGCGCCGCGCTGCCGGAAGTGGCCGTGCCGGAACTTCCCAACGATCCCACATGGTTCGCCTGGTATTTGCGCGCGGCGGGATATTTCGAGGCGGTTGCGTTTTCGGCAGAGGATCGCCTGCGCGTCGCCTCTTACGCGGCGGATGCGCAGCGGTCGGCCGTCATGACCAAGGCACGCGACCTGGGTGAGTACCTCGCTTCTCTGGATATGAAAATTGTATTTGCCCCTTTCGATGCAAAGGGACGCCAGCGCATCGCGCAGCTCATCAACAAGACCAACCAGTTCAACCTGACCACTCGCCGCTACACGGAAGGTGAAGTTGCGGAGATGGAGGCGGCCCCTTCGTTGTTCACGATGCAGGTTCGCCTCTCCGACAAATTCGGCGACCTTGGCATGATCGGAATTGTGATTTGCCGTTCGCGGCCACAGGACCCCTCCACCTGGGAGATAGACAGCTGGCTTATGAGCTGCCGCGTTTTGGGGCGAAAGGTCGAGGATGCCATGCTCGCGAAGGTGGTCAGCGAAGCAAGAAAGCGTGGAATAAAGCGGCTCTTGGGCCTTTACATCCCAAGCCCCAAGAACAGCATGGTGGCGTCGCATTACGAGAAGCTCGGGTTTCATCTGCGGAATCGCGACGCACGGGATCGCAGCGAATGGGAGTTGGCTGTCGCCGATTATGCTCCGCCCGCGCTACCGATGATTGGTGAAGACCATTACCCCGCCGATTCCAATGGCTCGTCAGAGCTCCCAGTAATGGAGAGCGCTGAAGACGCGCGGGCAGGCTAGTTCACTCCGGCGAGCTGGCCTTCGCATTCGCTTTTCGCCGTTGTTCTCGGGCGTCGCTGTCGTTGACCACGCCCCACCAGCGCATTTGTACCCCAAGGGCAGCGGTCAGCCGCTCCCCAGCATCCGCCGACGTGATATCCAGGTCGAGAAAATAAGGATCGGCCGAAAAGTGGGCATGGCAGGCAGCGTAATGCCCTTCAATCCAAGTCCGCATGTCTTCATCACCGCTGCCGACACCGGCTGGCAGACCGATGATGTCCGCTTTGGTGATGCGCTGCCGCATTGTGTTCCAGCGGTTCATGCTTTCGATGATTTTTTGGGGCTCCCGCCGGTTCAGGATGAACACACACTTTGGATGGTAGCGCCGCACGGTATCCAGCAATTCGAAATCCAGTTGGGGCCAATAGTTCACGGCCGGCGGTTTGCAGACGTCCGCCTGGGAAATCACGTCGTAGTCGGCCAGCGTCTCGAAAGGATCGCGGCCCGCCCGGTAGCTTTTGTATATCAGCTGCCCGCAATACCCCTCGGGCGTTTTCCAATGCGCCGAGCGAAGCTTGCTGCGCCGGCACGCGCGATGAATCGTCGTAGTGCCGGACTTCGGGAAGCCAATGACCATAGCCCGCATAAAGGAAGGTGCCCTCGAAAAAGGTGCCGCAACCTAGGGAGATAGGCCGCAAAGTCCAGCGGTTTTTGAGCTCCGGAGCCGTGTGTCTGGAAACCGCTCTACTGAATCTTGTATCGGTACAAGGTGCCGCAACAGTCCAACTCAAGGCCCTTGTCGCGCGCCACCCCATAGAGATACCGGTTACCCTGCACATCCAGCAGCTTCAATGCGCCATTCGGATGCGCACCGTCTTGCGCCACTTTCTGGCTGGCCGCGCCGAAGCTGTGAAGGATCGTAGTCGCGCCTCCAGTTGCCGGCAGCGAGAACAGGACGCCGCAGCCGTTGGTGTGGCCGCAATGTGTGCCACCGCCCACCAAGGTCGTGCCGTAAAGCGTATTGCCATTGAGGACCAATTCTCCTTGCGGCTCCTGACCGTCACCGACTCCGCCGGTAAACAGATGCAGCGAGTGGTAATTTGTGGCCTTGTAGGGCGGGTCCAACCTGAAGACGGTCCCGCAACCCAGACCGTTTTCCTCGTTTGCACAAGTCGGATCGCCGACGGTGTGCGCTCCTCCCAGCGCCGTCGTTCCGTACAGCGTCCCGTTCGAGTCCATGATGAGGCCGGTTTCGGGATCCGTCCCGTCCGAGCAGTTCGCTAAAGAACAGAAGGAGTAAAGGATCTTCTCTTTCCAATTACCATTTTGGTCGCAGCAGGTCAGCTGAAAAATCACGCCGCGAGCGTGCGCACCGCCGTATTCCGTGGTTCCGAAAAAGCGGAGTGGTTGTCCGGGGCGCGTATCAAGGAGAAGGCGCCCGCTGGGGACCGCCCCATCCTTGCAATCGGATTTTTGGCAGAATGAGTAGAGAGGAACCGCTGTTAACGCGCTGCCTTGATCATCCACTTCGAAAACGGTTCCGCAGCCGCCATAGCTGTTGCCGCACAACCATCCATAACCTGTTCCGCCGAAGGTCGCCGTTCCGTAAAAGTGTTCTTGCTGTCGCTCGTCCGAGACAAGCCCCGCGTGAGGGTTTATTCCCTCGCCGCAGGCATCCAGCATACAGAGATGGTTCGAGACCGCGTTCGATCCATCTTTGGAAAACTTGAACAGAGAACCGCAACCTAGGCCGCCACATCCGGTGCCCGGCCCGTATTCTGTCGTGCCGTAGAGGTTGCCATTTTTCGCGATTAGCAACTCGCCGGCAGGGAAGGACCCGCTCGTTGCGCCATCGAACGCAAAGATTTGAGAAGCGCCGCCATCCGCGTTGGCATGATAGGCGTTTCCACAGCTCTTGGTGCAGCGCCTTCCGGGGTCGGCGACAAAGCCTCCGAAAGTCGTGCCAAATAGCGTTCCATCCGTGTCGATGGTCACCCCTGCTTGCGGAAATTCGCCGTCGTTATCGCCACCCGCAAACGTGTGACAGACCTCGAGGGCGTCGCCTGTTTTCGTGGTGCACGGCTCGGAATGGCTGCTGGAAGGTGCCAGAAAGACGGCAAGAATAGCAGCAATGAAAAAAGCGCGGATTCCAGCCATGTCTCCCCCCACGAGAGTGTCAGCTGATACGAATCTACACGCTTGCTTTCCCTTCGGCAAGGACAGCTAGGTCATACCGAAGTCCTCGCACGCTGGCGCGGCTGCGGGCGCGGAAGCGTATTGCCATCGAGGACCAATTCTTCTTCCCGCTCCTGACCGTCATCGATTCCGCCGGCAACAGGTGCATCCCCGGCTCATCGGGGTTCACACCCGATTGGATACTTATTGGATTTTGTAGCGGTAGAGGGTTCCGCAACACTCCGTTGAATGGCCCTTGTTGCGCGCCACCCCATACACATAGCGGCTTCCTGCTACGTCCAGGAGTGTCAGGGCACCGTTCGGATGCGCGCCGTCGGCGGGATTCTTCGGATCTCCGGCGTCAAAGGCATGCAGAATGGAAACGGCTCCCCCCGCAGCGGGAAGTGCGAACAGGGTTCCACAGCCGTGGCTTGCGCCGCAATTGCTCCCGCCGCCCTGGAAGGTGGCGCCGTATAGGGCGTTCGTTGCATCCAATGCGAGTTGCGATTCCGGCCGCTGGCCATCGTTTCCGCCGGTGAATGCGTGCAGAACACGGTAGTCTGCCACCCTGTATGGCTGGTCCAACCGGAATACGACCCCGCATCCCAATCCATTTTCGTCGTTAGGGCAGTTGTTCGGTGGTGGCTGGATTGCGTGAAAACCGCCGTAAGCGGTTGTGCCGTACAATGTGCCGTCTTGCCCATCCATCACAAGACCGGTTTCCGGAACGGCGCCGTCCGTGCAATCCGTTCCGCCGGCGGCGCAGAATGAATACAGGACCTTTTCCTTCCAGGTTCCATTCTGCAACGTGAGCTGAAAAACAGTGCCTGCACCGTAAGCGCCTCCGAATTCTGTTGTTCCGAAGAATCGAAGCGGCTGTCCGGCTCGCGTGTCCCGAATGAGGCGGCCTGCGGGCACCGCGCCGTCTGCGCAATTTTTCCGCGTGCAAAAAGAGTAGATCGGCGAAGCCGACAGAGGCTTGTCGATGAGCAGAAACGCCGTTCCGCACCCGCCGTAGTAGCTACCGCACAGCCAGCCATTTCCTTTGCCGCCAAACGTAGTCGTGCCATACAGAGAGCCCTGTCCGTCGGAGATGAGGCCGGCCTGCGGGTGAATGCCATCTGCACAGCCATCGAGACGGCAAAGATGCGCGACTTTCTCAGTTCCATCGGTTATTCTAAACAGCGACCCGCAACCAAGACCGCCACATCCGGTTCCGGGACCGAATTCGGTCGTTCCGTAGATGGTGCCGCTTGGCTCGATAAAGAGTTCGCTGGCCGGATAGGCCCCGTCGCTTTCGCCGTTAAATGCGAGAATCTGAGAATCGCCCCCGCCAGGGTCCGCGCGGTAGGCGTTTCCACAATTCTTGCTGCAGCGCTTGCCAAGGTCGCCTGCAAATCCTCCGTACGTGGTACCGTACAGCAGCCCATCGGAGCCAATCGTCACACCTGCTTGCGGAAACTCCCCATCGGTGTCGCCGCCCACGAAGGCGTGACAGACCTCAAGGGCATCTCCGGTTACCGGGGTGCAAACATCCTCAGAATGGCCGTTAGAAGGTCGTGCAAAAATAGCAACAATGGCGGCGGCAAGTAGAACATAACGCGTGCCGGTCATGAGTCCCCCACCAGCATTACGATCATACAAATCTACTCGCGTCTCAAGCTGCCCACAAGAACGATGTTTATGTTGAAGAAGAAAAGAGGCTTGGAAAAATGCGAAAAGCGCGCCTCGGCGGCCGCAGCGCGCGAAGCAATCTCGGCCAGGCTTTGGAATGCAAAAATCAATATTTCCAGTCTTTTGCCGCCCGCACGAGGAAGTCGCGAAAGGCAGCCACGCGTTTGGACTGGCGCAGCGCATCGCAATAGACCAGGTGCACGTCGAAAGTCGGGCCTTCCATCTCCGGCAGCACCCGTACGAGATGCGGCCGTTCGGCGGTGAGGTAATCGGGCAGCGCCGCAACGCCTATGCCGGCTTCCACCGCATGCAAAATCCCCGTGATGTTGTTGATGCGTAACGCTCGGCCGCAGCCGTCATTGAAGCGGCGGGTGGAATCCAGCAGCCAGTTCACGTCGCGCACTTCGGATGCCACCCGCTCGCCGTAGGCTATCAGCGTGTGCTCGCACAGATCTTCAAACGTCTTCGGTGTCCCATGCTGCTCAAGATATTCGCGGCTGGCGCAAAGGTGGTAATGGACGGTGAACAGTTTGCGCTGGATCAGATCGGCCTGCACCGGAGCGCGCATTCGTAAAGCGAGGTCCGCTTCCCGCTGCGCAAGATCGAGCTCCCGGTCCTCGAACATCAGGTGCACCTGAAGTTCGGGATAGTCGCGGATAAACTCTTCCATGCGCGGCAGGAGCCAATAGGTGCCGAGGCCGTGGCTCGATGTCACCTTCAACGAACCGCGCGGCGCGGACTGCGCGTTTTTCAGCGCTTCTTCCGCCTGACCAAGCCGCGTGAGCACGTCGCTGACCGCGCCGTAGAGCAGTTCGCCTTCGTCGGTCAGCGTGAGGCCGCGCGCGTGCCGCTGGAACAATGGCGTGTTGATCTCTTCTTCCAGCGCGCTGATCTGCCGGCTGACGGCGGATTGGCTGAGCGCGAGCATCTGCCCGGCGTGGGTGAAGCTTCCGGCGGAGGCCACCGCGTGGAAGATGCGAAGCTTGTCCCAATCCATGCGCTGCTCCTAATGCCCCCCGGCCAGGAACCTTTCTGCCTCGAGGGCCGCCATGCAGCCCATGCCGGCCGCGGTGACGGCCTGGCGAAACACCTTGTCCTTCACGTCGCCCGCCGCGAACACGCCCGGCACGCTGGTTCGCGTCGATTCCGGCGCGGTTATCACGTAGCCGTCTCCGTCGAGATCGAGCTGTCCGTAGAAAAGCTCCGTGGCCGGAACATGGCCGATGGCAACGAAGAAGCCGTCCACATTCAGCGTGCGCTGCTCGCCGGTGTCGAGATTGCGGATGCGAAGCCCCGTGACGGAACGCGGGTTGTCGTTACCGAGAACCTCGTCGACCGCCGAATCATAAATGATTTCAATTTTCGGATTGGCGGCGAGGCGCATCTGATTCGTCTTGTCGGCGCGCAGCACGGCGCGGCGATGGATCAGCGTGACCTTGTCGGCGAAGTTGGTGAGGAACAGGGCTTCTTCCGCTGCCGTGTTGCCGCCGCCCACCACTGCCACACGCTTTCCCCGGAAGAAGAAGCCGTCGCATGTCGCACAAGCCGAGACGCCGAAGCCTTTGAACTTCTCTTCCGAAGGCAAGCCGAGCCACCGCGCCTGCGCGCCGGTCGCGACGATGAGTGCGTCTGCGGAATAGCGGTCGCCGGAGTCTCCGATGAGTGTGAAAGGCCGCCGCGCGAGATCGGCAGCGCTGATCGTGTCCTGGATTACCTTTGTGCCGACATGCTCCGCCTGCGCCTGCATTTGTTCCATCAGCCACGGCCCCTGAATCGCTTCTGCAAAGCCGGGGTAATTCTCGACCTCGGTGGTGATCGTCAGCTGGCCCCCGGGCTGAATTCCGGCGACCATCACCGGCTCCAGCATGGCGCGGGCCGCATAGATGGCGGCCGTGCAGCCGGCCGCGCCGCTGCCCAAAATGACGACTTTGGCGTGAAGATCGGCCATGGCGCTCCCTGAAGGAGCGCGCCCGCAACCTGGCGGCTTACGGCCCCTAGCTCTGCATATCGGAAGGCGCGGCGGGAAGGTCAAGCAGGGCGCGGATACGGTCCACAGCCCGTCCGGTCTCGTCGAGCGGCGGATAGCTCCATTGCTGGATTTCTCCAGTAAATTCGCGGGTTATTCCACGATCTGCGAGTGACTCCTGAAATAGCAGCGCCCTGCGGCGTCCGGCCGGCAGGGGGAACACATGAACAGGTTTGCCCGTGCTGGCCGCCTCGCAGATCATGTTGACCGAATCGGCGGTCACCACGAAGGCATCTGCCCACGCCAGCATGCCCAAGTAGGGGTTTTCGCCGCCACCATCCCAGAGGAACGCGTCCGTATTTGCCAGATGTCTGCCCAGTACCGCTGCAGAATTCGGGCTGGTCCGGCGCGAGGTGCTGACCATCAGCCCGTGGTCGCGTGCGACGCCAGCAAGCATGGCGCCCAACCGTTCCGCTGCCGGCGCATCCAGCGAACCGTGGGTGCGGCTCGCGCCGCCGATGAGGGCAGCGACACGCGGCGCGCGCAGTCCTGCGAACAGCTGCGAGAATTGCGCCCGTGCTTGGGCGAGCCGTGCGAGGGTGATGCGGTTGGGGCTGCCGACAATCGGGAACACATTCGGCCCGGAGAGTTCGTCATGCTCCGCCGGAATCACCAGATCGAAATGGCGCGGCGACACGCGCGGATCCTGGCATTGCACAGTGAAAGTCTTGCCCTGGCTGGCGCGCTTCACGGCACGGGAGAACGGAATGCTCTGCCGTCCGCAGCCAATAAACAGACGCGGCCACGGCGGCGCAAGCGTGCTGCTCCGGCTCGCGAGATGGGCAAAGGGCGAGCCGAACGTGTGCGGCGCCAGCCAGCGCCACGGGTTTTTCAGCTGTACGCGGAATGTGCGCACTGAAAAAGAAAGGCGTTCGGCAAGACCCAGGCACTGGTTCTCCATGCCGGCCGCGCCTTCGGTGACCACCCAGGTTTCATTCGCAACCGCCATTATGCGAGCGGGCGGCCCGCGACGCGTTCAAGAATGCGCAAGGGTGCTTTGGCCGGATCGGCCATCGCGTGGACCGGCAGGTAGAACGTCTGCTCAAACAGGTGCTGACCACCCGTCGCGGCGTGGCTGACCTTGTCGGTGTAGACAATCCAGGTCGAGCCCGGCGGAAAGCTGAACGTATTCTGCGCAACGTCACGCTGGTATGTTTCATCCGCCTTCATGCTGTCGTGGATATTCAGCATGATGTGGTCGTAGGCGGTGCGAAAGGATTTCGTCATGCCGAACGTATTCATCAGCTTCGCGGTAGCCGTGGAGTAGCGCGGGATGCGGTCTGCAAAGCTTCGCGCGACGTGTTCGAAGGAGGCGCCGAGGCGCCAGTCGCGGCCTTTGCCCTCTGGATTCACGTTGGTGAAGACGCGCAGGATTCGCTTGCCGCCCGTCGGCGTGGAGGGAAACGCATCGACATGCAGTCGGGTGTCGTCCTTCTTCGCGCTCAGGCGACGGCCGGCGATTTCCGCCGGGCGAAAACTGGTGCGGCCGATCTCCAGCGCGTCGGCGTAGGACGGCAGCAGCATCCGAACCAGCGCGCATGCCTGGCCGCAATAGCGCTGCATCACGGCCTTGATGGCCTGCAGCTCCGCCGGCGTGCCAACCGCATGCTTCAGCGCATCGACGGTCGCATCCAGGCTCACGTTTTTCGCCTTGGCGTCCGCGAAGGCAGGCGAAAGAAAGTGTGTTTCTCCCGCCGAAAGTGCGAAGGCCAGCCGGGGAAAATACAGCACCTTCCCGTCTTCGAGGGTGGTCACTGCCGAGCTCGCCATATTGGTATGCAGCGGCCCTTCCCAAGAGGTCATATCTACAGTCTCAAGAATTTCGGCGATATCCCTGCCGCGCTTTGTCATGCTCGCGATCCTGTGATGGACTCCTGCATCCGTCGTCCCGGCGAATGGCGAAAAGCCGAGGTCCTTGGCTGCTTATAGCGGTGAAATTTTATTGCTCAAAGCGGCGCAGGAGAGTTTAATGCCGCCGTTCGCGAACCTGTCGGGCCCGCAATGGAACATCAGAAACTGGACAGCATCGATCTTAGAATCCTCGCCGAGCTTCAGGCGAACGGCCGCATCACCAACGTCGAGTTGTCGCGGCGCGCCAAGATAACGGCTCCGCCTTGTCTGCGGCGCATGCGCGGACTGGAGAAAGCCGGCTACATCCGCGGCTATCACGCCGATATCGATCCCAAATCGCTAGGCTATGAAGTGAGCGCCTATGTGTTCGTCGGATTGTCCAGCCAGGCAGAGGCGGACCTGAAGCGGTTTGAAGATCAGGTTCGCAACTGGCCGGAAGTGCGCGAATGCTACATGCTGTCGGGCGAGGTCGATTTTCTGCTCAAATGCGTGGCGAAAGACCTCTCCAGCTTCCAGGCCTTCATCACCAACACGCTAACCGCCGCGAAAAATGTGGCGAGCGTCAAGTCTTCGCTCGTTATCCGGCCCACCAAGCGCGAACCGGGCGTACCCATCGACGTGAAATGATCCGCATGGCGCGCGCAAGAACCAGGCGCGCCGATGCGGATCCAATCGCAGGCAGGTCGTAAATCTAACGGCCGCCGCCCGAGCCGCCGCCGGAACCTCCGGTGGTCGGGCCGGCCGTGTTCGACGGCTGCTGATAGGAGCCGGCGGTCTGATCGGTGGTGGTCGTGCTCTGCGTCGACATGTCAGCCTGCGGCGGGGGCGCCGGAGGCGGTGGCGGCGGGGGATTGTTGGTGGCGCAGGCGGCCAGCGTGGCGGCTGCCGCAACACCGAGTGCGATGCTGACAATTTTCCGCATTGAGAGACTCCCGAGTTGTTGCTGCCCCGTTTTGCCAACGGGTTTGTCCAAAGCTGGTTCCGGGAGTTCCGCCGGCCGGGCCTGCGGCCGACTAGTCCATCCAGCGCTCGATTCCGCCGTCGTAGGCGCAGGCGCCGGCTGAGGCCGTTGCTGGCGCCGTCGTGCCGTTGCGGCAGAGCGCGACTGCGGCCACCGGCGTTGTCATCCGGCCTTCGAGGCAGTTGGCGGTGAACTGGCGATCGGTTATGGAGCCGCGCTCGGCGGCTGGTGCGGCATTCCAGCGGGAGACGCAGCGCTCCATTCTCTGCCGAACATCCGCAACCGGATGGGGCACAATCACAGACTGCGCCACCGCCTCCGCGGCGATGAAGAGAATAAATGTGGCGAAGAGCAGGGCGCGCATGTCTCTGGGAGAACGGACACTTTGCCCGCCAGTTCCTGCATGACGCGGAAACAATGCTAACCTGCCCGGCGACAAACACTGCAAGGCTGTCGATGGCGAAGAAGAAAGACGACGAGCGCAAGATCGTGGCGGACAACCGCAAGGCCCGCTACGCCTACGCCATCGAATCCACGCTGGAAGCGGGCCTGCAGCTGATGGGCTCGGAAGTGAAAAGCTTGCGCAGCGGCAAGGCCAATATCGGCGAATCCTACGCGCACGCGAAGGATGGCGAAATCTTTCTCGTCAACGCCTACATCCCCGAATACACCATGGCGAACCGCTTCAATCACGAGCCGCGGCGGCCGCGCAAACTGCTGGTGCACAAGGGCGAGGCGAAGAAGCTGGCCATCGCCGTGCAGCGGGAAGGCATGACGCTGATCCCGCTGCGGGTCTATTTCACGCCGAGGGGCGTGGCCAAATGCGAGCTGGGCGTGGCGCGGGGCAAGAAGCTGCACGACAAGCGGCAGACGGAGAAGCAGCGCGACTGGCAACGCGACAAGGCCCGTCTGATGCGCGACCGGGGCTAGCGAGGGCCCTTGTTCAATTTCCCACCCAACCGACGCCCGAAACCGGGCAGAATG
>DATIEM010000080.1:0-4332 GCA_035455725.1 Rhizomicrobium sp. | reverse complement strand
ATCGGGGAACCGCACCTCCACCCGCTTTCCCTTGGCGCCGTGCGCGAACGGGATGCGACAGGAGGCCGAGCGGTTGCGCGCCGAATACGCGAGCAGCACCGGCGCCTCGAAGCCCGGGATCAGCCGCTTGTATGAATTCGTGAGCGGATTGGTGAAGGCGTTCAGCGCCTTGGCATGTTTGATGATGCCGCCGATGTAGTGGAGGCAGGTGTCGGACAGCCCGGCATAGCCTTGCCCCGCGAACAGCGGCTTGCCCTCGCGCCAGATGGACTGATGCACGTGCATGCCCGAGCCGTTATCGCCGGCGATGGGCTTGGGCATGAACGTCGCCGTCTTGCCGTAGGACGCCGCCACCTGGTGCACCACATATTTGTAGATCTGCATGTGGTCGCCGCATTTCGTCAGCGTGCTGAACTTGAAGCCCAGCTCGTGCTGGGAACTGGCCACTTCGTGGTGGTGCTTCTCCGGGCCGATCCCCATCTCTCCCATGATGGCGAGCATTTCGGTGCGGATGTCCTGGGCGGAATCCATAGGTGGGACGGGGAAGTAGCCGCCCTTCACCGGCGGGCGGTGTCCGGGATTGCCGCCGTCCATCTCCTTGCCGGTGTTGTAGGAGCCTTCGGCGGAGTCGACGTAATAGTAGGCCTTGTTGATCTCATTGCCGAAGCGCACGTCGTCGAAAATAAAGAATTCCGCTTCCGGGCCGAAATAGGCGGCATCCCCGATGCCGCTGGAATTCATGTGGCGCTCGGCCGCCTTGGCGATGGAGCGCGGGCAGCGGTTGTAGGGCTGGCCGGTTAGCGGCTCGTAGACGTCGCAGGTGATGGTGAGCGTCGTCTGCGCGAAGAACGGATCGATCAGCGCGGTTTCGCAATCCGGCATCAGCATCATGTCGGATTCGTTGATGGCCTTCCATCCCGCGATAGAAGAGCCGTCGAACATCGTGCCCTGGGTGAGGAAGTCTTCGTCCACCATCGATGTGTCGAACGTCACGTGTTGCCACTTGCCGCGCGGATCGGTGAAGCGGAGGTCGACGGCCTTCACCTCCTTCTCGCGTATCAGCTTCAGAATGGTGCCCGGATTTGCCATGTCAGTCCCTTCGCTTGCCCATGTTCCATGTCGAATTGTGAGCGGCGTTCGCGGATTCACCGGCCGCAAATCGCTGTTCAGCCGTCACAATGAATTCGCTTGCGTGAGGGGCCGCCGCGGTGTTTTGCGCGTCGTGGTCCGGCAGAAGATCGCGCGCGCGCCGCGCGCTAAAATCATAAGCCGAACACCCCAAAATCATGTGCGCTCCTCTTAGGAGACCGCGCGTGCGTGGTCTAGACAGAGTCGGGCTGTGCCTGCCAGCGGCGGTTTGGCACAGTGAGAGAGAATCTGAAGTTTTCAACAGGATGCTGGGCGTTGCGCCTTTGGCCCCGCTTTGCCATTTTGCGCCATGCCGCAGCCGAATCCTGTCTTTTCCGAACTTCCGACCACCATTTTCACCGTGATGTCCGCCCTGGCGGCCGAGCATCGCGCCCTCAATCTGGGGCAGGGCTTCCCGGACGAAGACGGGCCGCCGGCGATTCGCGAAGCTGCGGCAAAGGCCCTGCGCGACGGCCCCAACCAGTATGCGCCGACCCGGGGCATACCCCAGTTGCGCCGGGCGATCTGCGAGCATGCGCGACGCTTCTACGACCTCGCGTTCAATCCCGACGATAATGTGGTGGTGACCTCCGGCGCGACCGAAGCCTTGACGGCCTCGATCATGGGGCTGGCGGGGCAGGACGGTGAGGTGGTGCTGATCGAGCCGGCTTACGATTCCTACGCTCCCATCGCCGAAGCCGTGGGGGCGCGGGTGAAGACGGTGAAGCTGGCGGCGCCGGACTGGCGGCTGGATGAAGCCGCCCTGGCGGACGCGGTAACGCCGGATACTCGCGTGCTGGTGCTGAACTCCCCGCTCAATCCCATCGGCCGCGCCTTCACGCGCGAAGAGCTGGAAGGTGTGGCGCGGGTGCTGGCGCGCTCCAATGTCGTGGCGGTCTGCGACGAAGTTTACGAGCACCTGATTTTCGACGGGCGCGCGCACATACCACTGATTACTTTGCCCGGCATGGCGGAGCGCGTGGTGCGCGTAGGCTCGGCGGGCAAGATGTTTTCGCTGACCGGCTGGAAGATCGGCTGGGTCACGGGGCCGAAAGCGTTGATCGATGTGATCGCCAAGGCGCACCAGTTCATCACCTTCACCAGCTCGCCCGCGCTGCAGCTCGGCATTGCACATGCGCTGGAGTACGAAATGGAGTTCACCCTGACGCTGACAAAGGCGCTCCAGGCCAATCGCGATCTGCTGGTTGAGCGGCTGCCGCGCATCGGTTTTGAGGTGCTGCCCTGCGAAGGCTCGTACTTCCTCACCGCGGGTATTCGGGGACTGACCAACGAAGGAGACCGCGCCTTCTGCGAGCGCCTGGTGCGCGAAGCGGGCGTGGCGCTGATTCCGCTGTCGGTGTTCTTCAGCGGCGGTGAGCCCGATTACCTTGTACGCTTCGCTTTCTGCAAGAAACGCGAATTGCTGGAACAGGCGCTTGAACGACTCGAAAGCTACTTTCACGCCAAGACGCGGAGTCGCGGCGTTTGAGACTGCATCTGGTGCGGCACGGGCGGGCGGCGGCGGGCTTCGGCGAGTCGCGCGATCCGGGACTGGATGAAGTCGGGCGCAAGCAGGCGGCGGCGGTGGCGCGGGACCTGGCGCCGCTCGGGCCGTTGCCGATCCTGACAAGTCCGCTGAAGCGCACGCGAGAAACGGCTGCGCCGCTGGCGAAGCTGTGGAATGTTCAGCCGGTGGTGGAAGAGGCGGTGGCGGAGATTCCCTCGCCGACCGACAATCTGCAGGGACGCGTGGCGTGGCTGCGCGATTTCATGGCCGGCTCCTGGCGCAATGCCTCGATGCCGCTGGCGACATGGCGCGAGGAGGTTATCGCTGCGCTGCTTGCAATTCGCGCGGACACGGTGATCTTCACGCATTACATCGCCATCAATGTGGCGGCCGGCGCGGCGCTGGGTGACGATCGGGTGGTCGTCTTCTCGCCCGACAATTGCTCGGTCACGGTATTGCAGAACGAAGGCGGTGTTTTGCGCCTGATCGAAAAGGGCCGCGAAGCGCCGCTAACGCAGGTGAATTAGCAAGAGTTCCCCTCTCCCCTTCGGGGGAGAGGGGTAGGGGGTGAGGGGGATGCCGAAAGACAGAAAACAGAAATCAGGAAATTGCATGCATGCACTTTTCGGATTTCGGACTCCAGGACTTTGCATTACGAACACCCCCTCACCCTGACCCTCTCCCCCGGCGGGGGAGAGGGAAATCTTTGTGCAAGTTATTCGGTATAGCTGTCCGCCGTTCCTCATCGCTTGCGAGTTGGCAATGCCCAAAGAACCGCACCAACTCTCCGCCGCCGAACTTTCCACCGCGTTCGCCAGCCGCGAGCTGTCGCCGGTGGAGGTGACGGAAGGCTGCCTTGCGCGCATCGAAGCGCTGGATGCGGAGATCAACGCCTTCTGCCTCGTCGATCCGGAAACCTCACGCCGGCAGGCGGAAGCCTCTGAGCGGCGCTGGATGGAGGGCGTGCCGCTGTCGCCGCTGGATGGCGTGCCGGTGGCGATCAAGGATCTGCTGCTAACGAAAGGTTGGGCCACGCGGCGAGGCTCGCTCACAGTCGATGCGAAAGGGCCATGGGATCACGATGCGCCCAGTGTGGCGCGGTTGCGGGAAGCCGGCGCCGTGTTCATCGGCAAAACCACCACGCCGGAATTCGGCTGGAAGGGCTCGACGGATTCGCCGCTCACCGGCGTCACCCGCAATCCATGGAACAGGACGAAGACACCGGGCGGTTCTTCCGGAGGCTCGGGCGCTGCGCTGGCGGCGCGTTTCGCGCCGCTCGCCCTTGGCACGGATGGCGGCGGCTCCATTCGCATTCCCGCCTGCTTCTCCGGCGTGTTCGGATTGAAGCCGAGCTTCGGCCGCGTGCCGGCGTGGCCGTTGTCGCCGTTCGGGACCGTGGCGCATGTGGGGCCGATGAGCCGCACGGTGTTGGATTCGGCGATGCTGCTGAACGTCATCGTTAAGCCGGATGCGCGCGACTGGCACGCGCTGCCCTACGAGCCCACCGACTACGCCGCGGAACTGGAATCTGGACTCAAAGGCAAGCGCATCGCCTTCAGCCCGCGGCTCGGCCATGCGGAACGCGTGGTGCCGGACGTGGAGGCTCTGGTGGCCGTCGCCGCCAAACGCTTCGAAGAACTGGGCGCGGACGTGGAGCAAATCGATCCGCCGGGCGGCGATGTGAGCGACATCTTCCG
>DATIEM010000079.1:0-5386 GCA_035455725.1 Rhizomicrobium sp. | reverse complement strand
TGGCGGATGGGGTGGGATTCGAACCCACGAGACCCTTGCGGGCCTGCCGGTTTTCAAGACCGGTGCCTTCAACCGCTCGGCCACCCATCCTCGCGTCCGACATACCGCCCCAGAGCGCCGCAGGCCAGCTTTGCGTCTACCAGGGGCAGACCATGCGCGCTTGTTAATCGGCGGACGGAACGGATCGCCGCAGGCTCGGTTTAAACGGCACGGCGCGCGCCTGGACACCTCCGTCTGGGCCAACCGCCGGGCGGCCCGGAACAAAGTCTGAGCGGACAATGGAGCGGGCCGCTTCCTTGTCTATTGAGGGGTTGCGATCAGCTTGTCCGCCAGCCTCTGATATTGGGCGGCAAGATCCAAAAGCTCCTGGCGGCGCTTCTCGTCGATTTCGTTGGTCGCCGTCTCGCGCATCTGCGTGGCGAGCGCGCGATAATGCTGCGCCCGTGTAAGATTGTTTTCCATGCGCGCCCCCTTCGGCATGACGCGCCCCTCCACCTGCCCACGGCAACGCTACACTGCGGTCATGGCGGGGCCAAGCATCGAAGGCACCCCATTCTCTTGCCCTGTCTTAGATACGGTGCTTCCTGTCCAGTGGCTCCATTACCTCCCGAACCGATCCGCCCGGTTCGCGCGTTAAACAAAGCAGAGCCTGCATGAGGTTGAATATGCGCCGCTTTTTTGCCGTGCTGGTCGCGATCGGATTGGGCCTGTCGCTGGCCGGGTGCGTGGTTTACCCGGACGATCCCTATTGCGCGCGCCACCCGCATCGCTGTGGATACTAGCCATCGTTAACGGTTCAGTAAGAACCTGAGCGGCTAACAATATCCCTAGCGGAGCATCGGCTCCGCCAGTCGAAGAGTGGGACGGCTGGGGATGTTTCGGACGACGCGCAGCGTTTTGGCCGTGGCCTTGTTTTCCGGGCTGGCAGCGGCCTGTGCCTCCAGCCCCCCACCCGAAGGTTCCATCTCAGGTTCCACCGGGACGGCGCCTTACCGGGTCGGCAAGCCCTATCAGATCGGCGACAACTGGTACTATCCGCGCGAGCAGCCCGAGTACGACGAAATAGGGGTGGCCTCCTGGTATGGGCCCACCTTCTACGGCAAGCAGACGGCCAGCGGCGAAATCTACGATGGAGAAAGTCTCACCGCCGCGCATCGCACCTTGCCGCTGCCCGTCAACGTGCGAGTGACCAATCTCGACAACGGGAAGTCCGTGGTGTTGCGGGTGAACGATCGCGGGCCTTTCGCCAAAGGCCGCATCATCGACGTCTCGAAGCATGCCGCGGAACTGCTTGGTTTCTACGCCAAAGGCACTGCGCGGGTACGTGTCACCTATCTGGGCCGAGGCGATGTGCCGAGCGAGCCGACGGACGATTCCGATACGGCCTTGGCTCAAGCCTTTCGCCGGGTACCTTCTGCCAAGGTGGAAGCTGCCTCGGTGAGAACGGCCACGCGCGCCGGCTCACGCCCGGTACAGGTTGCCTCGCTCGATCCGCCGCCGCTGCCGGCGGAAAGATCGAAGCCCGCGGAGCAGCCCGAAGCGTCCTTTGCTCCGGATTCTGCGAGAGATGAATCGTCCGGCCCCGCCGCCGCGCACCTTTATGTCCAGGCGGGAACCTTCAGCTCCGAGGCGAATGCGGAGCGGTTGCAAGCGCGGCTGGCCGAAGCGGGGCTGTTTATTTCCCCGACAGAACGCAACGGCAGGGCACTTTACCGGGTCCGCTCCGGCCCCTACGACGACCTCGAATCCGCAAATGCCGCGTTGGCCAAGCTGGCTGAGCTTGGTAATAACGGCGCGCAAATCGTCGTCGACCGGTAAATTCAAACCCGTTGGAGTGTGCGTTCATGCGGCGTTTCCGCCTTGCAGCCGTTCTGCTTTTCTTTTCTTTCGCGACTGGCTCTGTTCCGGCCGCGGCCGAAGCCGTGCAGACCTCGGCGGAGCATGCCGTGATCATGGATGCCGATACGGGCCAGGTGCTGTGGCAGAAGGATGCCTACACGCCCGTTCCGCCGGCTTCGATGAGCAAGCTGATGACCCTGGAGCTGCTGTTCCAGCGGCTCAAGGACCATCGGGTCAAGCTGACCGACAAATTCCCCGTTTCGGAACGCGCCTGGCGCGAGCGGTCCGGCTCAGAGTGTTTCGTCAATATCGGCGATTCCATTTCCGTCGAGAATCTCATCCGTTGCGTCATCATAATGTCCGGCAACGATTCCTGCATCGTGATCGCGGAGGCGCTAGGCGGTACCGTCGAGAATTTCGTCTCGATGATGAATCAGCGCGCGAAACAGATCGGCCTTACGGCATCCCACTTCGTCAATCCGAATGGGCTGGATCAGCCGCCCGGACAACTGATGTCTGCGCTGGACCTCGCGAAGCTCGCGCGCCATCTCATCAAGGATTATCCCGAGTACTATCATTATTTCGGTGAGCGCGATTTCGTGTGGAGCAACATCCACCAGCACAATCGCAATCTGGTGCTGGAGAAATTTCCCGGCGCGGATGGGCTGAAGACCGGCCACCTGGAATCCTCCGGCTACGGCATCACCGTCTCCGCCGTGCAAAACGGGCGGCGCCTCATTCTCGTGCTGAATGGCCTGCGCTATCCCGACCTCGACAAGCGCGACAACAAATCGAAAGACTGGTTTGCCGAGCAGCGCCGCGCCGAGGAAGCGGCCCGGGTGCTGGGCCTCGCGTTCCGCGAATTCCGTCAATACAAGCTGTTTGGGCCGAATGACACCGTTGCGGATGCCGACGTGTGGCAAGGGGAAAGCAGCACGGTACCACTCACCACCGGCAAGGAACTCGCGGTGACGCTCACGCCGGAAGCGCGGGCCGGCATGAAGGTGAGCGTCAACTATGAGGGTCCGGTGAAGGCGCCAATCGCCAAAGGCCAGCGTGTCGCCACCTTGAATGTGACCGCGCCGAACGCACCGGCACTCAATGTGCCGTTGTACGCGAAAGAAGAAGTCGGCGCCGCCGGCTTCCTGAGCCGCATCTTCACCGGTCTGCACGCGGCGATTGCCGGCCATTCGGGGAAATGACGCCGCAAGGCCCGGCGCGCTTCATCACGCTCGAAGGCGGGGAGGGCGCCGGCAAATCGACGCATGCGCGCCAGCTTTCGCAGACGTTGGCAGAGCACGGCATCGATAGCATCGTCACTCGCGAGCCCGGTGGTTCGGCCGGTGCTGAAGAAATTCGCAAGCTGCTGGTGGAAGGCGAACCCGGGCGCTGGAATCCGGTCGTCGAAACGCTCCTGATGTT
This sequence comes from Rhizomicrobium sp., assembly GCA_035455725.1. Lineage (GTDB taxonomy): Bacteria > Pseudomonadota > Alphaproteobacteria > Micropepsales > Micropepsaceae > Rhizomicrobium. The sequence goes on along the minus strand of DATIEM010000079.1, from coordinate 2,125 downwards.
CGCCGCCCGCGCCGATCATGTGGCGCGCACGATTGCGCCGGCGCTGAGTGCCGGCAAATGGGTGATCTGCGATCGCTTCACCGATTCCACGTTTGCCTATCAAGGCGCGGGCCGCGGTGCCGATCCGGAGGCGATCCGCCAGATCGAGCGGGTCGCGATCGGTGGGTTCAGGCCGGACCTCACCGTTATTCTGGACGTTCCCGTGGAAGAGGCGATGCAGCGCATCGGCTCGCGGGAGCATGCCGAGAACCGCTTCGAAAGATTCGATCGCGTCTTTCACGAGCGCCTGCGTGCCCATTTTCAGCAACTGGAGCAGAACGAACCTGACCGCTGCGTGCTGATCGACAGCAGCGCGCCAGCGGAACAGGTTTCGCAGCAAATCTGGCGCGCTGTGGCGGCGCGGTTTGGAATCTAGCCATGGCAAAACGCCTGAAGCCCGAAGAACTCGAGGAGGTCGATCGGCTGGAGGGGTTTCCGCATCCGCGCGAGACTTCTCGCCTCGTTGGGCAGCGGGAGGCGCTGGAACGCGTCGCGCGAGCCGTCCGCAATGGGCGGGCACCGCAGGCCTGGCTGATCACGGGGTCTGCCGGCATCGGCAAGGCGACGCTCGCCTATCGCATCGCGCGCTACCTGCTGCGCTACGGCGCCACCGGCGCCGGACCGGAAGATTTGTCGGTTGCGGCCAACGATCCCGTGTCGCTGCAGGTGAGCGCGGGCGCGCACCCGGGCTTGCTGGTGCTGAAGCGCGGGATCAATCCGAAATCGGGCAAGCTGATGACTGAAACATCGGTCGATGTCGTCCGTCAGCTCGCCGGCTTTTTCGGCATGACCTCAGGCGCCGGCGGCTGGCGCGTTGCCATTGTCGATACTGCGGACGACATGAATCCGAATGCCGCGAATGCCCTCCTGAAGGCGCTGGAAGAGCCCCCAGCGCGCTCCATGCTGATGCTGCTCTCGACCGCGCCGGGGAAACTGCTGCCGACCATCCGTTCGCGCTGCCAGCGTCTCGATCTTCGGCCTCTGGGCGAAGATATGCTGGCGAAGGAACTCGCGCAGCATTTGCCGAAGATGAGTGAGGGCGACCGCAGCGCACTGGCAAAACTTTCCGGCGGCTCGCTGGGCCTGGCGCTGGCGCTCTCGGATGACGACACGCTCGCGTTGGCGCGGGACGCCCGGCGGGCAGTAGACGAGGCTGCAACCGCGGACGTTCCGGCGCTGCTGGCGGTCGCCGATCGCGTCGGACGGTCGGCGGACCGCCTGCCCACCTTTGGCGGCTTTTTGATCGACGCACTCGAGCAGCGGGTCATCGCGAAGGCGAAAACGCAAGGCGCCGCCGGGCTGCGGCGATGGCTGGATGCCTGGGAGCAGGTGCGGGCGAACTTCGACCGAGCCATCGCCTTGAATCTGGAGCCCCGGCAGACAATCGTCTCCTCGGCCCGCGCCATTCAGACCGCCGCCCGCAACCTTCGCTAGTCAGCCATGCTCGTCGACAGCCATTGTCATCTCGATTTTCCCGAGTTCGCGCCCGAGCTGGACGGGGTGATGGCCCGCGCGCGCGAGGCCGGTGTGCAGGTCTGCGTCAGCATCGGCACCACGCTGGCGAAATTTCCGCGGGTGCTCGCCGTCGCGGAGCGGTTCGACGATGTCTACTGCTCCGTCGGAGTTCACCCGCACGAAGCAAAGGTCGAGCCGCTCAGCGATGCTGCTCCGCTGATGGAGCGGGCGCAGAACGCAAAGGTGGTCGGCATCGGCGAAACGGGGCTCGACTACTACTACAATCACAGCCCGCGGGAGATGCAGATCGCCAATTTCCGTGCCCACATCGCCGCGGCCCGCGAACTCAGGCTGCCGCTGATCGTTCACACCCGCGAGGCGGAGGATGACACCGTTTCCATTTTGCACGAAGAAATGGAGCGGGGGGCATTCACCGGATTGATCCATTGCTTCACCGGCACGCAGGGCCTCGCCGATGCGGCGCTCGCGCTCGGCTTCTCAATTTCCGCCTCCGGCATCGCGACTTTCAAAAAATCGGAAGAGCTGCGCGCCGTGCTGAAAACCGTGCCGCTGGACCGCTTGCTTGTGGAAACGGATGCGCCATTTCTCGCGCCAATGCCCTATCGCGGCA
>DATIEM010000078.1:0-15461 GCA_035455725.1 Rhizomicrobium sp. | reverse complement strand
CACGATGATCGGCGCCAACGATCTTCTGATTGCGGCGCACGCCCGCGCAGCCGCGCTCACCCTGGTGACCAACAACACCGGCGAGTTCAGCCGCGTGCCGCAGCTGAAACTGGAAAACTGGGCCGCATAATCAGGCCCGCTTTGGGCCCCGATATGGATTCCCGCGCCTCCGTCGATAAGCCCGAATCCCCGGACGCCAGCGCGGTCAATTGATGGGAGCTGTCCGCTTTCCGGTAGGCGGCTATTGAGTACGCCGCATGGCAAACCATATTCGCTGCAGACGCGTCCTTTGCGGGGGAAAACACATGGTTCGCCACGAGGCCTGGCCGCCGGAGCGGCTGGCAAAGTGGATCGCAGTGCTCGTGCTGATCACGATGGTCGCGGGCGGCTTCGGCGAAGCGTACGTGCCCTCCAAGCTGATAGCTGCGAGGGACCCTGTGGCCACCGCCGGCAACGTCCTCCAGTCGCAACTCCTGTTCCGCCTGGGCTTTGCCGCTTATGTGATCGAGGGCCTCTGCGACGCGGCATTGACCGCGCTGCTGTATCTTCTGCTGAGGCCGGCCGGCCGCGAGCTGGCGCTGATCGCGGCGTTCTTCCGCATCGTCTCGACAGCCGCGTTTGCCTCTGCGCAGACGTTCTATTTTGCGGCTCTGCCGATCCTGAAGGCAGCCCCCTACCTGCAGCTCTCCCCCGGCCAGCTCGACTCGCTCGCGCTCGTCTCCCTCAAATTCTCGGTGGTCGGCGGCATGGTGCCGACGCTGTTCTACGGCGTGGGCTGGATGGTGCTCGGCTATCTCATTTTCGTCTCGGCCTATCTTCCGAAATGGCTCGGCGTGCTGATGGCGTTTGCGGGCGCCTGTTTCGTGGTTGAAAACTTCGTGCTGATTCTGGCGCCTGCGTATTCCTCGGACCTTTTCCTGCTGCCGATGGCGATTGCGATGCTTGCGCTCGCGGGTTGGCTGCTCATCCGCGGCGTTGACATGGGGAAATGGCGGGAGCGGACCGCAACCGCGGGGTAGGACGCCCGCTTCGCAGGAGGAAGAGACTGAAGCGGCTCGGTTTTTCTTCGCGAACGCCCTCGCGGGCGCTTCGGTTTTTCTTCGCGAACGCCTTCGCGGGCGCTTCAGGCTGGCGCGCGGCAGCGGTCCTGCGCCACCCGAACGGCTTCGCCATGATGCCGCTGAGAAAGCCAGAGATCGACAGCAACAATCGTCAGAACCGGCAAGGCGGGGAGAGGATCGCCCACGTTCAGGTGCCAGTGCAATGAAGCTGCGCCCAGGAGAAACGCCGCGATTCCAACCGCCAGATATACCAAGGAGTCGAAGGCGCTGAGCACCCGGCCAGAGCTGAGGACGAGTGCGCAAATCAGAATCGCGGCGCCAATCATTAGCAGCATGGATGAAAGACTGGCGCACGCGCGCGGCCGAAGCCAGCAATTCGCCTCAAATCAGTTTCAAAGCCGTTGCCGATAAACCATAGAAGCAGTTCCCACGGCTTCCAAAGCAAAACCCCGACCTTTCGGCCGGGGCAAGTCACCAAGTGGGGTCTCACGCTGAAGAACAAGGCCGCTTTGGGATGCGGGCCGTGCTCATGCGAATAGTAACACAGAATAAGTTAACGAGTGACAACGCGAATCCTGGATGCCGCCTGGCCTCGGCTGCGCGTTGTCAAACTATGCACAGGAAAAGCATTGAGGGTCTTCCCTGACCCTCGTGACCGGCCGCGCGCGTGCGCCGTAGCATTGCGCCAGTCGGCAGAGGGGGGTCTGTGATGACAGATGATCTCAGTGCGGTGCAGCGCTATCGCTCAATGGCTTCGCAGTTCCGGGTGAACGCCACAAACGAAATCGATCCGGAGCATCGCAAAGAACTGGTTGAGCTTGCCATGCAATATGAGCGCATGGCCGACTCGCTAATCACAAAGCATCAACCGACCCGATGACGGGATCGCCCGAAGGATCGGCCGGGTCGTAAGCTCAAGCTAAACGAAAGCGATTTCAGCGAAACGCGCTCACGAGGCCGCTGGGGGATCCAGTGGGCGCTTTTCCGTGTGCTGGGCGTTTTCAACATGAACTCTTCGGGTGCAAATTTTTTGGCTGATGATAGAGCAAGAAAAAAAGACTCTGCTCCGGCGCTATGCCGATTATTTCCGGAAAGCTGAGGAAGCGGAAGCGGCTGCGGAAATCGCCCATGACGATGTCGCGCGCAACAGCTTTCATATGATTGCATTGGGCTGGCGTCGCTTGGCAGAGCAGGTGAAACAGCGCCTAAGACGGCCTTAGGATCGAACAGATACTCCGCCCGCGTTGAGAGCTTCCGCACTTGTCGGCGGACGCGCTCAACTCAGCCGCGCAAGTGCCCCTCGAAAGTTCTTCTTGGCGAAGCGGTTCGCGAGCGGGGAATAAGTCGCGGTCGGCGTCCGTCCAAAACAGCGGGGGCTGGAAAGCGCCACCTTATTCGAGGACCTTTCCATGAAATTGCTTTCGATCTTTGCCGCCCTCTCCTTGATCGGCCCGGCCGGTGCCACGCTGGCCGCAAGCTACAGCGGCAACTGGCCGATCACCGTGACGAACTCCCAATACGGCAACGGGGTTTACTGCCTGAGCGTGAAGGACGACGGCAGCCTGCGCTTTCCGCACAGCGGTTTCGTTTCGCTGACTGGCCCCGGCGGCAATCTGCCATACGGCACCTTCGAACTGATCGGTCATTTCTTCACCGTCACCGTTGAACAGCAGGGTGAAACCCAGAACGCCGGCCTGGTGTTCGTCGCCCATGCCAGCAACGGCAGCATCGGGAACGGCATTTACGACCAGGTCTACGGTGGGGAAGAATTCGACTCCGGCAAAGCGGCGTTCGGCCTGAAAGGCGGCTGTTAGGGAGCAACAGAATGAGCCTGAGAGAGAGGATCCGTAGCGGCGCGTTGCTGCTGGTCATTCCGCTGACCGCTTTCGGTCACAGCGAAAGCGCCAGGTCCGCCGATTATCAGGTCCTCTACAATTTCGTCGGCGGATTGCATGACGGGGCGCATCCCATCAGCACCCTGTTGTTGCGCAAGGGAAATCTCTACGGCACGACGGAGTACGGCGGCGACAGCGGACTGCTGGGGCCGGGCGTCGTCTTCCGGGTGGCGTTGGACGGCAGCGAGACGGTGCTCCACATCTTCAACTATAGCGACGGCAACGGTCCGCAAGCCGGCCTCACCACAGACCCGATCACCGGCAAATTGTACGGCAGCACGACGGACGGGGGCGCCTACGGCGGCGGGGTCCTGTTCAGGCTGGAGGACGACGGCGCCGAAACCGTGCTCCACCATTTCAATCCGGCCTCCGATGGCAATTTTCCCAGGGGCCGCCTGATCCACGACTCGCAAGGCAATTTCTATGGCATCGCGAGCAGCCTCGGCGGGCAAAACCACGGAACGATTTATCGTCTCGCGCAGGATGGAAGCTTTAAGGTGCTGCACACCTTTGTCGGCAGCGACGGCGAGGACCCCGCCGCCAGGCTCGAGCGGGACAGGGCGGGCAACCTCTACGGCACAACGTTTTTCGGCGGCGCGAACAATTCCGGCACCGTTTTCAAGCTGCTGCCATCCGGCACTCTCGTCACGCTCCACAGCTTCAGCGGAAGCGATGGCGCCCGGCCGATCGGCCGCCTCCTGCGCGACAAAGCGGGAAATCTGTATGGAACGACCCTCCTCGGAGGCGCGGCAAACCAGGGCGTGTTGTTCAAGCTGGCAAGCGACGGGACAGAGACTGTCCTGCACGATTTCAGCGGAGGCGCCGATGGCGCGCAGCCGCAAGCAGACCTGATGCGGATTGGCGGCACGCTTTACGGCACCACCGGAAGCGGCGGCGACAGCTGCGACTGCGGGACGGTGTTCAAGTTTACGCTCGATGGGCGCAAAACCATTCTTCACAGCTTCAACGGCAGCGACGGCGCCAATCCGTACGCCGGCCTGATCAAAGGCAAGAACGGCGTGCTTTATGGAACGACGGCCAACGGCGGCAGCGCCGGCGATGGTGTCGTGTTTCGGGTGAGCAGCAACTAACGGCCGCAAGATCACCGGGCCCGCAGCCGGGAAGCTCGCGCATGCTTCTTTGTTCGCGAACAGCCTCACGGCTGCTTCGTTTCTTTTTGCGAACACGCTGGCGCGTGCTTCGCGGCAGCCTTTACGGGGCATAAAGCAGTTTTTGGGACAATCGCCCGCGGAATTTGGCCTGTCGGGAGCGCCGGCGGGCCGAAGGGGACAAGCGCGCGGTGCAGGCCGTATCGGCTAAGTGGCAGAGACAGGCGGCGTCGGCCGGCGGCGCCCATGCACCTGCGCGGCCAGGAGCGTGGCCTAGTCGCGCGGTACTCGCCTGCGCCGTGCCGCTCCTGCTGCTCGCACTGGCCGCAATTGCACCCGCCACCACCGCCTCGCCGGCGGCAAGCGACGACTGGCAACCCTTCGACCGGCTCGTCGCTCAATCCAAAAAGGCGATGATGGCCGATCCGGCCACCGCCCTCGCCCGCGCGCGCGCCGCCGCGCAATTTGCCGAACAGCGCCGCGCCTCCAGGCGCTATGCGCAGGGCGCCGCCACCGGCTGGTGGCTCGCAGCGGAAGCAGAGACCCGCCTGCACAACGTGCCGGCAGCGCGCCAGGCGCTCGACAAGGCCGCCGCCCTCTCCGCGAGCGACGGCAGGACCACCAAGCTCGACGGCGACGTGGAGCTTGCCCGCGCCCGCATTGCCAATGACACCGGCGACATCGCGCTGGCGCTGAAGAGCCTGCAGAAGGCCTACGAGATTTATGTGCGGGTGGGGAATGCGCGCAGCCAGTCGATGGCGTTGCAGGGGCTCGGCAGCATCTACGGCAAGGCGCACGCTTTCGAGCGCGAGATCAGCTATTACCGCAAGGCCTCGCAGGCCTATGCCGGCGACCCCGCGCTGCTGCTGACAGCGGACAACAACCTGGGGTTCGCTCAGTTGCAACTGGCGCGCTATGACGAGGCGGTCGCAAACTTCCGCAATGCGCTGAAGATCGCAGAATCGCTGAAGAGTCCGTTTCTCGAGGGCACGATCCTTACCAATCTTGCTTTCGTTTACGCCAAGCAGGACGACCTTGGAGATGCCGATCAGGCAGCAGCCCGCGCCCTGAGGCTGGTGGAAAAATCCGGCGACCGCGACTCCGTCCGCTTCGTCTGGGGCGTGAAAGCGGAAATCGAATATCGCAGAGGCGCGACACGCGCGGCAGCTGCCGACCTCGACCGCGCCTTCCAGGGTGTCGATCTCGCAAAAACCAACGCGCCGTTCCGCGACACGCACGAGATCGCCTACACGGTCTATCGCGCGGCCGGCAACATGCCGCTGGCGCTGGCCCATCTCTATGCTTTCAAGCGGCTGGACGATCAGGGACGCTCGCTCGTCGCTTCCGCCAACCTCGCCCTGCTCGGCGCGCAGTTCGATTTCGCCACCCAGCAGCTCGAAATCGCGCAGCTGCAGTCCGCCAAGCTCGAGCGCGACATCCGCCTGCGGGAATCGCGGGCAGCAATGCAGACCATCACCTTCCTGATGCTGCTTGCGGCCGCGCTGGCGGTGATCACATGGATCACATGGCGGCATGCGCTGGTGCACCGCCACCGCGACGACATCAGCCGCAAGAACACGGAACTGCTCCGCACCCTGGCCGAGCGCGACCACGAAATCGCGCGGCGGGCGGAAGTGGAATCGCAATTGCGCCTCGCGATGGAAACCGCGCAGCAGGCCAACCGCGCCAAGAGTCACTTCCTCGCCAACATGAGCCATGAGCTGCGCACGCCGCTCAACGCCATTATCGGCTTCTCCGAACTGCTGATGCGCAAGCCCGCGCGCGAGAAGCTCACCGATTACGCCGGCAACATTCTGGAAGCCGGGCGGCACCTGCTCTCCAACCTCAATGACGTGCTCGACATGGCGCGCATCGAGGCGGGCAGGCTCACCTTGCGCGAGGATGTGGTGACGCTCGACGATCTGGTGCAAGGCGCGGTGGCGGAGCTGAGCGGCGCTGCCGTCGCCCGCAAGACGATCACGCTCGATGGCGTGCAGCGCGCGCTTGCCGTGCGCTGCGATGAAACGCGGCTGCGCCAGGTGCTCACCAATCTGCTTTCGAACGCCGTTAAGTTCACCGGCGAAAAAGGGCACATCGATATCCGCAGCGAGGTGGCGCCAGACGGCGTCGATCTCATCGTGCGGGATGACGGGCCCGGCATTCCCGAACAAGAGCTCCATCTCATTCTCGAGCCGTTCGGACAGGGCGACGATCGCTACACCCGCAACCATGGCGGGGTGGGCCTCGGCCTTCCCATCGCCAAAACGCTGACCGAGCTGCACGGCGGCCGCTTCACGCTGGAGCGTGGGCGGGAGCGGGGAACCATCGCCCGCGTGCACCTTCCCCGGACGCGCATGGTTGACGCCGGCGTAACCATGCCGGCGGCGCTGGCGTCCTGAATCGGCGCATTTACGACGACGCACGGGCGTTGCAGTAAACCGGACGTTAGCCAGAGATTATCAAGCTATTTCCATTGCGCCTCGAATTTAAATTTCATTAGGCCGCGGCGCCGATGCTGCCGGCGCGCACGCAAGATTTGAGCGATGTGAGGCCGACATGCTCCGCCAATGGCTCCTGACCACCGCAATTTCGGTTTCGCTGGCGATGGCCTGCAATGTCGCCGTCGCGAAGCAACAGGACCAGGGCGGACCGATCGACAATTCTTATGGCGTGAACGGCGGCAATGTCGATCCTTACTACGGCGACATCAACCCATTCTCCGATGTCGGCAACGCCGATCCGGCTTACGGCAAGACGAGTCCCTTCTGGGGCGACCCACACTCCTATTGGGGCGACATCAACCCGTTCATTGGCCAGAGCGAGCCGTTCTACGGCGACATCGATCCCTTCTGGGGCACCGTTAATCCGTATACGCAAGGCCAGTTCCTGCCGACGGTGTTCCCCTACTGGCAGGCCAATGGCCCGCAATGGGGCGGCATCAACAATCTGTGGACCGCGCTGCAGAACGCCCATTCGCTCAATTATCTGCAGCTGCTGCTGGATCTGACGAGTTTCACGCTCGAGGTTGTCACCTTCTGGGGCAGCGAAATCACGCAGCTGCTGACAGACCTGCTGACGAAATTCCAGATCGACCTCAACATCCTCGAACTGCCGTTCGTCAACGCGGAGCAGCGCTCCGCCTTCTATATGAATCTCTACGACCGCACGATGGATGGCACCAATCTCGATCACGTTGACTGGTGGATGGCGGCGGCGCACTGGTCGCCGCAGCTGGTGCAGGCGGCCGCGCCGGGCAGCGTCTCGATGGGCGCACTGGACGCCTTCAGCAGCCGCAACTATTCCGACGTGGCGAATTTCAAATTCATCGGTGACAATCAGGCCTATGCGAACGACCACGGCCCCGCTGCTGCGAGCCTGATGGCCGCCATGGAAGACAATGCGGGCGTCATGGGCGTGGCGCCGAAATCCAGCGTCCGCGTCTACAATCCGTTCGATTCATCCGGAGCGGCCAGCGCGCCGGAGATCACAAGGGGCATGCTGAAGCTCTATAACCAGCACGCCACGGTGATGAACGCCTCGCTGGGAACGCCGGGACAGGTGCTTTCCAGCGAATGGGGCGCGATCCTCACCTCCGCTTCCCTGAACGACAAGAACCACAACTACGTGCTGGTAAAGGCGGCAGGCAACGATGGCGCGGCGCAAACCAAAAATGTCGGCTGGCCGGATGGCTATAGCGCGCCGAACAATCTCATCCTGGTCGGCTCCGCCGGGCCGGCGAACCAGATCTCGCGTTTCTCAAACACGCCGGGCGAAGCCTGCATCATCGTCAACGGCGCCTGCCAGGAGCAGAACAAGCTCAAGTATCGCTACGTGGTGGCGCCGGGCGAGTTGATGCTGGTGCAGGACAACCAGGGCAGCTCGACCCGCATGACCGGCACCTCCTATGCCGCGCCGCTGGTGAGCGGAACGGTGGCGATGCTGCAGACGCGCTGGCCGTGGCTCAAGCAATATGCCGACGAGACGGTGCAGATCGTGCTGCAATCGGCGACCGATCTCGGCGCGCCAGGCGTGGACCCGGTCTATGGCTGGGGCATGCTGAATGCGGAAAACGCCATGTCGCCCCTCAACATGGACAATCTCATTGTCTTCCAGCCGTTCACCTACGACGGCCACAACGTCAACGCCGACAAGAACAATCCGAACTGGACGGTGGCCGACCTGAAGGCGGCCATCCAGACGCCCGGACAGCTGCAGCAGTGGGACTCGCAGCAGGCGTTCCTGGTGGCGTTCGAAAACGTGGGCTACACCTACCGCGACTTCTATATCCCGCTGAGCGGGGCGCTGATCGGCAAGACGCAGGCGGTGAACCGCACGAAGCACCCGTTCCAGTCCTACATCTACCAGCGGCTGGTGGATTGGGCGCAGGGTGGGCCGAAGCACCATCGCGCGGCGCGACACAAGCGGCATTGATCGCACCGTCGATCAACCGAGCGGTGGCGTGCGCTAATTCGCCTGCCGCCGTTCGACGGAATCGATTTCGGTCTGAATGGCTTCCGCAAGCTTCTCAGAAGCGGCGGCGACCCGCTGCAGCATCTCCCGCCGCTCGGCATCATTGGCCTGCGCAATGGATTGCCGGATGGCCGCCAGCTTCTGCTGATGGTTCGCGAGCATGGCCTGCAATTCGTCCAGCGGTAGCGTCATGTCCCCTTCCGGTTGGCCCGATGCCGAACGAAACGGCCAGACCCGCTCGCAAGTATATCCCGCAGTTCTGCCACTTGCTCATAATGAGCCTGCGGCTTATGGAGGGTGCAAAACCGGCTCACGATCGAAGATAGCCGGTCCGGTACTCCGCGACGAGAGCTTCCAGCCTGGCAAGCCACTGTTCTGCTTCCGCCGTTTCTTGCCCCTGCTGACGCAGCTGGTTTATCAGATCGCGCTGCCGCGTGACGCTGCCCTCCGCCTCGCGCAGCTGTCGTTCGCTCATCGCAGATTCTGTTTCCATCCCGCTATTTTCGTGCCGTCGCCAGGCTCGCTATCAGCTTTGCGTTGCGGATGGCATCCGCCTCCGTCGCGAATTGCGTGGTGCGAAACTCGCTTTTCATGCCGCGCCCCACGACAAATGGGCGGCCACGCTGGTGGACAATCGAGCAGCGGAAGGTGGGACCATCGGCCCACGGGGTGATCACAAATTCCTTGTATTGAATCGAACTGGACATCGGTAAGGCCCCCTGTGGGAATAGGTGGTGCTGCTGCAAATCCGATCTGCGATTTTCGGTCGAGCATTTGCGCCCGGGCAGAGTGCTGCCAGCCGTGCACTCGATGCACCCGCTACCCGAAAATCCGGTAAGCCACCGATAACTCTCCGAAACGGGATTTTACGGGCCAAAATCATCCTTGAGGCGAAAAAAAGGCGTTTGCCGCCAGCGGGCCAAGATGCATACGTGATCCGTTCGAGAGTGAAGTCGATGATGATTCGTTTGTCCTTATCTGCAGGGCTCGCCTTCGCGGGCGTGGCGCTGATCGCCACACCCGTCAGCGCCGCGCAGGCAGCATGCACGGCCAATATCCACTTCGCCGTCGCGGTGCATGGCGGCGAAATCAGCGAGCGGGTGGACAATCCCGGCCGGCTCGAAGCGATGCACACGGCGCTCGCCGCTGCGCGGGCCGAACTTGGCCGCGGCGGCAGCAGCCTCGATGTGGTGGAAGCAATCGTGCGGAGCTTCGAAGATTCCGGTTTGTTCAACGCGGGACGGGGGGCCATCGCCAACGAAAGGGGAATTGTCGAAACCGATGCCGCGATCATGGCGGGCGACGGGATGCGCTCCGGCGCCGTGGCCTCCCTACTGCACATCAAGAATCCCGTTCATGCCGCCCGGCTGGTAATGGAAAACGGCCGCCATGCGCTGATGGTGGGCGATCGCGGCGAGGCGTTCGCGAAGCGTCTCGGCGCCGAGAGTGTGCCTGACAGTTACTTTATCAAGGCTGTGGCCGCGAAGCCTGCTTCACCGGAACATGGGACTGTCGGCGCGGCCGCGCTCGATCGTTGCGGCCACATTGCGGCGGCCACCTCCACCGGCGGCTACGACGCCAAGGTGCCTGGCCGCGTGGGCGATACCCCAATCGTCGGCGCTGGTACGTATGCGGACGATCGGGTCGGCCTCTCCGCCAGCGGACATGGTGAATATTTCATAAGGCTGTCGGTGGCGAAGGATGTCGCCGACCGCGTGCGCTACGCGCATCAGCCGCTGGCCAGCGCGATGAGGGCGGACATCCACAGCCGGCTCGCCGCCTTTAAGGATGCCGACGGCGGGCTGATCGGCGTGGACCGCGACGGCAACGTGGCGATGGACTGGAACCGGCTTGGGCTCTACCGCGGCTATGCCACCGACGCCGAAGCGCCGGTGGTGGCGGACTATGCCGGGCCGAAACAGAGCCGGCCACGGCGGTAAACCGCCCTTCCGGCCTCGTGCACGTCCCACGGCCAAGGTTTGGGCTTGAGCCGCCTCTCACAATCCGCTTTGATTCGGCCGGGCGCGGGTTGGGTCGGGGCGTCTGGTGAGGGAGTAGCCGCGTGAAATTCTTCCGCACACTGGTGCTGATCATCGCCTTCCTGGCCACCACGGTGCCGATCGCCAACCTGCTGGAGCTGCCCTCGAAGCTCTCGCTTGATGGTCCGGTGTGGCTGTCGCTGCAGCAGCATCTTTCTCCCGTGCTGAGCGGCTTCTACGGGCCAGTGGAAGCGTTGGCGCTGGTTTCGTGCGTGGTGCTTTTCCTCGTTACCCGGCGCGATCCCGAACACAGCCACGCCTATCTGATCGCGGCGGCGTGCTACCTGTCGATGATCCTCTATTTCTTCCTCTTCAACGCGCCGGTGAATCACGTGCTGGCCAGCTGGACAGCCGCAACCCTTCCCGCCAACTGGGGCCAGTACCGCCTGAAGCTGGAGACGGAACATGTGCTCGCAGCGCTGTTTTCGCTCATCGCCTTCGGCACCCTGCTGCAGGCGCGCCTTCGCGAAAACACTGCGAAGGAACCCCACTCACAACCGGAGCGGCTGCAGATGCCGGCGGAGTAGCGAATGGCGGGCTACATCGAAAAGTCGCTGGGCGCGGGCGAGGAGGTCGTCGCCAAGGCGCATTTCCACTGGTGGTACACTTTCAAATCGGTGCTGGCGCTGGTGTTTCTGGCCTTCGTGCTGATCGGCTTCTACATCTTTTTCCGGCGCGAACTGAAGCGCTGGACAACCGAGATCGGCGTCACCACGCACCGTTTTGTGGAGAAGACAGGTCTCTTCACGCTGACAACCAACGAGCTTGCGCTGCACAACATCGAAGGCGTGCGCGTCGTACAAAATCTGTGGGGCCGTATCTTGGGTTATGGTCATTTGCGCATCGAGGGCACGGGAATCGATGCCATCGTGCTGCCCGATATCGCCGATCCCATTTCCTTTCGCGCCGCGATTGAATCGGCTAAAGAACGCGAATCGAAAGCATAAGCGCAGGATTCTCGTGCGGCTCGCCCCCGTTTCAACATATGTTATTCGCATTTGAGGCGTGAAAAAAATTCTGTGAACACTGGAACCATTCCGCGCGATCTGTTATAGCCCGCGCCGTCGTCCACAGGGCGGCCTTTCAAAACCATCCATGTTGATGTGAACGCGGAGCAGGCGCTGCCTGCCCCGGCAAGGGAGGATCTCTATAATGTATCGCGTATTGTTGGGTGGGCTTACGTCCGCCGCTATCGTTTCGCTTGCGCTCTCGGCCGCTGCACAGGACCAGGACACTGCGGTCCAGCGCTCCGGAAACACATATCATAAGGCCGTCTGCGGCCTGGCCGTCGGGCATGCGGCCCGCTGCTTCGCCCACGTGGTGACGAATTCGGCCGGCGCGCTGAAACAGAGCGCCGAAGCGCCGGTGGGCGGATTGGGCCCGTCCGATCTGCGCAGCGCCTACAACGTCACAGCCCAGGGCAACTCGTCGACCATCATCGCGATCATCGATGCCTACGGTTATCCGAACGCAGCCGCGGATCTCAAAGTTTACCGCAAGAATTTCGGGCTGCCGCCTTGCACGAAAAAGAACCGCTGCTTCGCCCAATTCAATCAAAACGGAAGCAAGAAAGGGTTGCCCGCCTTCGATCTCGGATGGGCGCAGGAATCCGCGCTGGATCTGGACATGGCAAGCGCCATGTGCCCGAGCTGCAAGATTTACCTGATCGAGGCAGCCAACAGCAGCTACGGCAGTCTCGCCACTGCGGTGAACACGGCGGCCAACCTTGGCGCTCATGTGATCAGCAACAGCTACGGCGGTGCAGAAGCCGGCACCAACGGATACGAGTCGGCGTACAACCATTCCGGCGTGGCGATCACGGTCAGCTCCGGCGATTCCGGCTATGGCGTGCAGTTCCCTGCCTCCTCGCCGCATGTCACTGCGGTCGGCGGCACGCATCTGGTGCGTGACGGCAGTTCGCGCGGCTGGAGTGAAACAGCCTGGGCCGGCGCCGGCAGCGGCTGCAGCACCGTCTATTCAAAACCAAACTGGCAGCATGATGCTGGCTGCTCGAAGCGGACGGTTGCCGATGTGTCCGCCGTTGCCGATCCGGCGACGGGTGTCGCCGTCTACGGACCGGCGAATCTGAGCCAGATTCCCGGCTGGATGATATTCGGCGGCACCAGCGTCGCGGCTCCTCTGATCGGCGGCATTTATGGCGCCAACGGCGGATCGGTGAATTACGGCGGCGATCCCTACGGCAACGTCAGCGCGCTGTTCGACGTGACGTCCGGCAGCAACGGCAATTGCGGCGGTTCGTATTTGTGCACCGCCAAGGCCGGCTATGACGGCCCAACGGGTCTCGGGACGCCAAACGGCAGCGTGGCGTTCTGATCCAACTGTATCTTTTGAGCATTTCGGGGCGGGAGGCAGATGGCTTCCTGCCCCGGTTTTTGTTTGACCACTTTCGGCAATATTGCGTCCCAATTTTAAGACGTCTTACATCAACATTTTCTTTGCACTCCCACTGACGGAACAATTCTGGTAGTCCGCTGGCGGGGAGCAGTCCCTCAACAAATCTGTGCGCCATCACCGTCATTCCAGAGGAGGAATTCGATGTATCGTGTTCTGACCGGCGGCCTTGTGTCTGCGCTCGCCGCGTTTGCCCTCATTTCCGGCGCCCAGGCCCTTACCGGGCCGGTGCTGATGTCGGGCAATACCTATCACCGCGCCGCATGCGCCATGACCGTCGGTCATGTCGCCCATTGCCATGCACATATCGTGACCGATGCCGCCGGCCACGCGCTGGCGACGAAACAGCCGCCGGTTTCCGGCTACGGACCGTCGGATCTGCGCAGCGCCTACAAGGTCACCGGCAGCGGCAGCTCCTCGACGATCATCGCGATCGTGGATGCTTATGGCTACACCAATGCGGAACGCGACCTGGGCACCTATCGCACGCAGTTTGGGCTTCCCGCCTGCACCACCGCGAACGGATGCTTCAAGAAGCTGAACCAGAATGGCGTGCAGGGCAGCTATCCGGCGCAAAACACAGGCTGGGCGCAGGAATCCGCGCTCGACCTCGACATGGCCAGCGCGATGTGTCCGAACTGCAAGATCTATCTCATCGAGGCGAACACCGCGTCGTATTCCAACCTGGCGACTGCGGAGAACACCGCCGCCAGCAAAGGCGCACATGCCATCAGCAACAGCTATGGCGGCGGCGAGGCGGGCACCACGGGTTACGAGTCCGCATACAAACACGCCGGCATCGCCATCACGGTGAGCTCCGGCGACAGCGGCTACGGCGTGGAATTTCCCGCCTCTTCGCCGCACGTGACGGCGGTCGGCGGCACGCATCTCGTGCGCGACGGCAGCAGCCGCGGCTGGAACGAAACCGTCTGGTCGGGCGCGGGCAGCGGCTGCAGCACGGTGTATGCGAAGCCGACCTGGCAGCATGACGCGAGCTGCTCGAAGCGCACCGTCGCAGATGTTTCCGCGGTTGCGGATCCGAATACCGGCGTTGCCGTGTACGGGCCGGTCAGCGCCACGCGCTCGGGCTGGCTCGTGTTCGGCGGCACCAGCGTTGCCGCGCCGCTCATCGCCGGCGTCTACGGCGTCAACGGCGGCTCGGTGAACTACGGCAGCAACCCCTACAACAACACGGGCGCGCTGTTCGATGTCACCTCCGGCAGCAATGGCAGCTGCGGCGGCTCGTATCTGTGCACCGGCAAAGTGGGCTATGACGGCCCCTCGGGCCTTGGCACGCCCAATGGCGTCGCGGCTTTCTGAATACGCATTGACAAAACGAATAAGGGCGGGAGTGTTCGCTCCCGCCCTTTCTTTTTGCAAACACACCTGCTTAGGCTGCGGCGCGCACCGGCTCGGATTCCCGATCCAGATTCTCCGCTGCGAAACTCCAGTTCAGCAGCTTGCCCAGCACTTCCTGCAGATAGCGCGGCCGCTCGTTCTGGTAGTCCAGGTAATAGGCATGCTCCCAGACATCGACGGTCAGCAGGCAATTGATGCCTTTCGCCATCGGGTTTTCTGCGTTTGGGGTTTTCTCGACGGTGAGCTTGCCGTCGTGCGAGCACAGCCACGCCCAGCCCGAGCCGAACTGCGTTTTGCCGGCTTCCGCCAGCTGCTCAATCATCTGGTCGGTGCCGCCGAAGTCCCGTTCGATGCAGTCCCGCAGCTTGCCCGCCGGCTTGCCGCCCTGAGGCGTAAGCGAGCGCCAGAAGAAATCGTGGTTCCAGACCTGGCCGGCGTTGTTGAAGATCTGCCTGTCCTTTGCATCCTTGCCGCTGGCGGTGGCCTGCACGATCTGCTCCAGCGGCATGCCGGCGTAACGGGTACCGTCGGTCAGCTTGTTCAGCTTATCGACGTAGGCCTTGTGGTGCTTGTGATAGTGAAAGGAAATCGTGCGGGCGGAAATGGTCGGCGCGAGCGCGTCCTCGGCCCACGGCAGCGGCTTTAAAGCAAAGGGACCAGCCATGACTGAACTCCTGATTGTCCGGATAGCACGGCGCACACCACAAACCGCGCGATCTTTCGATCATTGCCGTTTCAAGGCACTCGGTTTTGCGGCGTGCGCCATAGATATTAACGGGTGAGTCGCAGCCGCGTTCCGCGAATCCGGGCAAACGCAATTTTCTACTGCAACAAACCTTGGCGTTTCACCCAGTCCAGCCCGCGATCAAGCGCGCGGGTGAAACGGTCGAACAGTTCATCGATTTCGCTTTGCGTGATGATGAGCGGCGGACAGAAGGCGATGCGATCGCCGATGGTGGCCCGCGTGATCACGCCTTCCTCCTGCGCGAAATTGAACACCGTCGGCGCCACGAACTTCGCGGGATCGAAGCTGGCTTTGCTCTCTTTGTCCGCCACCAACTCGATGGCCCCGATCAGCCCGATGCCGCAGACTTCACCCACCAGCGGGTGCTCGCC
>DATIEM010000077.1:0-3772 GCA_035455725.1 Rhizomicrobium sp. | reverse complement strand
CGAGGGCACCCGTTATGTGCACCTGCTGGAGCAGCCCACCAGCCTCGACCGTGCGCAGGGCGACATCCATGCCGCCGGCAATCCGCACATCCAGACCGATCCACGCATGATGCTGACAGTTTCGAAGGCGCTAGCGCAGCGCTTTGCACAACTCGATTCGGCCAACGCCGCATACTACCAGTCCCGCGAGGCGGATTTCGCCAAGCGCTTCAGCGCGGCGATCGCGAAATGGTCGGCCGAAGCCGCGCCGCTGAAAGGCATCCCTATCGCCGTGCAGCATCATGCCTGGATCTACATGGAGAACTGGCTGGGCCTGCACGAAGTGGTGCCGCTTGAGCCCAAGCCGGGCGTGCCGCCGTCAAGCGGCTATCTGGCGGAAGTGCTCCAGAAATTGCAGCAGCAGCCGGCGAAGTTCGTGATCCGCGCTGCGTACGAGGACGATCGGCCTTCGACATTCATCAGCGAGAAAGCGGGCATTCCCGCTGTCGTGCTGCCGTTCACGGTCGGCGGCACAGAGGGCGCGAAGGACCTGTTCAGCCTTTACGAGGACACCATCCATCGCCTGGTCGGAGGTCTCAAGAAATGAGCCTCGGCAATATCGAAATCAATATTCTGATCCCCGCCTTTCTCGCGGGATTGCTAGTGTTGGCGACGCACGTCCCGCTAGGTCAGCAGGTGCTTAATCGCGGCATCGTCTTCATCGATCTGGCGATTGCGCAAGTTGCGGGGCTCGGCGTGACGGCTGCGGATGCCCTGGGCTTCGAGCCGCAAGGCTGGCGGGTGCAGGCGGCCGCCGTCATCGCGGCATTGGTGGGCGCGCTCGTGCTCACCTGGACCGAGAAGAAATGGCCAGAGGTGCAGGAGGCGCTGATCGGCGTGCTGTTCGTGGTGGCCGCGTGCGTGGAGTTGCTGATCCTCGCCAACAATCCGCACGGCGGCGAGCATCTGAAGGATTTGCTGGTCGGGCAGATTCTATGGGTGTCCCCGTCGAGCCTGATACCGGTCGCCGTCCTTTACGCCGTGCTGCTCGCCCTGTGGTTCACCATCCGGGCGCGGCTGGGGCAGATCGGGTTCTACATTCTGTTTGCGCTGGTGGTGACGCAATCGGTGCAGCTGGTCGGGGTGTATCTGGTATTCGCGAGCCTGATCATTCCCGCGCTGGCCGCGCGACGGTTCCCAGAGCGCTGGCAGCTGGGCATTGGTTACGTCACCGGTGTCGCGGGCTACCTGCTCGGCCTGATTGCCTCGGCACTGTATGATTGGCCGACAGGGGCGGTGATCGTGGTTGGGCTCCTGGCGGTGTTTCTCATCGCCGTCGGGGTCGCGTCCGCCAAACGTTGGGAGATGCGATCCGCCTAACCAATCCGCGACGCGCTACCCACCTCTATTCGATCAGCAGTGCCGGATTGCCGATCATTTTGACATCGTAACCCTTGCAGTCGACCTGCAAGGCGCTGGTACCGACCATCTGGATCGTGTCGGCGACGATCTGCGTGCATTTATCGGAGGCGGAAGAGTTGCCGGCCCATTGCACGGCACCCTTTGAAAGATAGACCGCGCCGCTGACCGTCTGGGTACCGCCGCCGGCAAATTTGAACGTTGTGCCCACCGGCATGCTCCTGTCGCCGAAGACGGCGATGCCGGAAGTCGGACCGCTGGTCGGTGCCGTCAGATTGATCGTCGCGCCGCCCGTAATGTTCGCGGTGGCGTAGCCGTTGCCGCTGGATGAGGTGAAGACGAGGGTGACACCCGTTCCCTTCAGCGTCGATTGCCCCGACATCGAAAGGCTGCCGCCGTCCAGGTAATAGATTCCCGGATTGAGAGTCACGGACGCCGAAGATTGCAGGTCGATGCCGCCGCAATAGACCCCTGGCGAGAGGGTCACCGTGTTGTGTGTGGAGTAATTGTGTTTATCGCAGCCGCTGTACGACGGATACGAGGAGCTGGCATAGGGATCCGCCGTATAATGGTACCCTGTTGTCGTCCCGTACGTTGCGGTGATGCCCGAGCCTCCGGAGATGCCGCCCACCACGCCGACAAATGTGGTCGAAAGCTGTGCAGAGCCGCCAAGGTTCAGCGCGTTGGGATCGCTTGAATCGTCGATCACCGAGCAGTTGATGAGATTGACGCTCGGCGTTCCCTGCTGGCTGTAGGCGCCGCTCGCGGTCCTGTTCAACGCCAGAATGCACGGTTTCCCCTGCGGTATCGCCACGGCACGGGCACCCAAGGTATATTTGCCCGAACCCCAAATGGAGGTGAACAGTCGCGCCTGCGGCTGTGTGATTATGACCTCGATCGCCGCCTGGTTGCTTACGTTCGGGCCGGTGCTCGGCGGCGAGTTGATGGTGACAGAAGATGCGAGGCCGGCGTTGCCGCCGACAGGGCCGCCGGAAGCCGCAAAGCCGTAGCTGGCGGCCACTGCTTTAGCCTGGACAGCACCGTGATCGTTGGCTCCGGTGACGACCGCGACCGCGGCGGTCACGGCCGCGGAATCGGCCGCGTGCTGCATCACCTTCTGCCTGTGCAGCAGCACGCCGATCTCGGTTCCATAAGCCGCTATGCCGACGAACACGGGCATCGCCATCGCCGTGATGATGGCATAATTGCCGGCCTGGTCGCGCCGGAAGCGGCTGAGCAGTCGGCGCCCCGACACCGTTTTTGAAATCGTTTGCCTTGAAATGAAGCGCCAGCCCATAACACCCAACCTGGATCTTCTACTGCCGTTTACATGCATGGACCCATTCTGAAAGTCGACACACTTCCGTCCCGAGCATTAACAAGCAGCAAACCTTGATTGTATATGTTTGGCACAATTCAAACGATACCGCGCCGAAACGTTACACGCGGTACTCCCAATCAGCCGCCCGCGTTGATATTCGGAAAGCAGGATTGCGCGCTCAGCGTCACTCTTGTCGCGCCGAAGAAGTGGGTGAGATAAGCGTAATTGTACGTGCCCGACACCTGGTTGCCGCAGCTCGGCTGACTGAACGCGAATGACGAAGCTGGGATTGTAACGCCCAGTGTGTTGCTGGCCGCGTAACTGGCGATGGCCGTGGCGCCCGAGCAGGTTGTCGTATTTACGGAGGCGCAACGCGCGGCGGCTTCTACCGCGTTTTGCAGGCCGAACTGCGCCCACAACGCAAGGCCGGCTTCGATGATGCCGAAAATTAGCGCCATGAATAGCGGCGCAGTAAAGGCGAACTCGACCGCGGTCGCGCCGTGCGTATCTCTGGCGAGCTTGCGGACCCTTATCATTGCGTGCGCGCCAGGGAGGTTTCGCTCAGGTGGAATGTGGCGGGCAACCCCGGATATTGGAGCAATGTGCTGTAATCCTTCGTGGCGGTGATCTGCGCGAAGGTGCCCGCCGTCAGGCCGTCGCTGCAATTCGAGCCGCAGGTGGTGGTGGTCACGCCGCTGGACGATGGGCAGCCGCAGAACTGCGAATTGGTCACGGTCAAACCGGTCAGCCGCGTGGCAGCCTTGGCGACGGTCGTCATGGCGTCGCTGTTGTAGCCCTTCTGCATGGCATAATCCGCAGCCGCCTGTGCAGCGTTCGCGAGCTGCACCTGGTTGTACAATCCCAGTCCCAGATCCACGATCGAGACGAACATCCCGACCAGGATGGGGCCAATGATCGCGAACTCCACGGCGGTTACGCCACGCTCGTCCTGGCGGATGGTTCGCGTCCGCCGCAGCAGGTACCGCATGGAAAGGATCGAAAGCATGCTCTTACCCCTCATGGTCCTCTACTCGATGAGAAGGGCGGGCGAGC
>DATIEM010000076.1:0-20188 GCA_035455725.1 Rhizomicrobium sp. | reverse complement strand
AATCACCGTGGACGTGAAGGGTGAAATTCTCGAGCTGAAGAACACCATCAACACGATGGTGGACCAGCTGAACGCGTTCGCGTCGGAGGTGACGCGCGTGGCCCGCGAAGTGGGCACGGAAGGCCGCCTCGGCGGTCAGGCCGCCGTGCCGGGCGTGGCGGGCACCTGGAAAGATCTCACCGACACCGTGAACGTGATGGCGGCAAACCTCACCGAACAGGTGCGCGGCATCGTGAAGGTGGTGACGGCCGTCGCCAACGGCGACCTCAAGCAAAATCTCACCGTGAAATCGAAAGGCGAGGTGGCCGCGCTCGCCGAAACCATCAACAACATGACAGACACGCTGGCGATCTTCGCCGATCAGGTGACCACGGTGGCGCGCGAGGTGGGCGTGGAAGGCCGTCTGGGCGGTCAGGCCAACGTGCCCGGCGCGTCGGGCACCTGGAAGGACCTCACCGGCAACGTGAACCTGCTCGCCGCAAACCTGACAACACAGGTGCGTGCCATCGCGGAAGTGGCAACCGCGGTTACCAAAGGGGACCTCACCCGGTCTATTCAGGTGGATGCGCGCGGCGAAGTGGCCGAGCTCAAAGACAACATCAACACCATGATCGGAAACCTGCGCCTTACGACCGAGCAGAACACCGAGCAGGACTGGCTGAAGACGAACCTCGCCAAGTTCACCAACATGCTGCAGGGCCAGCGCGACCTCGCCACCGTGGGCCGTATCCTGCTCTCCGAATTGACGCCTCTGGTGAACGCGCAGTTGGGTGTCATCTACCAAATGGAAACGGCGGAAAGGCCAACGCTGAATCTGGTCGCGTCATACGCCGATCACCCGGTGGACGGACACCCGCAGACGTTCAAGGTGGGCGAGGGTCTGGTCGGCCAGGTGGCGCGTGACAAAAAGCGCGTGCTGCTGGGCGAAGTACTGGAAAGCGCGGTGCCAATCGGTTCGGCCCTCATGACGATGGCGCCGAAGAGCATCATTGTGCTGCCGGTGCTGTTCGAAAATCAGGTGAAGGCGGTGATCGAGCTGTCGTCGCTCACCACCTTCACCGATCTGCAGATTGCCTTCCTCGAGCAGCTCACCGCCAATATCGGCATCGTGCTGAACTCGATCGAGGCCACCATGCAGACCGAAGGCCTGCTGAAGCAGTCGCAGCAGCTCGCCGGGGAGTTGCAGGCGCAGCAAAAAGAGCTACAGCAGACCAACGAACAGCTCGAGCAGAAGGCGCGCCAGTTGGCCGAGCAGAACGTCGAAGTGGAGCGCAAGAATCAGGAAATCGAGCAGGCCCGTCGCGCGCTCGAAGAAAAAGCAACCGAACTTGCGCTTACCTCGAAATACAAATCAGAGTTCCTGGCCAATATGAGCCACGAGCTGCGGACGCCGCTGAATTCAATCCTCATTCTCGGCCAGCAACTCGCCGACAATCCGGACGGAAATCTTTCGGGCAAGCAGGTGGAATTCGCACGCACTATCCACGGCGCGGGCACCGACCTCTTGAACCTCATCAGCGACATTCTCGATCTCTCCAAGATCGAATCCGGCACCGTTACTGTCGATGCGGAGGAAATCGCCTTCACCAGCGTGGTTGAAGCGACAGCGCGGCCGTTCCGTCACGAGGCGGAGAACCGGCACCTTTCCTTCGACGTGAACGTCGACCCCAATCTGGAGCGCAGCATTCTGACCGACTCTAAGCGGCTGCAGCAGGTGCTCAAAAATCTCCTGTCGAACGCCTTCAAGTTCACGGAAAGCGGCGGCATTCGCCTCAGCGTCTCGCGGGCCACGGGAGGCTGGAGCGCCAATCATCCGGTCCTAAACCAGGCGCAATCGGTTGTCGCCTTCGAAGTGTCCGATACCGGCATCGGCATCCCGGCCGAGAAACAGAAGATCATCTTCGAAGCATTCCAGCAGGCAGATGCCTCAACCAGCCGCAAGTACGGCGGCACGGGTCTGGGTCTCGCCATCAGCCGCGAACTGGCCAGCTTGCTCGGGGGCGAAATCCACCTGCGGAGCACCCCGGGCGTTGGCTCGAGCTTCGTGCTCTTCCTGCCGTCCCGCTATGTGGGGCCGGCAACCGGTAACCGTCCGCAGTCTGGCCCGATGCAGGCCCCGGCTGTGCCGTCGCGCGCGGCAATTATTGCGGCGCTGCCCGAACGGGTGGTGGAGCAGGTCGCCGATGATCGCGCCACAATAGAGCCGGGCGACACCGTGCTCCTCATTGTGGAGGATGATTCCCACTATGCGCGCATTCTGATGGACCTCGCGCACGACGAGGGCTTCAAGGTGCTCGTTGCCATGCGCGGAGAAGATGCGCTGGAGCTGGCGCAGGAGTATGTGCCGACCGCAGTGTCCCTCGATGTTTTCTTGCCCGACATGCTTGGCTGGACGGTGCTGTCGCAGCTGAAGCAGAATCCGCAGACGCGACACATCCCTGTGCAGATCGTTACCCTCGATGAGGACCGTCAGCACGGGCTTTCGCGCGGCGCATTCTCCTTCGTAACAAAGCCCACCAGCACGGAAGGCGTGCGGGCCGCGCTCACCCGAATCAAGGAATATTCGGAGCCGCGCAAGAAGCGCCTGCTCGTGATCGAGGACAATCCGGCAGAGCAGATGAGCATTGCCGAGTTGCTCGGTCACGACGACATCGAGATTACCACCGTCGGCAGCGGCGCCGACGCGCTGGAGAAGCTGCGCGAGCAGGCGGCGGATTGCATCGTGCTCGATCTCAGATTGCCGGACATGAGCGGCTTCGAAGTGCTGGAGAAATTGAAGGCCGATCCGCAGCTTTGCGATATCCCCGTAGTGGTCTTTACCGGCCGCGAGCTTTCTGCAGAGGAAGACGCGCAGCTGCACACCATGGCGCGCAGCATTGTGGTGAAGGGCGTGGAATCGCCGGAGCGGCTGCTCGATGAAACCGCGCTGTTCCTCCATCGGGTTGTCACAGATCTGCCTGCAGAGAAGCAGCGGCTGCTGGAGCGGCTCAACAGCTCGGACGAAGATCTGGTGGGCCGCACCGTGCTGCTGGTCGACGATGACGCCCGCAATATCTTTGCCCTCTCCAGCGTGCTGGAGCGGCGCGGCATGAAGGTGATGACGGCCACAACGGGCGAGGAAGCGATCAAGATCGTGGAATCCGAGCCCGAAGTGGCGCTCGTGCTCATGGATATCATGATGCCGGAGATGGACGGCTATCAGACCATGGGACACATTCGCGCAAACCCGAAATTCCGGCGGCTTCCCATTATCGCGCTCACGGCCAAGGCCATGAAAGGCGACCGGGAGAAATGTCTGGAGGCGGGCGCGTCCGATTATCTCGCCAAGCCTGTCAACACGGAGCAGCTGCTGTTCGCGCTCCGCATGTGGCTGCATCGCTAGCCGGAGCCCATGCCATGAGCGAGAGCAAGGTCAATGTACTCCTGGTGGACGATCAGCCCGCCAAGCTCCTCTCCTACGAGGTCATGCTGGAGCCTTTGGGCGAAAACCTGATCAAGGCTTCCTGCGCCAAAGAGGCTTTGGAGCACCTGCTCAAACACGACATCGCGGTTGTGCTGGTGGACGTGTGCATGCCGGACCTCGACGGCTTCGAGCTGGCGGCCATGATCCGGGAACACCCCCGCTTCCAGAAGACCGCCATCATCTTCATTTCCGCCATCCATCTTTCCGAGATGGATTACCTGCGCGGCTACAGCGCGGGCGCGGTCGACTATGTGCCGGTGCCGGTTGTGCCGGACGTCCTGCGGGCGAAGGTGCGGGTATTTGCCGAGCTCTATCGCAAGACGCGCGAACTGGAGCAGCTCAACCGCGAGCTGGAGCAGCGCATCCACGAGCGCACCGCCGCGCTGGAAGCTTCGACCGAGCGCCTCCTGCAAAGCGAGCGTGGTCGCAGTCTGGCGCTGGCCGCGGGCAACATGGGCTCCTGGGAATACGATGTTGTCGAGGACCGCTGGTCCTGGGATGAGGGCCACTGCCGTATTTTCGGACTGGACGCTTCCCTCGATTCGCAGGTGTTCGTCCCCAATCGCGATCTTATTCGCTCCTTCTTCAATCAAGGTGACTGGGATGACATGATGGGAGCGATGGCGGCGCTGTCGCCCGAACAGAGCACGCTTCATCGGGAACTGCGCATCGTGCGCGCCGATGGCGAAACCAGGTGGTGCATCGTCTCCGCGGCGGGCAGTTTCGAAGACGGCAAGCTTGCGCGGGTGGACGGGGTCACGACCGACATCAGCGAGCGCAAGCAGGCGGAAAACCGCCAGATGCTGCTGGCGCGCGAAGTGGACCATCGCGCCCGCAACGCGCTGGCCATTGTCCAGGCGATCGTGCGGCTTGGCCGGGCCGACAACACGCGGGACTATATCGCCGGCGTGGAGGGCCGCATCCGGGCGCTCGCCCAAACGCATGAGCTGCTGTCGCAATCGCGCTGGCAGGGCGCCGATATGCTGCGCCTGGTCAACGAGGAAATCTCGCCCTATCGGACGCGCGGCGCCGCGCGGATCGGCGTCTCCGGGCCATCGGTCATTCTGCCGCCGGAAAAGGCCCAGACCGTCGCGCTGTCGCTGCACGAACTGGCCACCAATGCGGCGAAATACGGCGCTCTCTCCAACGCAGCTGGTGAGGTGGACATACGTTGGACCAATGCCGCAGGACGCATCTCGCTCGAGTGGACGGAGTCGCATGGGCCGGAGGTCGTGCCGCCCGCGCACAAAGGATTCGGCATGAAGATCGTCACAGCCAGCGTTCAGCAGAGCGGCGGGACCGTCAGCTTCGATTGGAGGCCACAAGGTTTGGCGTGTACGCTCGCGCTGACTTACGGCGCGGCGGAAGCGGAGGACGCGCCGCAAAGACCCGCGGTGCAGAACCTCAAGCTCGTGCCCCGTCCGGCATCCACGCCCCGCGTCATGCTCGGCGAGGACGAGCCGCTGGTAGGGATGCTGGTTCGCGATCTTCTGGAAGAAATGGGCTACGCCGTGACCGGTCCCGTCGCGCGGCTGGACGAAGCGATGCAGACAGCCCGCAACGGCGCCTTCGATGCGGCCGTCCTCGATGTCAATCTGGGTGGCACCTTCGCCTATCCACTGGCGGAGCTGCTGCAATCTCGCGCGATACCGTTTGTGTTCCTCACCGGTTATGCCGGCGACAGCATCGACGAGCGCTTCAGCGGCGTTCCCATCCTGCGCAAACCTGTCGCACGCGAAGCCCTGGAAACGGCTCTCCAGATGGCCCTGGCCGAGAACGGTGAACGCCAGCAGGCTTCCGACGCGGGCGCGCTGGGGCGGCGGCGCCAGGCGGCGTCAACAGATTCGTGATCGATTTGCAATTTGCCGCTCCACGGGTGAGCCGCTAACGTCCGCGCCGCCGCCTTGGCGGCCGGGAACAGATTGCGGGCGAGGGGAGTCATGCAGCGGAAATTCTTGCTGGCGGCCACACTGGTGGCCGTGGCCACGGTGGCGGGCGCCGATACCAAGCAGGACAAGGACAAAAACAAGCCCGAGCCAGCGGTCGCCGCCTATTTCCATAACGACGATTCCGGCACCGACGGCTCGGCCGCCGGCGTCGGCTACCATGCCATTGCCGGCACCATCATCGTGCATCCCAAGGGCTGGGATGACGTCACCCAATCCGTTGAATCCGAAGCTGGGCCGCCCCCCAATCCGCAGTCGGAGGCATCCGAAAAAGGACCCTCGCCGCAGAAGGAGACGGGCGCCCGCGCCTCCATGTTCTATGTGTATTACGCAAAGAGCGGCGAGCACGCAGAAAATCGGCCTGTGACATTCCTCTACAACGGTGGTCCGGGTTCTTCGACCGTGTGGCTGCACATGGGGGCGTTCGGGCCGCGCCGTGTGGTGACGGCGAACGACAGCCACACGCCGGCCGCGCCGTACAAGGTGGTCGACAACGACAATACGCTGCTGGATGCCAGCGATCTTGTCTTCATCGACGCGCCCGGCACGGGGTTCTCGCGCATCACGGGCAAGGATAAGGAAAAGGCATTCTATGGCGTTGATGAGGACGCCTACGCGTTCGCGGAGTTCATCACCCAATTTCTCTCCAAATATGGGCGCTGGAATTCGCCGAAATATCTGTTCGGCGAAAGCTACGGCACGCCGCGTTCGGCGGTTCTCGTGAATATGCTGGAGACCGACCGGTCTATCGATTTCAACGGCGTGATGCTGCTCTCCCAAATCCTGAGCTTTGACATGAGCGCCGATCAGCCGGAGGTGAATCCGGCCGTTGATCTGCCCTACATGCTGGCGCTTCCGACCTACGCGGCAACCGCCTGGTATCATAACCGCCTTCCGGGCAAGCGGCCGCCGGATCTCGGGAAGTTTTTGGGCGAGGTGCAGCACTTCGCGATGGGGGATTACTCACAGGCTCTGCAGGCGGGCGCCGCGCTGAATTCCAAGCAGCGGCTGATGATAGCAAACCGTCTGCATCAGTACACTGGCCTGCCCGTTTGGTACCTGCTGCGTGCCGATTTGCGTGTGGACGGCGGCATGTTCGAGCAAAACCTGCAGGGCAATCTCGAGATGACGACGGGGCGTCTCGATTCCCGCTTCTCCGGGCCCACCATGGACCCTCTGGAGAAGCAGGCGGAATACGACCCGCAATCCGCCGCCATCAGCTCGGCCTACGTGAGCGCCTTCAACGATTACGTGCGAAGAGACCTGAAATACGGCTTCGGCAAGAAGTACAATCCGGAAATCGAGCTGTGGCGGCACTGGGATTTTCGTCACCAGCCGCCCGGCGCTCCCATGCCGCTGCCGCTGGCGACGAACGTGATTCCAGACCTCTCGACCGCGATGAAATACAATCCTCGTCTAAAGGTGATGCTGGCCGGCGGCTATTTCGACCTTGCCACGCCTTATTACGAAGGCATCTATGAGATGCGCCATTTGCAGGTTCCGCGGCAGCTGCAGCGCAACATCGAATATCATTATTACCAGTCCGGCCACATGGTCTATGCCAACGAACAATCGGCCAAACAGCTGCATGACGATGCCGCCGCCTTTATTCGCCGCACGAGCAATTTGAATCAGTAGAAAAGTCCGCAGGGCTTCAGGGCCCGCGCCCGAAGGGCACGATCTTGTTTTCGGCGTCGTGGCCGATGTCGGCGCGGCCGAGATAGGGGATGCCGCTCGCCTCACACCAATGGCGCATGACCTGCTCTTCGGTTTGCGCGAAATCGGGTTCGTTCGGTGGCACGTCGCTCACACGCCCCAGTTTCAGGCCAGCGACCTTGCGGAGATTGGGGCTCGATGTGACGTGAAACAGGGCGCGGTCCACCGCATACATCGGCTCTGAAACATCTTCGAGCAGGAGAATGTGACCGGAGAGATCAGGCTCCAGAGCGGTGCCGATCAGATGCGAGAGAATGGTGAGATTGAACGCGGCCAACGGCTTTCCCTCGCCAACCGAGGGTTCCAGGTCTCCCTCCATCTTCTTCCCAGTGAGAAATCGCAGCGCGCGGGCCACGGTCGCATCGCCACCCCGATAGGCAATATCGCGCGCCACTGGCCCGTGCGCCACGCGAAAGCCCGCTTTGTACAATCCGGCCAGCAGAAAGCCGGCGTCGCTGTAGCCAAGATAGAGTTTTTTTCGTGCGGCGTCGTTCAGCCGCGGCAGCACCGCTTCGGCAATGCGGTTGGCGCCGTAGCCGCCGCGCGCCCACCACAGCGCATCGAAGGCGGGATCGTTCGCCGCCTCGACGAAAGCCTCGGCGCGCGCGGAGTCTTCGCCGGCAAAATGCCCCCATGAGAGAAAGCACTGCGGATGGAACACCAGCTCCACGCGCCCGCCGAAGTGCTCCCGCGCGATCGCCCGCACGCGACTGGCAATGCCCTCGTCGATCCGCGAGGCCGGCGCGACAATGCCGATCTTTGTGAGCTCCGAAACCACCGCTCTCGCGCTCCCTGAGAAAGCTGCCTATAGCTCTCCCATGATTCTCGATAAACCTTACTTCTTCTGCGGCATCGGCGGCAGCGGGATGCTGCCGCTGGCGCTGATTTTGCGCGGCCACGGCGCCCAGGTGTCCGGCTCCGACCGCGCGTTGGATCAGGGCCGCACGGCCGCGAAGTTCGATTTTCTGAAAAGTCGCGGCATTGCGCTGTTCCCGCAGGATGGCTCCGGCGTCGGCAGCGCAAAGCAAATCGTGGTGGTCTCGACGGCCGTGGAAGACACCGTGCCGGACGTAGTGGCGGCCCGGAGGCTCGGCGCGCCGCTGATGACGCGGGCGGAATTGCTCGCGCAGCTGTTCAATGCCGCCCCGCAGAGCATTGGGGTGGCCGGCACTTCGGGCAAGTCTACCGTCACCGGCATGATCGGCTGGATGCTCGCCGATCTCGGACGCGACCCGACCATCATGAACGGCGCGGTGATGAAGAATTTCGTCAGCGCGGATGCGCCCTTCGCCAGCGCGCGGGTAGGGGCAAGCGATCTGTTCATCAGCGAAGTGGACGAGAGCGACGGCTCCATCGCTCGCTACACGCCGCACATCGCGGTGGTGAATAACATCGCGCTCGACCACAAGACGATGGATGAGCTGCGCGCCCTGTTCCAGGACTTCGTCGCGAAGAGTGGTATCGCCATTCTAAATCTCGATAATCCCGAAACCGTCGCGCTGATTCCGCTTGCGCACCAGGCAATCAAATACAGCCTGTCCGATCCTGGTGCCGATCTGCTGGCGCAGAACCTGTCGCCGGCGCCGGCCGGCATCGCCTTCGATCTGACCGCCGGCGCGGAGCGCACCCGCGTCCAATTGCAGGTGCCGGGCGCGCACAATGTTTCCAATGCGCTGGCGGCGCTCGCCGTGGCGCGGGCGCTGGACATTCCGCTGAACGATGCGTCGGCGGCGCTGTCCCGCTTCGCGGGAATTCGTCGGCGCTTGGAGGTTGTGGGATCCGCGAATGGCATCACTGTCATCGACGACTTCGCCCACAACCCGGACAAGATCGCCGCCACGCTTGCCACACTGCATGCCTTTGCCGGTCGCCTGCTGATCCTCTTCCAGCCACATGGTTTCGGGCCGCTGAAGAAGATGAAGGCCGAATTCATCGAGGTGCTCGCACGTGCGCTTTCGCCCGATGACGTCCTCATCATGCCGGAGCCTGTGTATTACGGCGGTACCACGGACCGCAGCGTCGGCAGCGAGGAAATCGTCGCCGGCGTGCGGGCCGGCGGACGCGAAGCGCTTGCCTTTGGCACCCGCGCCGAATGCGGTGAGAAGCTGCTCGGGCTGGCCCGGTCCGGCGACCGCCTTATCATTATGGGAGCACGCGACGACACGCTCTCCACCTTCGCGTCCGAGCTGCTGGTTGCGCTGGAGCAACGAGCAGCACGCTAGGCCGCGGCGGAACTGCGCCTTTCGCGTGGGCGTTCCCACTCCATGGTTTTGCTGGAAAAAGTGCGGTCCGATGATCGCGAAATCCTCGATCTGCTGAAGCATTCCGGGGCTCGACTGCCGCAGCCGAACAGCCCTGAATTCGGCGCGGCT
Organism: Rhizomicrobium sp.; assembly: GCA_035455725.1. GTDB lineage: Bacteria > Pseudomonadota > Alphaproteobacteria > Micropepsales > Micropepsaceae > Rhizomicrobium. The sequence goes on along the minus strand of DATIEM010000076.1, from coordinate 10,691 downwards.
TTCGAGCGCTTCGGCGACGCCAGGGTGGTACTGCTGGGCGAGGCGACCCACGGCACCTCCGAATTCTATCGAGCACGCGCGGCAATCTCTCGCGTGCTGATCGAGCGGCATGGCTTCAACATCGTCGCCGTCGAAGCCGATTGGCCGGACGCGGCGCGCATCGATCGCTTCGTGCGCCACCGCACGCCAGAGCCGTCGGACGAGCAGGCGTTCGCGCGCTTTCCCACCTGGATGTGGCGCAATGTCGAGGTGCACGATTTCGTGCTCTGGCTGCGCGACCACAACGAGCGACTTTCTGCGGGCGAGCGTGTCGAATTCCGCGGCCTCGATATTTACAGCCTGGGCAGCTCGATCGCAGCGGTGCTGGCCTACCTGGACAAGAACGACCCCGAAGGCGCGAAGGAAGCGCGCCGGCGCTACGGCTGCCTCACGCCCTGGCAGGACGAGCCGGCGCGCTACGGCCGCGCCGTGCTCTACGGCCGCAAGCCCTGCGCGCCGGAAGTTGCCGCGCAACTGCAGGATCTGCTGAACGCGCGGCTCGACCGCATCCAGCACGACGGCGAAGCGTTCTTCGATGCGACGCAGAACGCGCGCATCGTGCGCGCCGCCGAGCAATATTACCGCATCATGTACGAAGGCTCGCGGGAATCGTGGAACCTGCGCGATCGCCACATGTTCGACACGCTCCAGCATCTCATGGCAGCGCGCACCGATGCCAAAGCCATTGTGTGGGCGCACAACTCGCACATCGGCAACGCGGCGGCCACCAGCATGGGCTGGGAAGGCGAATTCAACATCGGCGAACTTTGCCGCACCGCCTACGGCGAAGACGCCGTGGCCATCGGCTTCGGCACCGATCGTGGCACCGTTGCCGCCGCCGACGACTGGGACGAGCCGATGCGGATCAAGAATGTGCTGCCCGCGCGCGAGGACAGCTGGGAACGGCTGTTCCGCGACACCGGCCTTGGGTGCTCATTTACCGACTGGCGACCGCATGCCCGGCGCGAATTGCGCGAAGGCCTTTCGACGCCAAAGCTCGAACGCGCTATCGGCGTGGTCTATCGTCCGGATACGGAATTTCTCAGCCATTACTTCAAGGCGGTGCTGGCCGAGCAGTTCGATGCCTTCGTCTGGTTCGAACAGACGCGCGCCATCACCCCGCTCGGGCCCGAGCATGCCCGCGCGATGCCCGAGACCTATCCTTTCGGGCTTTAGCTCAGGGCGTGTGCAGCCGGCCCATCTTCACCACCTCGAAATTCGAGCCGGTGACCTGGCGCAGTTCGCCGACGAGGCTGTCGTTGTCCCAGCGGTCGTCGGGCGCGCCGGAGATGTACCAGTTGCTGCCGTTGTCGGCCACGAACATGCCATAGGTCTTCAGCGCCTGCAGGATCACTTTGGTTTGCGGATGGAAACTATCCGGAATCTGATAGCTGGCTTTGAGCCGCACCCGCATGCCCATCGGCGGCAGGTTGGGATCGTCGTTATCCGAAGCCCAGTGGTTGGCGGGCTTCACGTAGGCGCGCCGCGAGTTCGCCACAGTAAAGCGCAGGGCATGCGGAATAAGGCCGGCGGCGACTTCATCGTAGCGCGCGAGTCCCGGGAAGATCGGCAGGCCCGCAGCATCGGCGCTGGTCCAGCCCTTCTTTGCCGTGGGGCGCACCACATTGGAATCGAGGTGAAAAATGGCACCCGAATCCGCTCTCCAGCTCAAATCCAGTTGCGGCCAGGAATTGAATGTCTCGTAGAGGCGGTTGGTATCGCGATCGATCACGATGACATGCCTGTCGCCACCGAACTGCTTGCCGTCGTCACGCATGCCCTCGATTGGCGCATCGGGCGGCACGGGGTACGGGCCTTTGTCGCTTTCATCCTTGTAAGCCTTGAAATGGATCGGCACGTACGCTTGCGAATCCGCCACCACGACATACGGTATGCCGATGATGGCGTGCTGGTAATAACCCGCGCCGAAATCCGGATGCAGCCCGATCGCAAGCCCGATGGAGGCGATCAGATTGTCCGAATTGGGATCGACCGGCGCCCTGGAGATGTCGGTGTTCCAGGCGTTGTCGGCGGGGAAAGGCACCGCGCCGTTGAGGCTCGCGCCGATTCCCAGATCGGCGCCGCGCACATCGCCATAGGTCCAGGCCGATGCCGGAGCAGCAGCGCCAAGCCAAAGCCACGCAGCCGCCCGCGCAATCGAACGAAGTTTCATGACGCACCTCCATCCCCGCGCGCGCAGCATTCGCGACTCGCTTCGCGCGGTCAACGGCAGGCCCGCGGCGTCTTCAACAGGAGGTGAGCGGAATTGCTTCGATTTTGCGCTTCAGAAGGTGCGCTGGACGCTGAAGGAAATGAAATCGCGGTCGGCCAGCGGCTGGTGAATGTCCTTCCCCACGAAATGGGTGAACGTCAAACTGCCCTGCCACACGGAGCGGTAGGTCGCGGCGATGCCGAAATTGAGCGTGCCGGCGCGCGCATTTTCCGTTTCGTCGACACTGGAATTACCGAACAAGCCATAGCCAAATCCCAACGGCACGGAGAGGTTCACCGCCGGCAGCACTTCAAAATACGCGGGCTCGAACGTGACATGGAATCCGGCTGCGAACCGATCGGTCTGGGGTTCGCGCGCCTGCGGGTTCTTTGTGATGGTCAGCACGTCGTTGGCCGCGACCTCGAAATTCAGGTCGGCGCGCTGCCAGAACGGAGTTGCCCCGAATGTCGTGACCGTCGAAACCTGGCCGTGCAGCGTATTGCCCACGGCGTACAACGGATGGTCGTCTCCGTCGGCCGGGAATCCCGCCGGCACCAAAACGGGGTTACTGACCAGCGGCATGTTTTGCCGCAGCGAAAATTCGCCGGCGAGCGGGATTTCGCCAACATAGGTGCTGAAGCTCGCGCCGTAGAGCTGGATGCCGGTGGGATAGACGAGCCGGTAGGTTCCGTCGCCGCGATTGCCCGCGCCGAAATAGGCATACGTCTGCGGATCGCGCGCATTGAAGCGCAGGGCGTAGAATCCATAATCGAAATCGTCGCCGCTCACCTGCAGCGAGAGGCCGAACTGTCCGGTGTCGGGCGGGGTGATGTCGCGCGCGCGATAGAGGAAGTGCCCCGGCGCGAGAATGATGCGTTCGCCGCCTACGCCCTCAAAGTCGTTGTAGCTGAAGTAAGTTCCCGAGCCGACTAATTGGTCGCCGCGCCAGGCGAACTGGTAATAGGCTCCGAGCGAGATATTTTCTGAGAGCTGTAGCACAGTGGAGGCCTGCCACACCGGCAGGAAGATCTCCTTGGCGTAGGCCGAAGGCTCACCCAGCTCCTTGATGAGATCGATGGGCGCCTGTGCCGCGGCGATCCCGTTCTCGCCGAAGAACAGGCTCTCGCCCCACAGCAGCGCATAGCGCCCCAGCCGGAACGAGACGGGCAATCCGCCGATGTCGAAGCTGCCGTGCACGAAGGCGTCGTCGAGCTGGAGGTCGGCGCCGTGCAGCCGGCGGACCCCGCGGGTGAATTCATCGTGCGGCACGGAAAAGGGATTGAACGTGGCCGGCGAGTCGTTGTCGCTCCGCTGTCGATAGACGCTGTCGTACCAGCCGGCCGCGCTGAGCCTCAGGCCGAAATCGCCGTCTGTCACCTCGAATTCGCTTAAGCCATCCAGCCGGTTCGAGATCAGGCCGGGGTCGAAATTGCGGTCGCCATCGTCCCAATTGGGGTTTTCCACGAGGAAAGGGTCCGGCGAGAAGAGACGGAATGCGCTTGTGTAGCGCAGGGTATTGTCCCACCTGATATCCAGGGCACCGTCATGATAAAGCTCGGCGGCGAAAACCTCGGAAGCAGCCAATGCGGCGACCGCCAGCAACGCCAGCCGAAGCATGTGGCCGCAGGAACGTCTGGGTCGCATGGTCACTCGGCGCTGTTTCGGATGCCCCTCGCAGATGACCATACAACCGCCTGAACCTCATCGGAACAGCCGTGCGGGAAGAGCCAGCCTGCTTGGGGCGTTCATTTTCGCGGCAATGGCAGCAGTGCCGGCGCTGGGCGGGGTTTCACCCGATCAGGCAGCCCGCCTGAAAAGCGACCTGAGCCCCTTGGGTGCGGAGCGGGCCGGCAACAGGGACGGCAGCATCCCCGCCTGGACGGGAGGCTTCACGCCGGCCTCGCCGGGCTACCGGGCCGGAAATCCGCCCCCCGATCCCTTCGCCGGCGAGAAGCCGCTGTTCACGATCACCGCGCGGAACGTCCAGAACTACGCCGACAGGCTTCCGGATGGCGCCAGGGCGATGTTCCGCAAATACCCGGACTACCGGATGGAAATTTACCCCACCCACCGCACGGCAGCGTTTCCCGCCTCCGTGTATGACAGCATCTACCGCAACGCCACGCGCGCGAGCGCTGCGCCGGAGGGCATCGCCTATGGCGTGCAGGGCGCCGCCGGCGGCATTCCCTTTCCCCTTCCGAAGAACGGGACGGAGGTGGTCTGGAACCACCTGCTCGCCTATTGGGGGCCGGCGCGCGAGCTGCGCGTGAACACCTATGTCGTTTCGCCGGATGGCACGTCACAGCTCGCGACCGGCTACAACGAACTGGCCGATTTTCCCTATTATTATCCCGGCGCCACGCCCGCCTCGTACGGCGGCTACTACTTCAAGACGCGCCACATCGGCACCGCACCCCCCGCAAAAGTGGGTGAGGGTTACATCGACTGGCAGCCGATCGACACCGCCCGCTACAGGTTCGTCGCCTGGCGGCTGTTGCCGGGCGAGCGCCGCGCCCGCCGCGGACCTTCGCTGTCCTACGACATTCCCGATGCTGATGCCTCCGGCTTCGAGAATCTCGACGAGTACTACGTCTTTTTCGGCGGCCCGGATCGCTACGACTGGAAGCTGCTCGGCAAGCGGGAAATGTACATTCCCTACAACAACAACCGCTTCTACCAGCGGCCGGCGTCCGAGATCATCGGCCCCAGGCACGCCAATCCGGACGACCTGCGCTACGAGCTGCACCGCGTCTGGGTGGTGGACGGCACGCTCGCGCCGGGCAAGCACCACATCGCGCCGCACCGCCGCCTTTACATGGACGAGGACACCTGGCTGGCCGTCTACAGCGACTCGTGGGACGAATCCGGGCGGCTGTGGAAATTTGCGCACGGCACCATGTACCTGATGCCGGAACAGCCTGCCGTCATTCTCGGCAGCCAGTTCGTCTACGATCTGGTGCTGGGCGGCTATGTGTTCGGCTTCTCCTTCAATGGCGAAAAGGACGGCTACCGGATCACCGCGCCGCATCCCGCGAACGCCTACTCGCCGGAAGCTATGGCCGCCCGCGCGGTGCGGTAGTTCGTCCCGACGCAGCCAAATGATGCGCAGGCGCGTTGTCTTGCGGGGCATCAAGGAAAATCCGGATGGCCCGAATTGTGGCAATCGGCGCCTCGCAGGGCGGAATTGAGGCTCTGCACGCGCTGATATCGGGCTTGCCGGCCAATTTCCCCGCGCCGATCCTGATTGTTGTGCATATCGGCCTCGGGCCCAGCATGTTGCCCTCGCTGCTCAATGATATTCGGCGGCTCCCGGCGTCGTTCGCCGCACAGGATGAACGCATACGGTCGGGGCACATCTATATCGCGCCACCGGACCATCACCTGCTGGTGACGGACGGCCGACTCAAGCTCTCGCGCGGCCCGCGTGAGAACTGGACACGGCCTGCAATCGATCCGCTCTTCCGCTCCGTCGCCGAGGAATACGGCCGGCAAGCGATCGGCGTTATCCTGACCGGCAATCTCAGCGACGGCACCGTGGGCCTTTACGAGATCAAGCGCCGCGGCGGCACGGCCATCGTGCAGGATCCAGGGGACGCGGAAGCCCGATCCATGCCTCTCAGTGCGCTCAACAACGTGGCGGTGGATTATTGCGTGCCGCTCGCCGAACTGCCGGCGCTGCTCAGCCGGCTGGTCAGGGAAGCGGAAATCGAGGAACCTGAAGAAATCGGAGTGCGTGCCATGCCTGAACTGGATCTTGAACGGCCAATGCAGCGTCCCGTGGCGCAAACCTGCCCGGAATGCGGCGGCGCCATGCGCGAGGAGACAATTGGAAATGTCACCCAGTTCCGCTGTCATATCGGGCATGTGCTGAACGCGGAGGTGCTGGCCGGCGCGCAACTGGAAATTCTGGAACGCGATCTTTCGTCGGTGCTGCGCCTGTTGAACGAACGCGCGGAACTGAGCCGCGATCTCGCGCACAAGCATAACGCGCACGGCAACACGCAGGCGCAGTCTCTGTGGTTGCAGGCCGCCGAAGAGGCAACGAAGCGGGAAGAGGCGATCCGCAATATGACGGAGGCGGAATGGATACGCCCCGAAAGCCTCGGCGTCGCGGAATAAGTCGCAGCGTCAGCTCTGAGACGGCTCCGGTTTTTCGGCGAACGCGGTTCGCTGCGTCGGAGAAATGGGCAGGAGGAGCGTGCATTCCACGCCGTCCGTCCTGAAATCCAGCTTCGCATCGGCGCCGGGCAGACCTCTTTCAATAAGGGTGCTGCCGAAGCCGCGCCTCAATGGCTGCTTGACTGGGGGCCCGTCTTTCTCTCGCCAGTGGAATTCCAGCTGCTGACCGTTGTCCTCGTGCTTTATCTGCCAGTTGAGCTCGACCTGCCCGCCATCGTTCGACAAGGCGCCATATTTCGTCGCGTTCGTGGCAAGCTCGTGCAGCACCAGTCCAAATGGTGTTGCGACATCGGCCGGCAGCGACACCGGCTCGCCTTGCAGATGCAGGCGTGCCGGATCGCCCGCGTAGGCGTCCAGCTCCGATGCGATCAGCTTGTGCAGATCGGCGCCCTCCCATTGCGAGTCGACAAGGAGTTGGTGGGATGCAGCAAGCGCCGCCAGCCGGCCGTCCAGCCGGGCAATGAATTCCTCTCTTGTGCTGCTGTTGCGCGCGGTCTGATGCACCATGCCCTGGACCACGGCCAGGATGTTTTTCACCCGGTGCGTGAGCTCGCCAAGCAGAAGACGCAGCCGTGTTTCCCAGGTCTTCTGTTCTGTGATGTCCACAAAGGTCGCGACCACACCGTCGATCTTGTCGTCCACCGTGCGATAGGGCCGCACGCGCACAAGGAACCAGCCCCCATTCCGGCTGCTCACCTCGCGCTCGATAGGAGCCAGATCTTTCAATACCCGCGCCACATCCGCGGCCAATTCCTCGTATGCGAGTTGGTGCGTAAAATCGGTGATCTGGCGTCCGATATCGTTCTGGGTGATGTTGAACAACTCGCTGGTACGCGGAGTGAAGCGCTTGATGCGCAAGCCCGCATCGAGGAACAGGGTGCCGAAATCGGTTGCAGCCATCAGATTCTGCAAATCGCTGTTGGCGCGCGATACCGTATCGAGCTTCAACTTCAGTTCGCTGTTGACGGTCTGAAGCTCCTCGTTGATCGACTGCAGCTCCTCTTTGCTGGTCTCCAGTTCCTCGGCGGTGGAGCGGTATTCCTCGTTGATCGATTGGAGCTCTTCATTGGCGGCGCGCAGCTCCTCGTTCGCGGCTTCGGATTCTTCGCGCATCGTCCGCAGGCGCGAATGCGCCAGGTCGAGTTCCTGCTGCAATTGATGGATGGTGTCGCCCGCGGCGGCCTGGCTCCCTTCCAAAGTGCGGCCGGCCACAGCGCCGCTCTCCGCTTCCCCTTCCACAAACAGGATCAGCGCGCGCGCCTGTGCCTTTTCGGACACGTCGATCGGCTTCACCTGAAAATATAACCGGTGCGCCGCCCCGTTGAACTTCACCATCAACAGCGAACTCAGCGTGGGCTCTCCGTGTTCGAAGGCGCGATGCAGGGCGCTGCGCAGTTCGAAGCGGATTTCTTCCCGCACCAGTTCGGTTACGTCCGCGCTGAGCGAGCCGCCCGAGGGCTGAAGATAGCGGCCCGCGTTTTCGGAGAGATGGAGCACGCGATAGTTGCTGTCCACCAGGATGCTCGGCGACGCAGCTTGCTCCAGCGCTTCCCGATGCAGCGTGCGCACCTGGCGCAGGACGGGCGGGGGCGGTTCCGGAGGGTGCCCCATCACTGGCGTCATGCCCAACAGCCGCGGCAACAGCGGCGGCCGGTCGGCGCGGCCGGTGGTCTGATAAACGCGCGCTTCGCGATCGACGGTTTGGAACAGGTGTTCGGGATGATCGGCGCTCTCGGATGAGCCGAGAAACAGGTAGCCTTGGCGGTTCAGAGCGTAATTAAAGGTCGTCAGCACCTGCTGCTGCAAATCGCGGTTCAGATAGATCAGCAGATTGCGGCAGGAGATCAGGTCGATGCGCGAGAACGGCGGGTCTCTCAGCAGACTGTGGTTGGCGAACAGCACGATGTCGCGCAGCTCGCGTTTGACCCGGTAGTCGTCGCCATCCCGCTGGAAGAACCGCCGCAACCGTTCTTCGCTGACATCGGCTTCGATTGCCGATGGATAACATCCTTCCCGTGCAATCGCGAGCGCGCGCACATCCATGTCGGTGGCGAAAATCTGGATATCCGGTCGGAATTCCTGCTTGCCCGCCTCCTCCAGAAGCAGCATGGCCAGGCTGTAGGCTTCTTCTCCGGTCGCGCACCCCACCGACCAGATACGGATTCTGCTCTCGGCGTCCCTGTTTTCGAACAAATGGGGGATGGCGTTCTGCTTCAGACTTTCGAACGCGCCCGCGTCGCGGAAAAAGGTCGTGACCGAGATCAGCAGATCGGCGAGCAGCAGCTGCGCTTCCTCGGCGCTCTCGCGCAAATGCGCGAAATATTCATCGAAGCTCTCTTTGCGGGTGACCTGCATGCGTCGTGCAATCCGCCGCAGCACTGTCGAGCGCTTGTAATGCGAAAAATCGTGCCCGGTGCGCACGCGCAAATGCGCCAGGATGCGGCGCAGCACATCTTCTTCCTGGGTGGCGGAGGAAAGAGCATCGGCGGTTTCGCGCTTGGATTGCGCAAGCTCGGCGAGTCGCTTCGCCAGTTCGGCGGCCGGCAACACAAGGTCTGCGGCCTCGGTCGATATCGCGGCGCGCGGCATCATCCCATACTCGGCTTCATCCGGATCCTGCACGAGAATGATGCCGCCCTGTTCCTTGATGGCGCGCACGCCGATTGCGCCATCCGATCCCGCGCCCGAAAGGACCACGGCAAAACCGTCGCCGTGCTGCTCGGCCAGAGAGCGAAAGAAAAAGTCTATGGGCATGCGCCGCCCGCGCGGCTCCTCGAAGGGAATGGCATTGATGTGGTGATCGGAAATCTCCAGCTGGCGATCCGGCGAGATTACATAGATGCAGTCAGTCCTCAGTTGCGAGGTTCCTGTGACCTGCTGGACGGGCATGCTGCTATGGGCTGCGAGGATTTCAGGGAGCTGGCTGTGACTTTGCGGATCGAGATGCGCAATCACCACGAAGGCAACGTCGGGCTTCTCAGGCAAAGCCTCGAAGAACGCGATCAGCGCCTTGACCCCCCCGGCGGAAGCGCCAACTCCTGCCACGATTTTCCGCGACTTCTCGGAAGCAGGCGCGGAGTCTGCGTCGATATTTGTGCCGCGGTTCGGCATCTCGCCCCACCACTATTTTCTTGTCACATTATCAGGGCTGTCCGCCTCTGCCTACGATTTTGGACAATTTCGTGGAAATTGCCGGCCATGGAATGGCCCCTCATTGTACAACAAAGAGATTGCGCCGGTCTCATTTGTTACTTGCCGGCGGCGGTGTTAGCGTACTGGCTCGACAGTCCGGAGGCGGTTTATGCTGGAATCCCGTTCGTTTGCCATTGCCCCCTGTGATAAAGGCAGCTCGAATTACCGGGTGAAGCGCTATCGCGAACGCGCCGAGGAACTGCGCACAATTGCCGAAGACGTGGTGAGCGATGATTGTCACGATACGCTCATCCGGCTCGCCGATACTTACGATCAGATGGCGCTGCAGGCAGCGGCGCGGCTACTTTCCTGAACCGGCCGACCCTTTGCTGCCAACAGCCAGATAATCCCAGGCGTCTGCAACGTTGCTCCACCACTCGCGAATGGCTGGATCGTCCGTTTCTTCCGCTTTGGTCCGGGCCTGCTCGGCGCGTACCAGAAACTGAAGTCGACGTTCTTCGGCGGGGTTCTCGTAGCTCATAGCGCGCGCTTTCGCGCCAGCCCAGCGCCGTCTTAGCAGCGGGGAAGATTTGCTGCTACCCCTGCAACCGATTTTGAATCGGCGCGTTGTGGAACTTGCGTGGCAAAGCGCGCGGCCTGTTACGCTCCTCCGCAAGGCGGGACGCGCGTGCGCAGTGCGGCAGCCTTTGGGTCGATAGTCTCTCCGCAATAGTCACCCGGCCGCACCTAGAGAGCGTCCCGGCTCCTCCAACAAGGAGATTGTCGGAGTCGGGACGCTTCTCGTTTGCGATCGCTAGAACCGTATCGACCGAATTTCGGAAATTGCTACGCTTTCTTTGCGCGTGCGGTTTTGCGGTTGCGCGGCTTTGCGGGTGTTTCAGGTGTGGGAGCATTGGCCGCAGCCACACGGTCGGCTTCTTCCTTGGCAAGTCGCAGCGCCCGCAGCTTGGCGGTGCGGGCATCGAGTGCGGCGCGTTCGGCGCGGATGATTTCCCAGGCAGCCTGGTCGCGCCGCTCGGATGCCGCGAATTGTGCATTGGCACGGCTATGCGCGGCGCTCTTCTCGGACGCGGATCTGGTGTCGGCCATGGGATTGCCTTTCGCTGAA
>DATIEM010000075.1:0-12325 GCA_035455725.1 Rhizomicrobium sp. | reverse complement strand
CGCCACAGGCACCCCCCGCTCCCGGATCAGCTTTATCGCCTCAAGCTTGAACTCCCGCGTGTACTTCCTCCGTCCCATGACAACACCTCCGGTTCCATGTTGCACCTAAACTCGGTGTCCACGAAACCGGCAGCAGCTCAGATCTACAATCATGACAATGGCGGCGGCATGAAGCTGCAGAACATTTCCATTCACAATTTCCTGGAGCAGTTCACCAAGGGGACCGTCAAGCTGCGCGAATCCGATTGCCCCATCACCGGCCTCGCCACTGACATGTCCACGGGTTATGTGAATCTCACTTATGCCACCACGGCCGGCGTCGCGAACACCGACTGCAACATTGTGGCCGGCGATACCGTGCTGCTCCTCGGGTTGGGCGGCAGCGGCAGTATTACGCTTAATGGTTCAACGACCGGCAGCACCATCACGGGCTTGCAGGAACAGCAGTGCGACGCCAACAAGCCCAATTGCGTCCAATTTGTGCATGTGGGTGATGTAGTGACCGGTCCTTGCATTCCGGCGTATACGACAGTTTCCGCTTGGCATGTTGGGACGGGACTCAACGGCGGGTCTGTCGATTTGTTTCCGACCTTTAGCGGCAGCTGTTCCAATGTGGCATTTACATTCGCCGGCACTAGCTCTGGCTACCCGGGACTGAATGGCCGGTTTCTTGTCACCTCGGCTAGCACCGCTTCTGGAGGTCGCACGGCCATATTGACCGGCTCGTCGCTTGGGGGACCAGCAGTGCGTGTGAATTACAACGCAGGTGCCAACGCTGTCACCATCGACAGCACGAGCACAGGCGGCGCGACGTACGACACTACCAACATCGGAGCAGGGCAATATCTTTGCGCCTCTAGCCCAAATTTGGCGCCATTCTGCGGCCCGCCATCAGCCTTCGGCTTCAACAGCGCAACCCTGAGCGGTACCCTGACAAATTGCTCGTCACCCAGTGTGACCGTCACCAGCAGCATAACCCCGGATACACCCCTGGCCGGGTGGCCGGCCGCCGGCCTGATGAAGATAAGCAACAACAGCGGCACAGAAGTCGTATCGTATACAATAGGGGGACGATCCAAGATCAATATTCTCAAACGGGCGCAGGAAAATACGGCGTGTCAATTTTTTACTACGGGGACGATCACACTCACACCCGCCGCGCCACAAGTGATCGCCGTGCTGCCGTGGGCCAATGCGGTAGCGCTCAATGCGAAGGCGCAAAGCAACTCCTCGTCTACGGCGACTTTTGCGAATGATCAGACAACCAACAGCGCATTCTTCGGCGCGATTGTCCTGAACAGCGGCTATCACACCTGGACAGCGAACCCGAACGCCGGCGCCACCCCGGACGCCGCCGTAATTGCAAAGGCGACGGGCGCTACCACTTCAAGTGTTACAATTGATGTGGATCCATTCAAAATCCAGGAGGGAATGGTCTTACAGGATCTGACCGTCGGCCAAAATCTCGGAGTATCAGTTAGCCAAACTCCTACCAGTAGCACCATTTCCTTGTCGGGAGACCCGGGCGCGGTCAGCGGTCATATGCTCCGGTTTTCAGGTTGCGGGTACCCAGGTCTGGTTGCGAGCGGTGTCACCAAGACGCCCTGGCTCGGCAACTGTGCCGCCACCGCATTCGCCTTCAATGGTGCATCAGGCTCGGCTTCCAATTACATCAACGCGCATGGTTGGCGTGTTTATGAGCATCTCATTGATTCGCAGGAGACCGTTGGCGAGGAGGGGATTTTCGATTCCGGCGCGGGCAACAACGCGACCGTCGATCCCACAGCCTACGGCCTGCTCATCGAGGGCACGGCCGATAAGATCGAAATCGCCGACGGCAAGTTCGCGGCGTGGAACGGTATCGTCAATTTGCCTACCGACCAGAGCAACGGCATGGGATTGGTCAACCTCAATATTTCGCAGACGACAACCGCGTTGGCCAATGGTCCCTTGGGCAAGATCGCGGCCTCGAACCTGAAAGGGGGAGACACGCAGGCGGGGATCACCTGGCTGGACTCTGCTATGGATTCCTTTTCCGGAGCGGCCCTTCGCCTCGCCGGGTCCATCTATGTCTTTGCCGATCCCTCTGCGCTGGCAAAGCAGTACTGCGACCGGAGCAGCCACCTTGGATCCGGCGAGTGCGGCCAGTCCCTTGCGAGCCTATCATGCATTGTTGGCTGCGGAGGCAGCGGTGGCGTCACGGGCAGCGATGACCGTTTCGATGTGACGACTAACGGATCGGCTACTACGATTACCATCCAGCTGGCGGGCCTTTACGACACCGCACCCATCTGCACGGCGACGACCGGCGGCCCCAGCGGAGGAGCAACCTCGCCTATTGCTGTCTCAATGCCACCGGCGGACACCCAGCCGTACTGGACTCAGGTCACGTTCATAACATCCAGCGCGGCAGCCCATATTTATGGTAGCTGTCACTGAGTCGATCCTTGCGTAAGTTTCTAGTCCGACCCTCGCTGTCAGTAACACGGGGGGCTCTGGATACATAGTCCGGCCTGCGAGGAGCAGTCAGCCTAGGGTTTAAATACGAAGATGCTCGCCGTCGGCGGCGGCCCGTGAATGGCCGAAGCGTTACGGATTGTGACGAATAGCGAATAACAAGTGGCGCACCCGACAGGATTCGAACCTGTGACCTCTGCCTTCGGAGGGCAGCACTCTATCCAGCTGAGCTACGGGTGCAGGCACGCGGCGAGACGGCTTTCTACGGCATCGCGCGCGAATAAGAAATGGAAGCGTTTGGCCGCTCTCTGCAGGCTTTCAGCAGCCCGGCAGGCGGCGAGGGGAGTGGACCCTCCCGGCGATTTTTGACCCCGAAAAACCTTAACAGATTCAGCGGCTTGCTTAAGGCGCATTGCAACGATGTAAGACTTAACTATGCATTCGCGACATGCATGTTGCGTAAACGGATGAAATTTCGAATCAGGTCTTGCGCACAGGGGTCTCTTTAACGTATTGGAAAGAGCTACAGGGGGGGCGGAATGGTTCCGGTATCCCCCGAATTCTCTGGGGAAGACATCCATGAACAAGTATCTCCTGCTTACGGCGGCCGCGGCTCTCGCGACCACGGGCGCGAATGCGGGTAACTTCAAGCATTCGTTTGTGTTCAGCGGCTACTGCGACGGCGGCAACGTCTACACCAGCGGCTCGACGGTGTGGGCTTGGCAGCACACCAACAACAACTGCGCCAGCGGCGAAAGCACCGGCCAGGGCCTCGTCGGCAAAGTGGCTGCGGAAGGCCGCAAGTCTGCCAACATGTCCGACAACTACTTCGGCAACTATAAGAGCCTCGCGCTGAACTACAACCTGCCGGCCAAGCTGAAGAACGGCGGACGCTGGACGCTGTATATCGAGTTCTCCGGCACGAGTTCGTTCCTGGGCAACAGCGGCGCGATCCAGATCACGGCCGGGGCCCACAAGGGCAACAAGAGCACGCTCGGCGGCGTGAAGGCGCTTCTCGCGGCGCACAAGGCTGCGAAGCACGCTTAATTAGTCTTTAGGCATGAGGCAGCGGCGCTTCGGCGCCGCTGCTTTTTTTTTTGAGCGGGCGCAGGCCCACGCGCAACCGTGTATAATGCCCGTGATCGCCTCGCCTTCTGTGAGGCCCGTTGGAGTTATAGTCGCGTATGCCACTCGGACTTCCGCCCGGAATCGAACCTGGATCGCCGCTGGGCGAGTTGCTGACGGAGGTCGGCGCGCTGATCGATCAGGAGCGGTTTGGGGAGGCAGTCCCGCTGCTGAGAGAGGCTACGGGTTTGCAGCCCGATAACCCGCGCCTCCATGCCGATCTGGGTGGGCTATATCTCGAGAGCGGGCGGCCGGCGGAAGCGGTGGAGCACCTGCAGCGGGCGCTTGCCATCAATCCGCGGATGCCGCTGGTCTGTCTTTGGCTCGGCATCTGCTTGCAGGCGACCGGCGATCTCGAGGGAGCAACGGATGCGCTCGAACGCGCCGTCCGGATGCGGCCCCGCCTAGCCGACGCTTACTTCCGTCTCGCCCTGATCTATCGCGAGCAGAGTAGGCGCAACGACGCGCTGGAGGCCTATCTGATTGCGGCCGAAGTGGCGGACGCGCCCGGCGAAAAGCTGTTCCTCGAAGCGCAGGCGCGCATCCTCGAAGGGCGGATGACCGAGGCTGAGGCCCTGCTCCGCTCGGCGCTCGAGCATGAGCCAGAACTCCCGACAGCACATGGATCGCTTGGCCAAATACTCGCCGCTTCCGGCCGGTTCGACGAAGCCGTGAAGCACTACGAAGCGCAGCTGACCCGTTCCCCCCGCGCGGGTTTTTGCTACTACGATCTTGTGCGGAGCCGGAAATTGAAGCCCGGTGATGAATATCTGCTGGCTCGAATCGACGCGGCGCTCCAAGACCCTGAACTCGACGACAACAACCGCGCGGTGCTGCTGCTTGCGCGCGGCAAGGCGCTTGACGATTTGGGCCGCTACGAGGAGGCGATGAAATCCCTGGACGAGGGCTCGGCGCTGCGCTCCCGCGTGTTTTCCATCGACGTCACCCAATTCGAGCGGCAGGTTGATGCGATCATCGCGCTGTTCACCGGTGACGTTCTGGCCTCGTGCGCATCGGGAAATTCGGATCGCACGCCGGTCTTCATCGTGGGAATGCCGCGCTCCGGCACCAGCCTGATCGAGCAAATCATCTCAAGCCATCCCGAAGCAGCGGGAGCGGGCGAGCTTGCGTTCTGGAGAGGGCGCCTTCAGATTTCCCTGAAGGCAGGTGCGGGAGCGCTGAACAAGGAATTTCTCTCCGATAATGCCGTGGAATATCTGCAGGATCTGCGCGTGACCTCGAAAACGGCATTGCGCGTCTGCGACAAGGATCCGTTCAATTTTCTCGCCGTGGGGCTCATTCATCTCGCCTTTCCCAACGCCGCGATCGTCCATTGCCGCCGCAATCCGCTCGATACCGCGCTCTCCATCCACCAGACGCATTTCTCCAAGATGACCGGCATGCCGAATGGCGGTGACGACCTGGTGCGCTACTTTCGCTCCTACGAGCGCCTGATGAGGCACTGGCGGCAGGTTCTGCCGGAGGGCCGGATGTATGAAGTGGACTACGAACGGCTCACCTACGACCCGCATAGCCAAATTCCCAAGCTCATCCAGCATCTCGGCCTGAACTGGGACCCGGCCTGCCTCCATCCGCACCTCAATAGCCGCCTGGTGCAGACGCCGAGCGGCTGGCAGGTACGCCAGTCCATCAACACAGGTTCGGTGGGCCGCTGGAAGCATTACGAGCCGTGGCTGGGACCGCTCGCCGCTTTGAGACTCCCGCAACCGCCCGCTTAGGTCACGAGAAGCGGGGAACCTCGGGATAGACGGTCCACACGTCTCCTAACGCATCTTTCATCGGCTGCAGCCAGGCTTCGTAATGTTGCCAGGCCTCTTCAGTCTTTTTCTGAATCGGCTGGCGTACCTGCTCTGAACTCGACGTGCGGACGCTGCGATCCGTCTCATAGAAACGAAGACAGCCCTCCTCGAAGGGCAGTTCGCAATACTCGAGCAGCCGGCGAATTTCCGCTTCTGGATCGCGAACCAGCTGTTCGTGAAATACCCGATGCACGCGACCCGGAAGCACGGTGTCGAAATGCGCGACGGCCTCCACATAGTCACGGTAATAGCGGCCGATCTCTGTCTGGTCGTAGGTGAAAAGAAGCGATCCCGGCGCGAAAGACTGCTTGTAGCAGGAGAAGCCGCAGGCCAGCGGGTGACGCCGCGCATCGATGATCTTGGCGTTCGGCAAAATCACCTGAATCAGGCCGATATGCAGAAAATTGTTGCCGGCCTTGTCTGTAAAAAATGGCCGGCCGAGTTGTCGCTGGTACTGGGTGTGCTCAAGGTAGCCTTCCCCGAGCTCGCGAAACTCGTCTGGCGCCAAATCAGCCAGCAGGTATGGATAAGATTTCCCGGCGTGCCGCTTCATCAAGTTCACCACGACTTCGCTCATCTCGGCGAGTTCCATCGTGCCTTCGACCTTGGAGTGGCTGGCAAGTATCTGCTCGATCAGTGTCGAACCCGCACGCGGCATTCCGACGATGAAGATGGGATCGCGAGCCGGTGAGCCCAGATTCTTGCGCGCGTTGAAAAACTCCGGCGTGAAAACAGATTTCACCGCCATCATGTCTTGGTGCATTGCGTCGGCATTATATCTGAAATAACCCCGCCTCAGCTCGTTGCCTTTTCTGTAATGCTCGAAAGATTCTGCGTAAGCCTTCTCAGCTTCCAAAGCGTTTCCAAGCGCAAATTCGATGTAGGACCGCGTACCTTCCGGTATGTCATTTCGCTTCAGCTGCTCCCGCATCGAGCGGATTTCGTCCGCTGAGAACCTGTATGTTTTCAGGTCGGCGAGACCCCACCACGAAGCGCCATAGGAAGGGTCCAGCTCTACCGATTTCCGGTACGCTGCGATCACCGCGTCGCCGGCGACCCCCAAGGTCCGCGCGCCCAGGGCATAATTGTTCCAGACCATGGGAGTGTTGGCTTCTTCGGGATGGAAATCTTCGAGAAGATCCAGCGCCTTCTGGCGTTCGCCTAGAACCCCGAGGTTTCCGATCAATAGTCCGAGGAGATGAGGATGGTTTGGATAATCCTTCATCATCATCTCGATCTGGGCATTTGCTCCCTTCCAGTCCATCATCTGCGTCAACGACATGCCGTAGAGAAACCGGGTCGAGACACACTTGGGGGCGAGCTGCAATGCGCGTTCGAGCGACTCCTTCGCTTCGCGAATCTGGCCTATCCGCAACAGCAATTCGCCGAGTTGCCGTCTTGCATGGACATCTGTGGGGCTTACAGCGACCGCCTGCGACAGCATCTTTTCGGCTTTGGTCTCCTCGCCCGCTCCGATAGCCGTCGCATCCTCAATCAGTTTCAGTTCACGCAGCGAGAGACGCAAATGCTGGATGTAAGCCTTGTTGGCGCCTTCTCTGTCGCCGCTACGGGCAAGCTGATGACCCAGCGTGCGCCAGGCCATTGGGTGCTTTGGCTCAAGGGCTACGGTGCGCTGCAGATGCGCAATTGCCTCCGTGACCGAGCCGTTGGCAGCGAGCTGCAATCCAAGCTCATAGTGGATTGCCGCGAGGTTCGGGTGATCCTCCACCATGCCCTTCAGCAGGTCGGCCACGCCATCGTCGGCTCCGATCACCTTCAAGGCAGAGAGCAGCAGCAGCAGCGCCTGGGGCTGGCCGGGACAGGCATCGAGAATTTCGCTGCTGCCGGTGGCAGCACCCTCCGGGTCCGAAGCCAGCAATGCGGCCGCGGCCTCCAGCTGCGTGGAAAGAGTATTGCCGCTTGTTGAGGATTCCTGCTGCACGGCGTCTACCGGCTGGTCCGAACTTCGGGATAGGCTTGAAGTACCGGGCCCAGGGCATTTTTCAGCGGATCGAGCCAGGGCTCGAAATTTCGCCACTTCTCCACCGCGCTTTTGTAAAGCGGCTGGCGAACCTGTTCGGAGCTGATGGTGCGGATGCCGCGATCGGTTTCGTAAAAGCGCAAGCAGGATTCCTCGAAGGGCAATCCGCAGTAGTCCAGAAGGCGGCGTATTTCGCGCTCCGGATTTTCGACCAGTTCCTCGTAGAGCACTCTGTGAATCCGGCCCGGTAGCAGCCGGTCGAAATGCGCCAGCACCTCCGCATAGCCTCTGTAGTAACGGCCCATATCGACGAGATCGTATGAGGGACCCTGGCGGAATGGAAATATCTGCTTGAAATTGGAGAAGCAGCAGGCAAGCGGATGACGCCGCGCGTCGATAATCTTCGCATTGGGAAGCATCGCGGCGATCAGGCCGACATGGCGAAAGTTCGCGGGCATCTTGTCGGTAAAATATGGGCGCGAAAGTTTGCGATAGGCGCCGGCCCGCTTCAGGTATTCTTCGCCGAGGGCGTTGAGTTCGTCCGCGCCGAAAGCGCGGAGCGAGCCCAGATCGGCCTGATCGAAATGCTCGGCCTCGAACGGTCGCAGTGTGGCAATGAGAGAAGGCAGTTCTCCGCCTCCCTCCACCATGGAATGGCTCGCCAAAATCTGTTCGACCAGTGTCGAACCAGACCGCGGCAGACCGAGAATGAAAATGGGCTCCTCCGACGGACAGCCCAGATTGCGATGGGTGGCAAAGAATTCAGTGGTGAAGCGGCGCAGCCTCCGCTCCGCGTGCCCAAGCATCTCGTCGATATCGTATGGGTTGCCGGCGCGGATCAGCGCGTTTCCAGTACGGTATTGCTCGAATGCGTCGCCATAAGAGCGACGATCCTCCAGCGCCTCCCCCAGGGCGAAGTGCAGATAGGCCCGATCTTCATCGGTTACGTCTTCGCGGGCCAGTTCGGCGCGCAGCGCGGCAATATCGGAATCGCTGAAGTGAAAGGTTTTAAGGTTGGCAAGTCCCCACCACGCGATGGCAGCGTGCGGATTCAGTTGCAGCGCCTTGCGGTAGGCCGCTATGCAGTCGTCCTGGCGCCCCGCCGTCCGCAAAGCGTCGGCATATACGCGCCAGTATTGAGGATTTTCCGAATCGCCGGCGATAATCGTCTCGCAGTAGAAAATAGCCTCTTCGGCCTTGCCGGCGGCCGAGAGGGCAGACGCTTTCATCGCGCGGTACTCCGCCTCCTCCGGATTGTCCCGCAAAAGAATGTCGACCTGCGAAACGACGTCTTCAAAGCGGAGCTGGTGATTCAGTGCGGAGATATAGTTCAGGCGCGCGGCGGCGAAAGAGGGCGCAACTTCGGTTGCGCGCCGGAATATTTCTTCGGCCATTTCGAATGCGGTCATCCGCATGTAATGCGCGCCTAGCATCTGTAGCGCGGAGAGATCCGTCGGGTAAATGCCGAGAAACTCCTGGAGCACCTCCTCTGCCAACTCCTTGTGCCCGAACTCCGGTGCCGCCACCTGCTCCAGCGTCTTCAAATCGACAATCGAGGATTCGAATTGCCGAGCGTAGGCGCGCGCGGCTTCCTGGGTGTCGCCGGTCTTGACCAGAAGGTCGGCCAATGTCCGCCACGCCTGCGGATGGGCGGGCTCCAATTCGGTTACACGGGAAAGCGCAGCAACCGCTGCATCGTTCTCCCCCAGATCGGCCAGCAGCATTCCAAGCTCGAAGTGGCCGGCAGCGACATCCGGCAGATCGCGCGAGACGGATTCCAGAATTTCACGGGCGCCCTGCAGATCGCCGCGGGCTCGCCGGGAGTCGGCCAAAAGCTGAAGGATTTGCGGCTGCCCGGGAGCGAAATCCAGAAGCTGAAGCAGCCGCTGTTCCGCCTGCTCGGGCTGGCTCTCGACCAGCTGGGCGGCGCCGGCGATAGAATCCCAGAGCGGGCCTGTTTCGTGAAAGGGTTGCGCGTCCTGCATGCAACGTCTACCAGCTTGCCGCCCGGCGCTGCGGCCGGGAGCTCCATCAAATCAGCTTGAATTGTCTCGCCAGGTCCGCCCCACGCGGTGTCCGCTCTGTAGCGGCGCGCCCCCGCAGAGTCCAGCACGCAGGCGTGCTTCCGCCCCGCGTTGCAGACGCTTGGCAGCAGCGCCGAGCGCGGCTACACCTCTGGCGCTTTTTTTGAGGCGAGGTGCCGTGCGGATTGTTTTAATGACTGCTTCGCTCTTGCTTGCCACCGGTACGACCTTGGCGGCGACTCCCAAAGGGCCGCCAGGGGAGCCTAGCCACGCCTGCCGCCCTTACATGGAACGCTACTGTGACGATGTAAAATGGGGTCAGGGGCGGCGGATCGCTTGTCTTGCCAAGCACAGGGGTCAGCTCAATGCAGCCTGCCGCGACCGCCTCGATTTGATGGAGCAGGTGTTCGCCCTGACGCAGAAGAATCTCGCAGAAAAGAGAAAGCAGGAAGCGGCAGAGAAGGCGAAGCAGCGCAATCAGCCCGCAGGCGCAAAGAAGCCCGCGCAGCCCCAATAAGCTGGGCCGCGCATTCTCGCACCGAGAGATCGCCTGCGATTTTCATGGCGCGTATTTCATTGCCCCTTTCGACAGCTCCTTCATCAGCCGGTAGGTGAATTCGACGGTCTGGTAGAAATTGCCGATCTCGTCGCGTTCGTCGCGGCCGTGCGCGCGGATATCGCCGATGTCGAACCAGCCCCCGCCCACGCCGTAGCTCGGCATTCCCGCCGCGCGGGTAAAGATGGAATCGCTGGCGCCCGCCGCCATCTCCGGCATCACCGGCACGCCCGGCCACATCGAATGAACCACCCTGGTCACCTGCGCCATGACCTTGGGATCGGGCACGGTTTCCTTTGCTTCCTGCACCGGCTCCAGGAGACTGACCTTAATGCCAGGATCGGCCGCAACTTTCGCAAGCGTGGCGCGTGTCTCCTCCACGCCTTCGCCGGGGAAGACGCGGCACTGAATTGTGGCGTACGCACTCGACGGAAGTGCGTTTTCCTGCACCCCCGCCTTCAGCATGGTGG
Organism: Rhizomicrobium sp.; assembly: GCA_035455725.1. Taxonomy (GTDB): domain Bacteria; phylum Pseudomonadota; class Alphaproteobacteria; order Micropepsales; family Micropepsaceae; genus Rhizomicrobium. Next base: position 1,892 of record DATIEM010000075.1, on the reverse strand, counting down.
CAACGCAGGTGGTGTGGAGAATGGCGTTGAGCGAGGTGTCTTTCGCCAGCCGCGCGGCAGCCGCTGCATCGATCGGTAACTTTGCCATAGCGAGCAAATCGCTGCGCTTCTGGCCGGAGGCGCTCATCGCGATAGTTTGGAAAAAGGCGCGCGTGGTCGTGTTGGTTTTGAAGGGGAACTGGTACTGCGACAGCCTGGTGAGCCCGCTCGCCAATTGGTAGATCGCGTTGTCGGGGCGCGGCTCCGAGGAATGGCCACCCTTGTTGGCGGTCTCCATCTTGAAAGTCATGTAGGTTTTCTGGACTGTCTCGACGCTGAAATCGAGCCGCCTGCCGTCCTGGATTTCACCGGAGCCCCCATCGGGATTGATCACGAGGCCGGCATCCACCAGAGCGCGCTTGTGTGTGAGCAGAAAGGTCGGACCGTCCTGCTCCAGGCCCACTTCCTCGTCGGCCGTGAAGGCGACGATGATGTCGCGGTCGGGAACGTAATGCTCCTTCTTCAGCCGGATGAGTGAAGCCGCGAGCGCGGCATCCTCATCCTTCATGTCGGATGTGCCGCGGCCGTAGAAATAGCCGTCGCGCTCCGTGAACTTGAACGGCGGCAGGCTCCAGTCTTCCGGCCGCGCGTCCACCACGTCCATGTGGCCCATCCACATCACGGGCTTGCCGCGGCCTTTGCCCTTCACCCGAACCACCACGTTCACCTGCTTCGGGTATTTCGTTTCCGGAACCACGTTGATTTCGGAATCGCTGAAGCCGTTCGCTTTCAGATAACGGACAAGAATGTCGGCGACACCCTTGGTGCCGACATCGTGCACCGAGCGAACCGCCACGATATTGCGGAAAATGTCATGCGCGAGTTTCTGGTTATCCGGAGGCGGCATTGGCCCGGGCGGCGGCGTGTTTGGCGCGGCTGCGGCAAGCGTCATCAGACTCGCGGCCAAGGCGCCGCGCTTCAGCGGAGAGATGTTGGGCATGAGCTTCCTTTGAGCGGGATGGACGATCCGCTGTTCCTTACAGGACCGGCGGGCGAAAGGCGCCATCCCAGTCCTGTGGCGGCGAATGGCCCTCGTACCAGTCCACCCGCGCCCGCTGCAGATCGTAAACCTGCGGAATGGCGCCGGAGAGATTGCGGCACTGTTCGAGCAGGGTCCGCGCATCGCTCCAGCGCTGGGCGCGAATGGCCTGGAACAGATGCTCATGGAAGGTGGCGAGCGCGCGAAACCGCGGCGAGGCCCGCACCAGCGGATTTCCGTACAGCGCATAGACCGGCATGGCGCCCCACGGGGTGGGGATCACATCCACTTCCAGGAGCGCGTATTTGTCGTCCAGCCGTTTGGTGCTTTCGGCCACGAGGATGGCCGCCCCGTAAAGCTCCGCCATGCGGCTGAGGCGATCAGCGATGTCCCCGCACTCGCCAACCACGGAGTAATCGCCGGAGCCGTTGCCGAGCGTTCCTGCGACCGCGGCGCCGCTGGCGATGCCGATGCCCAGCTGCAGCGATTCGTACGGGGTGCCCTCGCCGTGCTGGTCCTTCAGCGCGCTCAGGCCGTTCATCATGCGCAGTGCCGCCTCGCAGGCGTGCAGCGCGTGCTCGGAATCATCGTCCGGCGCGTTCCACACCGCTGCCAGCTGGCTGCCTGAGGTGTAGAGCATTGTGCCCTTGTGCTGCGCGACCGCCTCGTGAATCGGCGCGGCCGCGGTTTCCAGCAAGGTCATCATTGCTGCGGCATCGAGCCCGCGCGTCTCGTTTGCCGCGCCGCGCAAACGGCACACGAGATAGGTCACCGTGCGGTTCGCCGGAGGCACGGCCGGACGCGCCGGAACCGCCGCCGCTATTTCGGGCTCCGCCGCCGGTACTTGTTCCGGCAGTGATCGGTTGGGCAGAAC
>DATIEM010000074.1:0-4596 GCA_035455725.1 Rhizomicrobium sp. | reverse complement strand
GCTGAATTTGCAGTTTTTTCGCGAAATGCAGACGCCGGAGATTATCCCGCTTCGGCCTGCAATTGCCGCCGGCCTAACCGGCATTGTTCACATAAGCAACGGCCGCCCGGGTTCAAGAGCGGTTGCCCCGCCTGAGGGGCTTGAGCCGGCTCGCCTACGGACAGCCGACGCCAGTAGCGCTCGTCGCACTTCCAGCCGTGGTCGGTGCCGCGCCGACAGGGGCGGTCGGCGAACACGCCGCCGTGGCGCTGGGCGAAATCGCCGGTGTCGTCGCCAGCGTGCCCGGCGCAGTTTGATAGGTCGGCTGCGTGGACTGATAGCCGGGACTCGTGGGCGTCGAGGGCGGCCACGAGGAATAAGAGGGCGCGCTGCCCGCCTGATAGGGCGCGGTGGTGGCCGGCGGTGTGGTGGGAAAGGCCGTTCCAGTCGTCCCTGCGCCCGTCGTGGTGGTGGTCGTACCGGTCGTCCGCACTTGTGCGTAAGCTTCGTCAAATCCGCTCTGCGCAAGGGTCTCGCAAAACGGCGCCGCAACGAGAATGGCGGCCGCGAGTAAGGATGATCTCAGCAACATGGTATCCTCCGCTGGTCCCCCCGCCGCTGTTCCGACAACGAACCGCCAACGGCACCCGTTCCGAGCGCACTTGGCCGCCGCTTGCCACGAGGTCAGAGCAATCCGCTTTCGACGGTCGCGCCGGGCATCGTCCAGAGCTGGTCGCGCGTCATGTCTGTGAACAGCACCCGCGCATCGGGGTCATAACGGAAGTGGGCGGGTGAAACCCAAACAGAGACAACCCGATTCAAAGCGACTTCAACCCGCTGCGGTCGACCATCGACCCCGGTCTCGACGTTGCGCACCTTACCGACGAACCTGCCGCCAGGACCCTCGATCGGTACCTGCACCAGCTGATGCGTCGGATCTGCGATTAGATAGAGTCGCTGCAGATTGGGTGCTTCGTAGCGGTACACGATGACATGGGGGTAATCCGTCCACTCATACCGGACGACATCGTATTGGCGAACACCCTGCGCCGCTGCCGCGGAAACGCCACCGGCCATGGCAGCCAAGGACATACATCCGGCCAGCAAAATCGATTTGAGTCTCATGCTGCTCTCCTTGCACCGCAACCGCATTCCTTCCTCGTGAAGAACGCGAGCGGAACCCGCACGGTTCCGCGCCGACTGCCCAGCTGGCGGGAGCGTTGTTGCTATTGCGGGGTCGTCGAAGGATTGACGGGCGGCGGCGTTGCTGCGCCCGACGGGTTGCCTGCCGGTGAGACCTTTGCCGGCACCCCCACGTTGCGATCCTCCGTCACGCCTTCCGCGCCCGCGCTTCCCGTGGCGGGGCCCGATCCCGAATATCCGGCAGAGCTATCCGAATTTGCCGGACGGCTGCGCTGATAGTCCGCCGGAGTCGTAATCAACCCGTTCTGCGGCGTTGAACTGCCCGCAGTCGCGGCCTGTGCCTGCATGAGCTGCTGCCGGTTGAGTTCAGCCGTTTGCTGACGCTCCGCCGGCGTCGACTCCTGCGATGAGGAATGAAACGCCGGCGCGCGGTGGTGGCTGCTGCCGTAGACGGGCGCGAGGAGCGCGCCAGCCAGAACGGCACTGGCAGCACCCGCCAAGATCATTGCCCTGCTTCTCATCCTGCTCTCCTCTTCATAAAGACCGCCCGCACCTCAAAAGATGAACGGATCGCGGGACCGCCAAGTTCCAAAAGCGCAAAGAGCCAGCCCAACAGGGCTGGCTCTTTGTTTGCGCGGGAACGATGCCCTAGTGCGGCGTAGTCCCACCAGGGTTATTGCCCTGATCGCCGGGTGTCGTAGAGGTGCCGGTCGTCCCCATTGTGCCGGTTGTGCCCATTGTGCCGGCAGAGCCCGCAGCATGACTCGTATGGTGGATGGCATGATGCTTGGTGTGATGCGTCTTGTGATGCACCACGTGATGGGTTCGATGGACCATCGGGTGCGTCGTGCCCATTGTACCTGTGGTGTTCGTCATTCCACCGCCTGTCATGCCGCCACCGGTGGTTCCCATGTTGCCGCCGGTCGTTCCACCCATTGAGCTGTTCGCTCCTGGGTTGGAACCGGGCGGATTGACCGCCGGCGAGGTTGTTGAATTCGGGTCCATCTTCGGTTCGGTGGGCCCTGCCCCGCCCTGAGACTGCATAGGCTGATTCTGATTGTTGCTGGTTTGCGCCACCTGGGCGTTGGTTTGCGCGGAGACTCCGGACGAAAACACACCCCCGCTGACCAACGCCAACGCCGCCGCAGACAGCGTTAAAGCCTTGATATTCATGTAGTTATTCTCCTTTTGTTTCTCCAGGGCCCCGCCTCCACCGGCGACGCATCCTTTGGTAAATTAAGGAACGCGGCCGTTGACATCGCGGTTCCCGCCCAATTTTGGCGGGCCCACAGAGCGAGGACATCAGCGGGCGGCAATATACTCGCGCAGGCTTGCGGCCTCTTGCACGGTCTCCTCGATCCGGGTCTTTACCACGTCGCCGATTGAGACGATTCCACTGAGCTGGCCTTCATGCAGGACCGGCAAGTGCCGCAGGCGGTGGTGGGTCATGATTTCCATCAATTCGTCGATGGAATCGGTTTCCGAACAGGCTTCCACGGCTCGAGCCATGTGCTCCGACACGCGAGTTTCCAAGGCCTCGCAGCCACCGTGAGCGGCTGCCCGCACAATATCGCGTTCGGAGATCAGGCCGGCCAACCGGCCACTTCGATCGCAGACCGCCAGTGCGCCAATATTGTGCTGCACCAGCTTGCGGCAGGCGTCCCGAAGGGTGGCTTCGGATTCGATGTCCACCACCTGGCGGCCTTTGTCGCGGAGAATGTTTCTTACCTGCATGACGTGTCCTCCAGCACGTTATTCATGCGAATTCTCTGACTGTTGAAACGACTTTGCAAGGACGAGGCGGCAAGGCGCAACAATATTACGAGAGCGTTTCGATGAACTCCCGCGCGACGCCCAGATCAGCGATGAATCTTGCGTACTCTGCGCGCTTGTCCCGCTCTTCTTGAATGCGCAGCAGATAGGACGGATGGATGGTGACGAGCGCGTTTCCCCCCTCGGGCACGGAGGTCACCCGGCCGCGAATTTTGTTGATGGTGATGACGCGCTCGAACACGCTGCGCGCCGCTGTCGCGCCCAACGCCACCATCAGCTTCGGCTTCACCAGGTCGCGTTCGATATGCTGCCACCAGCGGCAGGCATCGATTTCGCCAGGATCGGGACGCTTGTGCAGACGGCGCTTGCCGCGCATTTCATGTTTGAAGTGCTTCACCGCATTGGTGACGAACACCTGCTTGCGGTCGATTCCGGCTTCCTGCAGCGCCTTGTCGAGGACGCGGCCAGCAGGGCCGACGAATGGATGACCATCGAGGTCTTCGTCGTTGCCGGGCTGCTCGCCGATGAGCATGAGCGGTGCATTTTTCGGTCCCTCACCGGGGACGGCCTGCGTGGCGAATTCGTAGAGACCGCAGCGGCGGCAGGCATTCTCCGCTTCGCGCAGCGCCTTCAGCGAGCGCGGTGTCTCTCCCCTTAATTGCTGCTCGAACAGGCTCATGGATCGGCCTCTAAACTTCCTTGTCCAGTAAACGCTCGAGCGTGGAAAGTTCGTCGGCCTCACGTGCCGGCTTATCCCAGCGGATGCGGTTGATGCGGGGGAAACGCATTGCCACGCCGGATTTATGCCGGGTCGAGCGCTGCAACCCTTCGAAGGCGACTTCCAGCACCAGGCCAAAGTCCTTGTCGGCCTTCACGGCGCGCACCGGACCGAAGCGCTCGACCGTGTGATCGCGCACGAACTTGTCGAGCTGCTTCAGCTCTTCGTCCGTGAAACCGAAATAGGCTTTGCCGACGGGCGTGAGTGCACGGTCGCCGTTTGCATCCTCTTTCCAGACACCGAAGGTGTAGTCCGAATAATAGCCGGAGCGCTTGCCGTGTCCGCGCTGCGCGTAGAGCAGCACGGCATCGACGAGATGGGGATCGCGCTTCCACTTGAACCACGGCCCTTTCGGGCGGCCCGCTTCGTAAGTGGAATCCCAGCGCTTCAGCATCAGGCCCTCTGCAATCTGCGGATCGCCTTGCGGGGGATGCGCACGCAGATTTGCGAGTTCCCCCCAGCTGGAAAACGGCTGCAGCGGCGACAGATCGATGCGCGGGGAGTTCGCGCGCGAAACGAACGCTTCCAGCCGCTTGCGCCGTTCGCCGAACGGCAGCTGGCGTAAGTCCTCTTCACCATCCAGGAGGATGTCATAGGCGCGAATGCCGATGGGGAATTTGGCCAGCAGGTCGAGATCGATGCTCTTGCGGTTCAAGCGCTGCTGCAACTCGTTGAACGAGCACACGCGGCCCTCGCGCATCACCAGCAATTCGCCGTCGATCACGCCTTCGAAGTTCAGTGCCTCGATGACATCGGGAAAGCTGCCGGAAATATCATCGGACGTGCGGCTGTAGAGGCGGCGTATCCCGCGCTCGCTCACCGCCTGCACACGGATGCCGTCCCATTTCCATTCCGCGGCGTAATCCGTCGCCTCGTAGCGCGCGAAATCGGCATCTTCGATGGCATGCGCCAGCATCACCGGC
>DATIEM010000073.1:0-12771 GCA_035455725.1 Rhizomicrobium sp. | reverse complement strand
GAGCGGTACTCCCACCACGAGCAGCACCAGCGGCACGACCGACGCGAGCCACGGCTGCTGGTAAGCCTGTCCGGCGTGGCGGGAGAGCCCGACCACTGCCAGCCCGAACAATCCGCCGGTTCCGGCCGGCAGCGCCTCCAGTTTGGGCAAGATGCCGAGGCCGCCGGCCACGAACATTGTCGCAAGCGGCCATGCCACCGCCCGCCACATCGGTCGCGACAGCGAGCGGCCGGTCATGGCACGGGCGCCCCATATGGCCGGCGCGGCAAGAAAGATCAGGGCGGCGATCCCGAACGTCCGCAGCAGCAGCTCGGCGGCTGTGGCTCCAAATCCGCCCAGCCAGTTCGAGGCCTCTCGCGCCGTCGCGGTGTCGAGACTCGCATCGCCCGCACTGAACGTGGCGAGCGCCAGCAATCCGGCGCACGAGGCAAGGAACACAAGCGCGCCCGCGCCCCGCAACAACGCGATTTTCAGCGCCCGCACGACAGCGTAGCGCGCGTCGGCCAGCGCGTCCGCAAAGGCCGCGCGACGCGAGCGCGGCTGGTAGACACCAGTGCTGCGGCGGGTCCCGGCCATTATGATTGTGAGAGGATAAGGCTCATGCCCATCAGTGTGGCCCGATTGGTTGACAAAATGCTAACAAAGAAAACGCAATGGCAACAAATCTTCCGTTCCGGGGGCTTTCGGGGGATTGCCATGGCCGCTAGGTTCCGGCCCTCACTCCAGCGAACATCATGACCGCCGAACTCGCCCGACAACCCGCTAACCCACCCACCTCCCGCCCCTTCACCGAAGACGAACTGGCGCTGCGGCGCGTGCATGAAGCGGAGGCGCTTCTGCCTCCCGACGCCGGGCGGTCCGGGCTTGGGGCCTTCTTTGCCGCTCTTTATCGGAGCGCCCCGCCGGAAGATGTGACCCGCTATGCGCCTGCGTCGCTGGCCGAACTTGCGCAGGTTGCGTTCGAGAAAACGGCGCGCCGCCAACCGGGCCAGACACTTGTCCGCGTCTTGCCGTTCGAAAGCCAACAGGACTCGGGCATCCGCAACCAGACGCTTCTGATCGCGGCCAACGATGACATGCCGTTTCTATTCGATTCGCTGGCGGCCGAGCTGAGCGCGCAGGGCGCGGTCATTCACGCCATGTTCCATCCGATTCTTCTTGTGAGCCGCGATGCTTCGGGTGGGCGCGCATCCACGGGCACGAACTTGCGGGAGAGCGTCATCGTGCTCGTGCTGGAACGAGTGTCCGAAGAGGCGGCTGAAAAATTGGGCGCCGGTGCGGAACGCGTGTTCGGCCAGGTTATGCTGGCGGTGCGTGACTGGGAGAAGATGATTGCGCACCTGTTCGATACGGTAGCCGCTCTCAAGGCGCAGCCGCCCAGAATCGCGCCTGAAATCGTGGGTGAGAGCGTCGCTTTTCTCGAGTGGCTGGCAAACAATCACTTCACCTTTCTGGGTTCACGCGATTACGCCTACTCGAGTTCGAGTGGGGGTACGCTCGAGCCGGTGCCGGATTCCGGACTGGGCGTACTCTCCGACATGGAGACGCGGGTCGTGCGCCGCAGCGAACAACGCGGCGATCTTACGGCGGAGATTCAGGGCTTTCTCGCTCAACCAGAACCCCTGATCATCACAAAATCCAACGAGCGCACCGTTGTGCACCGCCGTGTGCACATGGATTACATCGGCGTGAAGATGTTCGACACCGCAGGCAAGCTGCTGGGCGAGCGCCGGTTCGTCGGGCTGTTCACATCGGGTGCCTATAGCCGCAGTCCCCGTGACATTCCGCTGCTCCGTTTGAAGGTTGAGCTGGTGCTGGAGCGGGCAGGCTTTCCGCGCAACAGCCATGATGGCAAGGCCCTGGCACACATTCTGGATTCCTTTCCGCGCGACGAGCTGTTCCAGGTCAGCGACGACGAGCTGTTCAACACGGCATTGGGCATTCTGCGTCTCGGCGAGCGGCCGAAGGTGAAGGTGTTCGTCCGCTGCGACCGTTTCGATCGTTTCGTTTCCCTGTTGGTGTTCGTGCCGAGAGATCGCTACGACACACGGGCTCGCGAGAAGATCCACGCCATCGTGGCGCGGGCGTTTCAGGGGCGAATGTCGGCTTCCTATCCGACGATCGAGGACTCCGTCCTCGCGCGCATTCACTACATTGTCGGGCGTGAACTGGGACCGCGGCCGAAGGTGGACATCCGAGCCCTCGAAGCTGAAATAGCCGCGGCTATCCGCACCTGGGAGGATGACTTCGCCTCGGCGCTCGTCCGTCAACACGGCGAAGCGGAAGGTGGGCGCCTGCTGACCCGCGAGCGGAACGCGTTCCCGGCGCGCTACCGCGATGCGTTCACGCCGGACGAGGCGGTGCGCGATCTGGCGGAGCTCGAAGGCGTTTTGCAGAGCGGCCTCTCTGTGGACGCGCGCGCCTATCGAAGCCGGGAAGATTCGGCAACTTCAGTGCGGCTGAAAGTGTACTCGCTGGGCGGCGTTCTTCCTCTCTCTGCATCTCTGCCGGTATTCGAGAATCTTGGCTTCCGGGTGATCGCGGAAGACAGCTACACGGTCGCGCTCGGCGCAGAGGGCGCCGCTCGCGAGGCCGCCGTCCTGGATTTCCGCATGGAACGCGCGGACGGGAAGCTCGCGGACCTCTCCGAGATCAAAGGCCGCATTGAAGCGGCATTCCGCGCGATTGTACGCGGCAAAGCCGAGAACGACGGCTTCAACCGCTTGGTCGTCACGGCAGGCCTCGATTGGGAGGCGGTCGATATTCTGCGCGCTACGGCAAAGTACGCGCGTCAGGCCGGCTTCTCATTCAGCCAGGACTATATCGAGCAGGCGCTGGCGAGGAACGCAAATCTTGCGCGCCTGCTGATCGATCTTTTTTGCACGCGCCATGCACCCGACAGCCAGGATCGTGAGCGCCGCGACGGCGAAATTCACGCGGCAATCGACACGGCCCTCGCAGACGTGCCGAGCCTCGACGATGACCGCATCATTCGCCGCTTGCGCAACATCATCGAATGTTCGCTGCGCACCAATTTTTTTCAGCCGGGTGAACGGTCTTATCTCGCCATCAAACTCGATTCCCAGAAGATTGAGGATTTGCCGGCGCCGCGACCGCTTTACGAGATTTTTGTCTACGCGCCGCACGTAGAAGGGGTGCATCTGCGTTTCGGCAAGGTGGCGCGCGGTGGGATTCGCTGGTCCGACCGGCGCGAGGACTTCCGCACCGAAGTGCTGGGACTGGTGAAGGCGCAGCAAGTCAAGAATGCGGTGATTGTGCCGGTCGGCGCCAAGGGTGGATTCTATCCCAAGCGTCTGCCGCTGAACGGGTCGCGCGAGGAAATCCAGGCCGCGGCCGTTGCGGCATACAAGACCTTCATCAACGCGTTATTGGATCTGACCGACAATATCGGGCCGGACGGCACGGTCATTCCGCCCACGGGAATCGTTCGGCACGATAATGACGATCCTTATCTCGTGGTCGCGGCGGACAAAGGTACGGCCACTTTTTCCGATATCGCGAACGGAATTGCGGAAGCGCGCGGCTTCTGGCTCGGCGATGCTTTCGCCTCCGGCGGCAGCCACGGCTACGATCACAAGAAAATGGGCATCACCGCACGGGGGGCCTGGGTCGCCGTGCAGCGTCACTTCCGCGAAATGGGACGCGATATCCAGCAAGAGCCGTTCACCTGCGTCGGCGTCGGCGACATGTCGGGCGACGTGTTCGGCAACGGCATGCTGCTCTCGAAGGAAACGAGGCTCCTGGCCGCCTTCGACCACCGCCATATTTTTATCGACCCGGATCCGGATGGCGGAAAGAGTTGGATCGAACGCAAGCGCCTGTTCGATCTGCCGCGCTCCTCCTGGGATGACTACAACAAGTCCCTGATTTCGAAAGGCGGCGGGGTTTATCCCCGTACGGCAAAGGAAATTCCGCTTTCGCCGGAAGCGCAGAGGCTGACGGGACTATCGGGGGCGAGCGCCTCCCCCGCAGCGGTGATGCAGGCGCTGCTGAAGGCAGAAGTCGATTTGCTGTGGTTCGGCGGCATCGGCACCTACATAAAGGCGGTCAGTCAGAACAACCTGGATGTCGGCGACCGCGCCAACGACGCGATTCGCGTGAACGGCGCTGAGGTGCATGCAAAGGTTGTCGGCGAAGGCGCCAACCTGGGCTGCACGCAACTGGGACGCATCGAATACGCGCGCAGAGGCGGCCGCATCAACACCGATGCCATCGACAATTCTGCCGGCGTGGACACCTCCGACCACGAAGTCAATCTCAAGATATTGATGAGCGGTCCGCTGCGGAGGGGCGAGATCAAGCCGGAAGAGCGCGACAATCTCCTGGAACAGATGACCGACGATGTCGCGGCCCAGGTGCTCAGAGACAATTACGATCAGACACTGGCCTTGTCGGTTTCTCAATGGCTCGGGATTCGGGATTTGGATGCACAGGGACGCTTCATGCGCGACCTGGAACGGCGTGGAAAACTCGATCGCGCGGTCGAATTTCTGCCCGACGATTCGGTCCTGCGGCGGCGGACGCAGCAGGGAACGCCGCTCAGCCGCCCAAGTCTTGCGGTGCTTCTGGCGTACGCCAAGCTCGACCTCGATGCCGAGTTGCTGGCGAGCGACCTGCCCGACGAACCGTACTTCGCCTCCGTCCTGACGAATTACTATCCGCATCTTGCGGCGGAGCGCTTTGCCAACGAGCTCACGCATCACCGTCTTAGGCGGGAAATCATCTCGACAGTCATCACAAACCGGATCGTCAACCTGGCCGGCCCGGTATTCGTGCACCGGATGAAGGAAGTGTCCGGCGCCTCGGCCGTGCGGGTGGCTCGCGCTTTTGCGGTGGCGGAAGGGGCGTTCGACTTGCAATCCATCAAGGCACGCATCGACGAACTGGACTACAAGGTCCCGGCGCAAACCCAGACCGGCATGTATGTCGAAATCGCCGAGATGCTGCGCCGCATCGGGGTCTGGTTCCTCACCAACATACCGGCGACGGCCGATTTGGTGGAAAGTGTTGCCCGGTATCGGGGTGGCGTGAATGCGCTGCGCGGCACTTACTCGACGCTCATCTCGCAGTACGAGCTTGACGAGCGCATGGCCTATATAGGCCGGCTGATGCAGGATGGCGTGCCCGAGGAACTCGCGCATGACGTCGCCGCGCTGCCGCTGTGGAGCCGCGCGCCGGAAATCGCGCTGCTCGCGAACGCGGGTGGGTTCGATATCGACCTTGTCGCAGGCGCTTATTTCGCCGTCGGTACGTTGTTGGGCCTGGACCGGCTGCGGGGCGTTGCCTCCGGCATCACCGCCGAGCAACACTGGGATCGTCTGGCAATCCGCCGCATTGCCGACGATCTGTTCGCCAGCCAGCGCGTGCTGACCGATCAGGCGCTCCAGTCCTTCGCGCGCAAGGACGCGCGCGGCCGTGCCGAAGGCGTGAAAGCCGCTGAAGCGTGGGCCAAAGCACACGAGGAAGTGCTCGCGCGCACGCGCGCCTTTCTGGAAGAGCTCGAGCGCACCGAGCTTTCGATCGCCAAGCTCACCCTCGCGAACAGTCAGATTCGCGAAGTCGCCGCCTGATTAGCGCGGCGCCATCCGGATGCTGCCGTCCAGCCGCACGCATTCCCCATTGAAATAGGGATTACGGATCATCTCCAGCGCCAGTGACGCGTATTCCGGCGGATTGCCGAGCCGCGGCGGGAACGGCACCTGCGCGCCGAGCGCCTGCTTGATGTTGTCTGGCATCCCCTGCAGCAACGGCGTGTTGAATAGGCCCGGCATGATGGTGTTGCAACGGATACCCTCTTGGGCGAGATCGCGCGCCACCACCAGGGTCAGCGAAGTCACGCCGCCCTTGGAGGCACTGTAAGCCGCTTGGCCAATTTGCCCGTCCTGGGCCGCCACAGAGGCGGTATTGACGATTGCGCCCCGTTCGCCGCTCTCCAACGGATCGAGGGACAGCATTCCGGCAGCGCTCATGGCAATGCAGCGGAAGGTGCCGACAAGATTGATCTGGATGATGCGATCGAAATCCTTCGCCTGGAAGAAGCGAATCTCACCTGTCTTCTTGTCGCGCGCCGCCGTTTTGATCGCGTTGCCAGTGCCCGCGCAATTGACCAGGATGCGCTCCTGCCCGTGCGTCTCACGCGCGCGTTTGAACCCCTCCGTCACACTCTCGTCGCTGGTGACGTTTACTTCGCAATAGGCACCCCCGATCTCAGAAGCGACTTTTTCGCCCTTGTCCTTCTGAAGGTCGAAGATCGCGACCTTGACGCCGTGGCGCGCCAGCGCGCGTGCCGTGGCTTCGCCCAGGCCCGATGCGCCGCCGGTCACCACCGCGGCAATGGAAGAATTCAGTTCCATGATGCTGCCCTTGATGCTCTCGCGCTGTGTCATAGCGCGCCGGCTGGGTGAAAGCGAAGAGGTTCAGTAGCGCTCTTTCTGCGGCAGCCCGTCGGTGATCTGGTAATAATCCCCCTTGTCGGCCACGAAGATGTGCTTCTCAAGTTGGGCGCCGGTGGGCTGGTGGAAAGCGCCCATGCCGATGGCAATGAAATCGTGGCCGGCGGGGTCCCAGAACAGTGCTGCGCCGCAGACCGAGCAGAAGCCGCGCCGCACCTTCTCGGAGGATTGGTACCACGTCAGCTTGTCCGCCCCTTTCAGCGCAAGTGCATTACGCGGCACGTTGGTGGAGGCCCAGTAATGTCCGGACTGCTTGCGGCATTGCGAGCAGTGGCAGGCGTCGGGCGCCTTCAACTCGCCTTTGATCTCGAACGTCACAGCGCCGCACAAGCATGATCCGTTGTGCATAAAAAGGCTCCCCTTTGGAACGAGGATAATGCAATAGTCAGCGGAAGTCGCGGGCTTTGGGAATGGCATCGGCGTCGCGGCGGCGGCGGTGCGGCGCGTCGCGCCAGGAGCCTTGGCCATCGTGCTTCACCTGATCGGCGCGGGCCAGCGCTTCGCATTTGTCGCCGTGCGCCGAGGAGAGGAACGCCAGTTCGCTTGTCAGGTCGACCAGCTTGTCGGCAACCACATGCGTGACGATGCCCTGCTTCTGCAGCTTCCCGGTTACCATCAAGAGTCGCGAGGCGAGCAGTGTCCGACGAAAGCTTTCGAACACCTTGGGCCAGACGATGATGTTGGCGATGTTTGCCTCGTCTTCCAGTGTCACGAAAATGACGCCGCTGGCGGTGCCCGGGCGCTGCCGCACCAGTACCAATCCGGCCACAGCGATGCGTGCGCCGTCCGGCGTGTCGAGAATTTTTTCATTCGGGGTCACGCCGCGGTCGTTCATCCGTGCGCGCAATAATGAAAGCGGGTGGGCCTTCAGCGACATCTGCAGGCTGACGTAATCCTGCACGATGTGCTCTCCGAGACGCAGCGGCGGCAGGCGCACTTCCTGCTCGCGGCGCAAGGCTTCGGCGTCGGCGTTCTGAAAAATCGGCAGCTCGGGAATGGCGATACGGGCATTCTCCGCGCCGCCGTCGAGGCCTTTCACACACCACAGAGCTTCACGTCGGTCCATCCCCAGCGAACGGAAGGCATCGGCTTCGGCCAGACGCGATAGCGCTTCCCCGGGCAGCTTGGCAGCAAGCGCCAGGTGCCGCACGCCATCGAAGCCGCGCGCGCGGGCCGCCACCAGCGCTTTGGCATTGTCTTCGCCGAAACCTTTTATCTGCCGCAAGCCGATGCGAACAGCGCATCTCTCGCCCTCGCTCTTCTCCAGTGTGTAATCCCACTCGCTGGCGTTCACATCGGCTTCACGGATTTCCACGCCGTGCATGGCGGCGTCGCGCACCAGCTGCGCCGGCGCATAGAAACCCATCGGCTGCGCGTTCAGCATCGCGGCGCAGAACACATCCGGATAGTGCCGCTTGATCCATGCGGAGACGTAAACCAGCTGCGCGAAGCTGGCAGCATGACTCATGGGAAAGCCGTAATCCGCGAATCCTTCGATCTGGTGGAAGCAGCGCTCGGCAAAGTCCCGCTGATAGCCGCGCGCGATCATGCCTTCGATAAATTTCTCGCGGAATTTCGGGATGGTGCCGCTGCGCTTGAACGTCGCCATGGCGCGGCGCAGCTTGTCGGCTTCCGCGGGTGTAAAACCGGCGGCCACGATGGCGATCTTCATCGCCTGCTCCTGGAACAGCGGTACGCCCAAGGTGGGCTGCAGCGCCTCCTCCAGCTCCTTGGTGGGGAAACTCACCTGTTCGACGCCTTCTCGGCGGCGCAGATAGGGATGCACCATGTCGCCCTGGATAGGTCCGGGCCGCACGATGGCGACTTCGATCACCAGATCGAAAAATACGCGCGGGCGAAGCCGCGGCAGCATTGACATCTGGGCGCGGGATTCCACCTGGAACACGCCAATGGAATCGGCTTCGCACAGCATGTCGTACACCGCCGGGTCTTCGCGCGGCACAGTGGCGAGGCCAAGGTCGAGCCCGTAATGCTGCTTCAGCAGCGCGAACGATTTCGCAATAGCCGTCAGCATGCCAAGCGCCAGCACGTCGATCTTCAGGATACCGAGCGCGTCGATGTCGTCCTTGTCCCATTCAATGAAGGTGCGGTCCTCCATCGCGGCATTGCCGATCGGCACCAGTTCTTCCAGCGGCCCGCGCGTGATGACGAAGCCGCCGACATGCTGCGACAGATGCCGTGGAAAACCATAAAGCTCACGCGCCAGGTTCAGCGCCATCGCCAGCCGCGGATCGGAGGCATCGAGACCCACTTCCGAAACCCTCACATCCTCCATGCTGCGGCCCCAGCTGAAGAGATTGCCGGAGAGCAGCCCCACCATGTCCTCCGAAAGGCCCACCGCTTTGCCCACATCGCGGATGGCGCTCTTGCTGCGATAGGAGATGACGGTGGCGGCGATGCCGGCGCGGTCGCGGCCATATTTCTCGTAAATGTGCTGGATGACTTCCTCGCGCCTCTCGTGCTCGAAATCCACATCGATATCCGGCGGCTCGTTGCGTTCGGTGGAAACAAAGCGCTCGAACAGCAAATCCATCTGCATCGGATCGACGGCGGTGATGCCGAGCATGTAGCAGACGGCGGAATTGGCGGCCGAGCCGCGGCCCTGGCAGAGAATACCTTGTGAGCGGGCCCACTCCACAATGTCCCAGACGGTAAGGAAATAGGGCGCATAGTGCAGCTCATCGATCAGCGCGAGTTCGTGCGCGATGAGCTTTCGCACCTTCTCCGGAATGCCTTCGGGATAGCGCTTTGCCGCGCCGTCCCAGGTGAGCCGCGTCAAGGTTTCCTGCGGTGGCCCGCCGCCGATCGCCTCATCGGGATATTCGTATTTCAGTTCGTCGAGCGAGAAGTTGAGCCGGCCGGCGATTTCCATCGTGCGGGCAATGGCGTCCGGATATTTGGCGAATAGCCGCGCCATCTCCTCCGGCGATTTCAGATGGCATTCGGCGTTTGGCGCAAGGCGCCTGCCCGCTTCATCGATGGTGCATTTCTCGCGGATGCAGGTGAGCACGTCCTGCAGCTGCTGCCGCTCCGGTGTGTGATAGTGCACATCGTTGGTGGCGACGAGGGGTACGCGCATCTCTCGCGCGAATGCCGCCAGTTCTGCCAGCCGCTTCCCCCCGCGGTTCTCGTACAGCGCCGTCGAGCCGAGATAGACGCGGTCCGGTGCTGCATCACGCAAACGGCGAAGTTGACTTTCAAAAGTATTGTGTTCGGGAGAGGGCGTTCGCGATTTGGGGAACGCGATAACATTCGAACCCTCCCCTTGAGGGAGGGTCGAAATTTGGCGCGAGCCAAATTTCGGGGAGGGGTTTTGCTCCGAAAGAACACCCCCCACCGATTTCTTCCGATGCTGCGCACCAGAAGAAATCTGCCTCCCCCTCAAGGGGGGAGGCGGAAGTTTGCCGGTTCGCTCCAGGTCCAAAGGAGGCAGGACGATGAAGATCTGGCCCTCGGAAAATTCCAGAATGTCTTCGAAGCAGATGTCGCAGTCGCCTTTCTTCGCCTTGCGCTTGCCGCGGGTGAGCAAACGGCAGAGTCGCCCGTATGCCGCCCGATCCATGGGATAGACGAGTGTTTCGAAACCATCGCGGGTGACGAGGCGCACGCCGACGAAAAAT
This sequence comes from Rhizomicrobium sp., assembly GCA_035455725.1. Lineage (GTDB taxonomy): Bacteria > Pseudomonadota > Alphaproteobacteria > Micropepsales > Micropepsaceae > Rhizomicrobium. The sequence goes on along the minus strand of DATIEM010000073.1, from coordinate 2,657 downwards.
TTGAGGACCAAATCCTTGGCCGCGATATGCGCCCGCACCACGCCGGCAAGGGAATTGCGGTCGGCCACGCCGATGCCGGCAAGCCCCAATTCGGCTGCGCGCTCCACCAATTCCTCGGCATGGCTGGCGCCACGCAGGAAGGAGAAATTGGTGGTGACGGCGAGTTCGACGTATGGGGTCATGCGTAAACCCCGTGCACGAACCAGCGCGCGCCTTCGCCATAAGCGCCATCGCGATAGAGCCAGAAGCGGCGCCCGTCTTCGTCTTCCACCGTGTAGTAATCACGCGCGCGGCTCTCGCGCTCGCGCCACCATTCCGGGCGGATGCGTTCCGGACCTTCGGCACTTGCGACTTCGTACTGGACGCCGCGCCAGCGAAACTGCCGCGGTGGGCCTTCCGGCACCATGGCCGTAACCTCTGCCGGTTCCGCGCAGGGCAGCATCAGCAGCGGCCGCATGGGAGCATCTCCTTCATCCCATGCGGATGGTTGCGCTGCGGGCTTCATCACGAAAGCGCGTTCGGGAATATGGGTATTGTGAGCGTGTGCGCGCAGCACATTCTCCAGTCCCAGGCGGCTGCCCAGATGATCGATCAAGAGCGAAAGCTTTTCGTCCGCGTCGCGCTGCGGATCGGCGGCGATGGCGGCCTGCTGTGGCTGCATGCGATCGGCCTCCGTCACATCCAGCTGCGCGGCCTCGAAGCCGAAGCCGGCATCGAAGTCTTCCGCCAGTGCGTCCAGCTTCAGCGCGAACAGCTTGATGATGCGATCGGCATCGCGCGACGGCCGCGCCAGCCGGATGGACATTTCCGCGGTTTCGCCGTCCACGCGAAACAGGGTGAGATGCAGCGCGCGCGCACCTTTGCCGTCACGCTCAAGCGCAGGCGCGAGATCGGCAGCCAGTCTCTTGGCTAGCTTCAGGATCTGCTCCTGTACGGCAATTGGCTCCGCCAGCACGGCGCGGGCGCGATATGGCGCATACGGCAGCAGCGGCGTGAAGGATTCCCCGGCGCGGCCAAGCGCCTGATCCAGGCGATTGTTGAGCAGCTTGCCGAAGCGCTGCGCCAGCGGCGCGCGCGGCAGCGGCAGCAGATGGCCGATGGTCTTAAGCCCCAGGTGTTTCAGGGTGTCGGCGGTCTTATCCGGGATGCGTAATGCGGCAACCGGCAGCGACGCGATAGTTTCGGCAATCTTGCCCTCCGGCACGAGGGTTTCGGTTTTGCGGCTGAATTGCGCCAGCGCATGCGCGGCGCCAATGCTGCCGGCAATGGCGCCACACGCCGTGAGACCAAGCCGCGCAAGGCTAGCAATAATGTCGCGCAGCATCGCCACCTCGCCGCCAAACAGGTGATCGCAGGCGGTAATGTCGAGCGTCAGGCCGGAAGAGCCGGCGCGCTCGTCTGCTTCCGGCCACGGCGCCACGTAAGGCGAAAAGCGCGTGCACCAGCGCGCCAGCTTTGCAAGCGCGGCCCGGTCCTTGTCCGGCGTCGCCGGCCGCGTTTGTAATGATGGCACACGGGCACGCGCATCGGCCATCAGCTCGCCCGCGTTCAAGCCCAACGCCGCCGCACGCGGGTTCACGGCGGCCAGATGCCAGCCGCCGGTTGTCATCGTCACCAGCGCGAACGGCGCGCCCGCTTCAGGCGGCGCGGTTTTCGCCTGCCGCTCGATCGTCCACTGCGGAAGATAGACGCAAAGATAGCGCGTCATGGTCCCAGTCCATCACCCATTCGCCCGTCTTTCCGCCGCGCGCGTATTCCAGCGCAGCGCGGAAGCGGGCTTTTTTGTAGAAACCGAATTCATCGCGAGCGGAGGACGCAGGCGAAACACGCCAGCGCGTCACCGCGGCGCTCGGCGTGTAATCGTTGTAGCTGCGCAGGAGGAACACCGGCGTATTGGCCTGCTCGGCGGCCAGTTGCAGTCGTCGGCTGGCAGTGAGATCCATGGCTTTCGCGCGCGCGCCGATCACGGCGGCAACGCCGCCCAATCGCAAGCCCTCTTCCATCGCCCACAAACACTCGCGCGCATTCGCGCAATGCACGCACACGATGCGCGCTGGATTGAGCCCGAAGAATCTCAGTCCCGGCGGATACGGCATGCCGAACGCCGGCGCAGTTTTCGCAAAGGGCCAGAGGATAAATGAATTCCCTCTCCCCCTCCGGGGAAGAGGGTTAGGGTGAGGGGGCGACCGGCAACCCAAAGCCAGAGACTGGAAATCAGAATCGGGCTGTATTGGCATCCGTTTCTGACTTCTGATTTTTAAGTTCTGACTTGCAGTATCCCCCTCACCCCAGCCCTCTTCCCCGGAGGGGGAGAGGGAGTTTATGAGCGCCAGCAGGAAGCCGAGGGCGGCAGGCGTGCTGCGGTGATCTGCGGCGGCGATCTCATGCAGCGCGCTGCAGGAAAGGCCGCCGTTCAGGCAGGCATTCACTTCGGGGATGCCGAGCGGCGCCGTTTCTTCGGGGCGCACGGAGAAGCTTGCCGCACCGGCAATCTGCCGACGCAAAGTTTCCAGGCGTGCCTGCCGTACGGAGCGGATTTCAGCCATTCTGTTCTGTTCTCGTTCTCTACAGAACGCGCGAAGTTGCAGAGAGTCAATGGCTTTGATTTATAAGGCATATCTAGTGTCTGTATTTGATACGTTCGCAACGCATAGTGG
>DATIEM010000072.1:0-3742 GCA_035455725.1 Rhizomicrobium sp. | reverse complement strand
CTTCTGCCAGTTCGGGTCCGTCAGGTGCCCGATCTTCGCGATGGAATCGATGTCATAGGCGAGCGCCAGCGTCACGACATCGGCATCGAGGCCGTCGATGACGGCGCGGGCCTGCTTGCCGGAGCCGCCATGGCTCATGTTGACGGTGAGATTGTCGCCGGTCTTCGCCTTCCACTGTGCCGCAAAGGCGGTGTTGATCGCCTTGTAAAGCTCGCGCGTCGGATCGTAGCTGGCGTTCAGCAGCGTGACGTCGGCCGCGCTGGCGAGGCTTGCGGAAACGAGCGCCGCGGCGCCCAACATACAGGCCGCAATCGTTTTCATCGTCGTTTCTCCGGTCAGAGGGACAGCTGTGCACGCAGCGAGACGGCATCGAGCCGTCCATCCAGACTTCCACCCGCGGAATTCAGGCGGTTTACGTCGGTGTGCTGATAATCGAGCAGGAAGCGGATGGCGTTGTTGGGATACCAGTTCAGGCCCGCCGTCCAGATCTTCTGCTCGCCGCCGCGAATGCCATTCGCAGGCGTCGCAAGCCCTGCAGCTCCTTCATCGAAATTGAGATTGAGCACGCTGTAGCGGGCCGCCAGTTCCCACGCGCCCCAACCTGGCTTCTCGAACGAGAACTCGTCATTGGGGCTGGGAGAGCCGTAGGCGCCGCGCTCCGGACGGTATGGCTTGGCTTCGCCGGTCAGCACCCAGCTCGCCTGCGCGTACCAGCCGTCGAAATTCGGATTCGACAGCAGGCTGTCGCGGCGATCGACATCGTAATGGAAGTAGCCGCCCTGGCCGTAGAGGCTGTGCCAGTTGCCCGCCGCTTCGAGCCCGTAAGTCAGCACGTGGTTGGCATTAATCGTGCTGGTGTCGATCAGGCGGATGCTGTTGTCATCGACGTTGAGTTCGGGCCGCTCGCGGAAGCGGATAGCCTCCGATGCTTCATGGCCGGCTGCAAGATCGGCCGGCTTGATCACGTAGGTGGAATCGGCGCCCAGCGCGACGTTCACGTCGTCGCCGAGGTCGAAGCGGTAGGCGAGACGCCCGACGAGGTTGCTCTCCTCATCGAACACCGCCGATTCGCCGACCAGCCCGCCTGTGTAAGAGAGCGCCGCGAAGTAGTTGTCGTCGTAGGCGAAGACGGTTGCGCCCTGGCGGCCGTCCGAACCGGCGATGCTGCGCTCGAGATCCACGGGCTGCGCGCGCTCCAGGAACAGGAGATCGGAGGCCGAAGTGGTGTCCTCGAAACTTTCCGGCGTGGGGTAGGCGCCGAGGCGCAGGTGCACCGGCGCGAGGCCGTCGTACTGCAGATAGGCGCTGGCGAGGCTCGCGCCTTCCACCCCAGAGCCGCCCAGATCGTAGAGGAATTCGTACGACCAATCCTTGTAGAGGGTACCGCTGAGGCCGAGACGCGCGCGGCGGAAGTTGCTGCCGCTGCTGAAATCCGTGCCGGGCGGCAACTGGCCTTCCGCATAGTAGGCGCTGTCGAACTGGAGCAAGGCCCGCAGTGAGGCGCTGAAATTGCCGTCGGCCGTCTTGAAGGTCGGGCGGCCGTTCTTGAGCGAGACCTGAACGTCGGACTGGCGCTGGCTCTGCACGTCGGCGTACTGCGCCGCCTGGGCGCGCTTGAGGTCCTGAACCTCCGCTTCGATCTGCTGAACCTGCGAGTCGCTTACTTCGGAGGACGGATTGGGGCGTGTCTGCGTCGCGCCGCCGGACTCCGCAACTTGCGCATTGCCGACCTGAGTCCTTAGCCGATGGATTTCGGCCTGCTGCTCTTCGATGACGTGCTCAAGCCGGTCGAGCCGCGCCGCAACGCTGTCGGCTGCCCGGTGGCGATGCCTCGGCGGAGGATTCTGCGCTGCGGCTTGCGTGGCAAGCAGCGCGCCAACGGCAGCACTTACAAGCAGGCGTGCTCGACACCCCTTCATGGAAATCATCCCCTTGTCCCTCTGGCCGGTCACCTGGACCAAGGGAGTAGGTCCGGCGCCCTCAACTCCCGCGGCCTCTATTTCCCGATAAAGTATACCGAGTCAATAGGGATTACGGGAAGGCTTGGCTCGCAGGGTTTTCGCACCAAGAGGAGCGGATCAGGCCGCCCGTCTTCGGCGGCGAAGGGGCGCGGCGGACTCGAGAGTGGAGGATTCCAGCACGGCGGCGGTGGCATCGCGCGCTTTCAGCAGCACGCGGCGAATGGCGCAGGTGGCCTCGTCCACGCAGTCGGCACAGCGGTGGTAGGCGGTGGCGCTGACGCAGGGGCTGAGGGCGAGCGGGCCATCGGTCTGCCGGATGATATCCGCAAAGGTGATGTCGCCGGGAGCGCGGCCGAGCAGGTATCCGCCCTGGCGGCCCCGCAAGCTGCGCACGATACCGCGGCGCTTCAGGTCCAGCAGGATCTGTTCGAGAAACTTGCGCGGCACTTTCGCCTCTTCGGCGATGTCCGCGATCATCATCGGCTCTTCGCGCGCGTGCTCCGCCAGCACCAGCAGCGCGCGCAACGCATAACGTCCTTTTTGGGTCAGCATCCGCCCACCGGTAATCCCGATATGTTCTATCTGGATTCCGCAATGCTTCGCAAGGAACCCGATCGGCCGGGGCGAATGCCAACCCCTTGGAGGATTGAACTCGCCGACTCGTGGCGCGCGTTCCTGGCGCCCTGTTTGCGAGGTGCTTCCAGCCTCCGCTGGCCTTAGCGCTTGGCCGCTCTGCGCTGGGCGATAATTTCGGCGACCTTGGACTTTATCGGCATTCCGCCATTTCGTGCCTGGCAACAGCCAAGGCTGTAGGTGCCTGAACCGGCCAAGAAGCAGGTTGTCCCGCTGTAACAGACCGACACAGCATATGTGCCGCCGTTTCGGATCGGCTTGTAAATGGCGTATGCGTACTGAAGCGAGGAGCCGGTTTCAAAAAGCAAAAACTCCTTCTTGTTCACCGTTCCTGCAACGGGCGCTGTGCCGCCGGCGCAATCGTTGTTCAGGTGCAGCCCGGTCGCGAGCGGCGGCGCATTGGTGCGATGGAACGTCATGCCGTCGCAATAGCCGTCGAACTGGATTGTGTAGGGGCCGCCACCACCGGCATTGGCTTTGCCAGTCCAAGACGTAGCCGTCCCAATCAATGCAGCCGCAGTCAGCAGCAGATACTTGTTCATGGAAGCCTCCCCAAATGCGAGGGCAGATTAGCACCAGTGAAGCGCCAGAGCCACGCCCAGAGTTTCTCTGGCAGCGGCCGCCCAATTCGCTTGTGGCGCTCGCGCCATAATGCTGCGGCACTGGCGACCCCGAGAGGATTCGAACCTCCGACCTACAGATTAGGAATCTGCCGCTCTATCCTGCTGAGCTACGGGGTCTGCGAGCAAAAATGCCTCACCCGCGCGAGTCCGGCAAGCCGCCGGCCGGCTCGCCTGTCTGCGTCCGCTGCCCTATGCTTCGCGCCGTCGACATTGGGCTGCGAACCATGAGATTGAAAATCGGTGGGTGTCTGCTGGCTTTGGCCGTGTGCGCTTCGCTAGAGGCGCAAGCAGGGCCACGGGAAGACGTTCTGGAAGCGATGGGCCGCTGCGCCGCCATTGGCGACAACGCGGCGCGGCTCAAATGCTACGACGCGGCGGTGCCCCAGCTGCGAACGGCGCTGGCCACGCCCCCGGCCACGCTGGACCGTCCGCCGACGAAATCGGAGCAGGAGTCCTGGTTTGGCTTCAATATCGGCGACCTGTTCGGCGGCGGCAGCAATGCCACGACGCCCGACCAGTTCGGCC
>DATIEM010000071.1:0-2445 GCA_035455725.1 Rhizomicrobium sp. | reverse complement strand
ACGTGGAGATCCCCATCTTCCTGCTTGAAAGCCCGCACGAGCGCCGCCAGATTCACTAGACCAGCGCGCCTGAAGCTCGCGCCTCACTCCCGCAGCGGCGAACGCTCATGTCCGAACTCACCAAGCCCCGCACCACGCCTTTCTGTGCCTTGAAGCCGTGCCCCAAGGATCCGCGGCCCTCCCGCGAGGAAGCGGAAGCCGCGCTGCGTACGCTCATTTTGTGGGCGGGCGACGATCCCGATCGGGAGGGCATGCGCGAAACGCCGGCGCGCGTGGCGCGCGCTTTCGAGGAATGGTTCGCCGGCTATCAGGACGATCCCGAAGAATATCTCCGCCGCACCTTCGAGGAGGTGGAAGGCTACGATGAGATGGTGACGCTGAAGGACATCCGGTTCGAATCCCATTGCGAGCACCATCTGGCGCCCATCATCGGCCGTGTGCACGTGGGCTATTTGCCGAACAGCAAGGTGGTGGGCATTTCCAAGCTGGCGCGCGTCGTGGATGCCTATGCCAAGCGTTTCCAGGTGCAGGAGAAACTCACCGCGCAAATCGCCCACTGCATCCAGACCGTGCTGGAGCCAGACGGCGTGGGCGTGGTGATCGAGGCGGCGCACCAGTGCATGACGACGCGCGGTGTCCACAAGCCGGGCGTGGTGATGGTGACCTCCACCATGCTCGGGCAGTTCCGCCAGAATCCGCTGACCCGACGGGAATTCCTGAACATGGTTGGCAACCCGGCGAGCAGCATGGATCGTTAATGCCACTTAAATCTTTCAAATCACGCGATAGTCTTCGCCAGCCTCGCCAAGGCTCGCGGCAATATTAGTCGAGCGGAACCGGCAGCGGTTCTTCCGCATTAGTCCGGTGGCGACACACGGGACTCGCGGACGGCGATATGCATCATCTTGCAGCGAAGGCAGTGGCGGCTGCCCTTGTGGTGGGCGCGGGCACCGGCGCGATGACCAAGATCGACGGCAGCGACGGCGACATCCCGCGGGACGTGCTGAATCCCATGGTGGCCGGCCAGGCGATGCTGACCAACGCCAGCATCTACGACAACGCCGCCAAATCGCCCGCGCACACTACCTTCGTGGCCGCCGCGAACGCGACCGGGGTGGCCGATGCGCTGAAAGGCGGCGGCGTTTACACCGTGTTCGCGCCGACGGACGCGGCCTACGCCGCGCTGCCGCGCGATGCGGCCGCGGACGCAAGCCGCGATACGCGCTATCTGGTGGTGCGCGGGAAGTTCGACTCGCAAGCCCTGCTCGGCCTGATCAACGCCAAAGGCGGCGAAGCGAAGCTGACAACGCTGGACGGGCGCACCCTCACCGCGATGCTGAACGGCCCGACAAATATTGCGCTGGTGGACGAACGCGGCCGCGTCGCCGACATCGCCATATATGACATCTATCAGAAGAACGGCGTGATGCAGGTAATCGACGCGGTGCCGCTTCCCGCCAAACGAGCGCGGTCCTAGCACCCTCGCCGCCCTATTGGTTCAGAACGGTGCGGTGGTGCTGTTCATCCAGATGATTGCGGTCGCGATTGCGATGCAGAGAACAAGCAGCAGCACCGAAACCCAGAAGCCCGGCTCGGCGAAGACTTCGAAATCAGGGCCCATGCCCCGCTAACGCGCGAGCTGGCCATTTCGCACCGGCTTATTTCCGCGCCGCCACAAACAGGCGCTGGAAGGGGAACAGTGTCTTCCCGTCGGCCCGCTGAGGGTAAGCTTCGCGCAGCCGCGCACGATAGCGGGAGAGGAAGGCCTCCCGCTCGTCCAGATCGAGCGGCTGCACGAACGGCCGCAAGCCCGTGCCGCTCACCCAGGCGAGCACCGAATCGTCGCCCTCGAGCACGTGCAGATAGGTGGTCTCCCAGATGTCGATCGCGCGGGAAAGCGGTGCGAGGATAGCATAGTACTCCGCCGGCGTGCGCACGTTCACCGCGCGCGCATTCGCGAGCTTCGCCGCCCACGGCCCATCGGCCGCCACCTCGCGCATCAGCAGGTGCGACGGCGCATCGAAATTGCGCGGCACCTGAAATGCGAGCACGCCGCCCGGCGCTACATGCCCCATCAGCCGCGGCAGCAATGCGCGATGGTCGGCAATCCAATGCAGTGTCGCGTTGGAGAACACGACATCGTATGCCGCGGACGGGCTCCAGGATTCCACATCGCCTTCGAGAAAGCTGGCACGCACGCCGGCGCTTCGCGCTTTCGCCAGCATCTCGGGCGACGATTCGAGCCCCTCGATTTCGGCTTTCGGCCAGCGGGCTGCCAGCAGCGCCGTCGAATTGCCTGGCCCGCAGCCGAGGTCGATTGCGCGGCGCGGCGCGGAAAGCGGCACGCGCGCGAGCAGCTCCATCGCCGGCCGCGTCCGCTCGCTGGCGAACTTCATGTAGATTTCTGGATCCCAGCTCATGCCACCTGCTCCCGGTCCGGAATTT
>DATIEM010000070.1:0-11734 GCA_035455725.1 Rhizomicrobium sp. | reverse complement strand
TTGCGCACGAACTGCGGCGCGCCGAAAGCGAGGCGGATTCGGGCAGCGTCCATCCCTGCGATGTTGCCGGGTTCCCCCCGGGGCGGTGGGGCGGGCACCGGAGAACTGGACGGCGTGGAGGCGCATGCCGCGAGCAGCAGGGCGCCGGTGAGGGAAGCGATTCGCCACGTCATGTGCAGGCCTTCGAGGAGATCCGATTCTCCGCCCAAATTACAACAGCAGTCTGCGCGCGCAACGGTGAAGGCGAGGTGAACGCTTGCGCAAGGATAACGCCTTCTTTAGGCAGGCAAGGAATTCAGCGAAATACCGGTTATATGCAGCGTTACGATGTCGCCGGTCTCGGCAACGCCATTGTCGATGTGATCGCCCCGGCCGACGACGCTTTTCTCCTCACGCACAACATCGCCAAGGGTGTGATGACCCTGGTGGACGAGTTCCGCGCCGACCAACTCTACGGCGCGCTTCGCGAAGCGCAGGAAATTGCCGGCGGCTCGGCGGCAAACACCATGGCGGGGTTGGCGTCCCTCGGCGGCAAAGGGCTGTTCGTCGGCAAGGTGAAGCGGGACCGGCTGGGCGAGCGCTTCGCCGAGAGCTTGAACACGCTCGGCGTGCGGTATTCGACGCCCATGGCCGAAGCCGGACCGGCGACCGCCTGCTGCATGATCGTGGTGACCCCGGATGGCCATCGCAGCATGAACACCTATCTCGGCGCCAGCCGCGAACTCACGCCCTCCGATATCGACGAAGCGGAAATCGCCGCCGCTTCCGTGCTCTACATCGAGGGCTATCTCTGGGATGCGCCGGAGGCCAAAGCCGCCATTGAGAAGGCGATCGGGATCGTCAAACGGGCCGGTGGACGCGTGGCGTTCACGCTTTCCGATCCGTTTTGCGTCGGGCGCTGGCGCGAGGAATTTCTCGCGCTGCTGCAGCGGATCGATGTCCTGTTCGCCAACGAGGAAGAAGCCAAGGCGCTGTTCGAGGTGGAGTATTTCGATCTGGCGCTCCAGCAGTTTCGCGGCTGGCCGGGCATCGCGGCGCTGACGCGATCGGAAAAAGGCTGCGTGACCGCGCGCGGGGGCGAGCTGCACGTGCTGGACGCGGTGCCTGTGTCGCAGGTGATCGATACCACGGGCGCGGGCGACCAGTTCGCTGCCGGTTTTCTCTACGGGCTGACACACGGCAAAGATCTGGCCACATCCGGGCGGCTGGGCGCGCTGGCCGCCGCGGAAGTGATTTCGCATTACGGCGCCCGGCCCGAAACTTCGCTCAAGAGACTGGCGACCGAAGCCGGCCTTCTCTGATCAATCGCCCATTGCATGAAGGAGGACTTCGCGGCGGTGCGGGTCGTCGCGGTGCTCGAACAGGTACAACCCTTGCCAGGTTCCAAGCAGCAGCTTGCCGTTGCGGAACGGGATCGAGAGGGAGGTCTGTGTCAGCATCGAGCGGATGTGGCTCGGCATGTCGTCCGGACCTTCCGCGTTGTGGCGATAGTGCTGCGGATTGCGCGAGACAAGCCGGTCCAAAAAGGTGGCGAGATCGCGCTGCACGTCCGGGTCGGCGGTCTCCTGAATCACCAGCGAGGCGGAGGTGTGCCGCACGAAACAGGTCAGCAGCCCGTCTGCAATGGCGGATTGTGCCACGAAGGAGTCCGCCTTGCCGGTGAACAGGTAGAGCCCCGGCCCGCTGGTTTTCAGCTCAAGGGTGGAAAATTGCTGCTGCATGCGACCGAATTGGTTGCTATCCGCGAAAAAGCGGATGCCAGGAGCGGCATCTCGCATAGGTCGCCGGGGTGTTCTTGACAGAATACCTCTTGTGAGACAAGGTGTATCACATGAAAAGGACAGCGTCCCTTCGCGAGCTTCGAAACGGCTTCCCGGAAATTCGCAGGCGTCTGGAAGCCGAGGGCGAGGTGCTGGTGACCGACAGAGGCAAGCCGCGTTACCGCTTGACCTTCTACGAGCAACCTCCGCCGGCGAAATCGGCGAATGTGGATTACTGGTCCCGGTTAAGGGGCTATCAGCCACGCCCGATCCCGCCCGAGCAGTCGCGTAAGCTGCACGATGAAAATCGTGGCGAGCGCTGAGACATATGTCGATCCCAGCGCGCTGGTGAAACTATACCTGCATGAGGCTGAGTCGCGATCCATGGCGGCATGGCGCGCGAAGGCGCGAAGCGCCGTTGCGGTGACGCTGTTTGGACGCCTTGAGGTCGTGAACGCCATTGGCCTCGCATTGGCGCGCAAGTTCATCCCGCGGCAGGTTCACAAGGCGGCGTTGGCCGCGCTCGACGACGACTTCGCGCAAGGGAGGCTGGTGTTTGCCGATGTGCCGTGGCGCGAGGCGTTGCGCCTGGCCGGCGAGATGAGCCGCCGGCATACGCCCACCCTTGCATGCCGAACGCTCGACATCCTCCACGTTGCGAGCGCTCTTGCGCTCGAGCAGAAACATTTTCTGACCTTCGATAACCGGCAACGCCGGCTGGCACGGGCCGTGGGTTTGAAGGTTGTGGCGTTGACGTAATTGCCACCCCGTGCGGTTCTTCATACAGTGAGTTCGCCATGATCCCCCGCTATGCCCGGCCCGAGATGACGGCGATCTGGTCGCCGGACACCAGGTTCCGCATCTGGTTCGAGATCGAGGCGCATGCGGCGGACGCGCTGGCGGCGCTGGGAATCATCCCGAAGGACGCGGCGGCCAAGGTTTGGGAAAAGGGCCGCGCTGCAACTTTCGACATCGCCCGCATTGACGAGATCGAGCGCGAGGTGAAGCACGATGTCATCGCCTTTCTCACCCATCTGTCCGAGATCGTCGGGCCGGAGGCCCGCTTCGTGCATCAGGGCATGACCTCATCGGACGTGCTCGACACCTGCCTTTCGGTGCAGCTGAAGCGTGCGGCCGACATTCTGATCGCCGACGTCGATGCATTGCTTGCCGCGCTGAAGCGGCGGGCGCTGGAGCACAGGAACACCCTCACCATCGGGCGCAGCCACGGCATCCATGCCGAGCCCACCACCTTCGGCATCAAGCTCGCGAGCTTTTATGCGGAATTCGAGCGCGCGAAAAAGCGGCTGATCGCGGCGCGCGAGGAGATTTCCGTCTGTGCCATCTCGGGCGCGGTGGGCACGTTCGCCAATATCGATCCGCGGGTGGAAGCACACGTCGCGCTGAAACTGGGTTTGAAAACGGAGCCGATCTCCACCCAGGTGATTCCCCGCGACCGCCACGCCGCCTACTTCGCCGCGCTGGGGATTGTCGCCAGTTCCATCGAGCGGCTGGCCACCGAAATCCGCCACCTGCAGCGCACGGAGGTTCTGGAAGCGGAGGAGTATTTTTCGGCTGGGCAGAAGGGCTCGTCGGCCATGCCGCACAAGCGCAACCCGATTCTCACGGAAAATCTCACTGGCCTTACCCGCATGGTCCGCGCTTATGTGACGCCGGCGCTGGAAGACGTGGCGCTCTGGCACGAGCGGGACATTTCGCACTCCTCGGTCGAGCGTTACATCGGGCCCGACGCCACCATCACGCTCGATTTCGCGCTCGCCCGCGCCGCGAACGTGGTCGACAAGCTGATGGTGTATCCTGCGCGCATGAAAGAAAATCTGGAGCGCACGCGGGGTCTGGTTCACAGCCAGCGGGTGCTGCTGGCGCTGACGCAGGCCGGCGTTGGCCGCGAAGACGCGTACAGGCTCGTGCAAAGCAACGCCATGCGCGCATGGAACGGCGAGGGCGATCTGCTGTCGCTGCTGAAGGCGGACAAGGATGTCACAGGTGCCATACCGCCGCCCGAACTCGAGAAGCTGTTCGACCTTGATTATCACCTGAAGCACGTGGACACGATCTTTGCCCGCGTCTTCGGTGAAGGTGACGCGACGCTCTGAGCGGCAAAGTGGCGGCAGGTGCACTATCCGAAGAGGACATCGACAAGCGCGTTCCTGTTTGGTGCGTCTTGTCAGAGCTGTTTCTGGACACCGAACTTCAGTCGACCGACTTCGATCGGATCGCCGCCGTACTAGCGAGGACCGGAACATCCGTTGCTGACGCCAGACGGATATTAGAAGAAGAAGTTGCCCCGGTGTTTATTGCGAACGCCTTGAGCGTGGCCGGCGAATGGACGGGCTGGCCAGAAGCCTTCGTAAAGGAACGGGTTCTTGCACATTTGCATTCTGGAATCGCGGAACGTTCGTTTGCAAATTTCCGCGCCCGCCTGCAACGCAATGCATATGAGTCTGCTTGGAAGCAGGTGAGGGATCGATTGGACAAGATCGTTAGATGATGCCGTACCCGATGTAACGGAAACGGCTCCCGAGAAAAACGAATAGGCTTCAATATGTCTCATAACCGGCAACGCCGCGCCTTCGATCCGCGACTGCTGGAGGGATCGATCGTCCGCTCGCTGTTCCTGCTGGCGATTCCCATCACCGGTGCCAACATCCTGCAGGTGGCCTACCAGATCGTGGATGCGTTCTGGGTCGGGCGTCTCGGCGCCGCAGCCGTGGCGGCCGTTTCCATCAGCATGCCGGTGATGTTCCTGCTGGTGGCGGCGGGCATGGGCTTTGCCATCGCCGGCACGACGCTCATCGCCCAGTACACCGGCGCGCGCGACCACAAGATGGTGGATCACGTGGCGGCGCAAACGCTGGTTACGATCCTGATCGTGTCGATCGTCCTCGGGGCGTTGGGCTTTGCGCTGGTGCCGGCGATCCTGCGCCTGCTTGGCGTGGCGCCCAATGTCTACGCGAACGGCGTCGCCTTCATGCGGGTGATCTTCATCTCGCTGCCGTTCCTTTTCCTTTACGCCATGGTGCAGGCGCTGCTGCGCGGCGTGGGCGAAGTGAAAGCGCCGCTGATCGTCGTTGGCTGTATGGTTCTGGTGAATTTCACCCTCGATCCCATTCTCATTTTCGGGAAATTCGGCGCCCCCGCGCTGGGCGTGATGGGCGCGGCCATTGCCACGCTGATCGCACAATTGTTGTCCTCGATCGTTTCCATCCGCCTGCTGTTCGGCGGCCGCTACGGTATTCACGTGCATTGGCGGGATTTTGTCCCCGACCCCGCCTTCGTGAAGCGCGCGTTCCTGCTGGGCTACCCCGCATCCATCGAGCAATCTGCCCGCGGTCTCGGCATGACGGCGATGATCTTTCTCGTCACCAGCTTCGGTACGGTGGCGACCGCGAGCTTCGGCGTGAACACCAATGTGTTCAATGTGGCCGTCATCCCGGCAATGGGCCTGGCGCTGGCGACCTCGACCCTGGTGGGGCAGAACATCGGCGCGGGCAACATTGCCCGCGCGGAGCGAACCGCGCTGATTTCCGCCGCCCTGACGTTCACGGTGCTGACCGTTTTCGGGGCGCTGTGCGTGATCTTCGCGCCGGCCATCGTCGCCTTCTTTGTGCCGCACGATCGCGCCGTGATCGCGGAAGGCGCGCGGATCATCCGTATTTCCGCATGGGCGAGCGGCTTTGTCGGCCTCCAGTTCGCGCTTCCGGCGGTGTTGCGCGCGGCCGGTGAAATGATTCCCGCCATGACCATCGGGCTTGTGTCGCAATGGCTGCTGCAGCTGCCGCTGGCCTACATCCTCTCGCGCCCCGCAGTACTTGGGGCAGACGGTCTGTGGTGGTCGATTCCCGCAACCAACATCTGCGCGGCGGCAATGGCAGGGGCGTGGTTCCTGAAAGGGGACTGGAAGAAACGCCGGCTGATTGCGCAAACGCCGACACAAATTCAGCAGGAACAGATCGAGGAACAGGCACAGATGTGACACAGCAGCCCAAACAGCCGCGCTTTAGTCGAGGCGATGGGATTTGCTAGTGTGCCCGGTCGTGTGATCGGCCGAAATGCGCAGGAGCGCCATGTCCAACCCAACGAAATCCCGAATTCTGTTCAGAGCAACCGTCATCGTTGTCTGCTCGCTGGGATTGTTTGGCTGTTTCGATCTGGCGCAGAAACTGTCGATCGATCGCGGCGGGGCAGGGCACTACGAGGTCGCGATCACCGCAACCGGTCTGCTGGGCGAAGCGCTGAAGGACAACAAGGCGAATTTCAGGATCGCGCGGAACCGCGCCAGAACGCGCATCGTGACGAAGGACGGCAGGGTCACGCAGATCGCTGTGATCGATTTCAAATCGCTGTCGCAACTGCGGCTTTCGGACGAGTCGCTCAGCCTCGCCAATCACGGCGCAAGCTGGTTCGGTCTCGGTCCCAGCCACCTCACCTTCAGCCGCACCTTCCTGGTGGACCGCGCCCGCCGCGAAAACGCGCCGAAGAGCGCGGACGCGGAAAAGTTCGGCGGCGAGTTGCTGCAGACCATGTTCGGCGATCACACCTACGTCTTCAGCGTGACCGTGCCGGGCTCCGTGGACAAGGCGGCGCCGGTGCAGATCGGCAGAACCACCATCCGGCCGCAGGTTTCCGGGCAGGGTCTCAGCCACACCGTCACCTGGCGCATGCCGCTCACCACCCTGCTTGGCGCCAAGCTCGTCCGCTTCCAGGTGGATTTCTCCGCCTACGGATCATTTCCGGATGCGCAGTCGCTGCCGGCCGGCGGGGCATAGCTAATGCGGTAGCGCGAACGCGACGATCTGGTCGCCGCGTTTGGTGTCGAGCTTGGAATGGCCGCCGGCGGCGATGACGACGTACTGTCTGCCTTTCCACATATAGGTCATGGGGGTGGCCTGCCCGCCGGCCGGCAAACGGCCCCGCCACAACTCGGCGCCGCTCCTGGCATCGAAGGCGCGGAGGTAATTGTCCATCGCCGCGCCGATGAACACGAGGCCGCCGGCCGTGACAATCGGACCGCCGAGATTGGGCGTGCCGGTTTTCCCGAGCAGATATTCGCTGAACGACGCCATGTCTTCGGTGGTGCCGAGCGGCACGCGCCATTTCACGTGTCCCGAATGCATGTCGATGGCATAGAGCAAACCCCACGGCGGCGGATTGCACGGCAAGCCCCAGGGCGACAGCACAGCCTCTCGCATCATGCCGAATGGCGCGCCCTCATTGGGAGAGACTTCCTTCTCGAAAAATTTCTCGCGCACGCCCGCGAACTCCTTCTGCGGAATCAGCGTCACGAGATGCATGACGTTCGAAACGTTGACGTAGACGGTGTCGTGCGCGGCATCGAAGGCGAGACCGCCCCAGTTGGTGCCGCCGCCGGTGAAGGGATAGAGAATCGTGCCTTGCAGGCTGGGCGGCGTGTAAAGCCCTTCGTGCCGTGCATGCGCGATGATGTCCCGGCATTTGCCCCGATCCCAGAAGGTGAGGCCGAACGCGTCTGCGGCTTTGATCGCGGTGTTCGAAAGCGGTGGCGGCGCGGTGGGGAACGGCTGCGTCGGCCACACCACTTCGCCGGGTGCCCCGTGTTGCGGCACCTTGCGTTCCGTCACGGGAATGATCGGCTGGCCCGTCTCGCGCTGGACGGTGAACAGCAGGCCCTGCTTGGTCGGCTGCAGCACCGCCGGAGCGGTTTTGCCGTTGTAAGTGACGGCGCCGAGCGTCGGCTGCGCCGGAAGATCGTAGTCCCACAGATCGTGGTGCGTGATCTGGAACGACCACGCCACCGTGCCGTCGGCCGCGTGCAGCGCCACGATGGAATTGGCGTATTTTCCATCGCCCTTGCGCAGGCCGCCGAAAAAATCCGGGCTGGCGCTGGAGACGGGCAGGAACACGAGGCCGCGCTGCTCATCCACGCTCATCGGCGCCCACACATTGGCGGCGCCGGCGCGGAACGGCGGCTTCTCGTCTTTCAGCGGATTGAAGCTCCAGCGGGCAGCGCCGGTCAGCGCATCGTAGGCGTAAACCGTACCGCGCAGCTCATCGACCTTCTGGTTGTCGTCGATGGCGGAGCCGACGATCACCAGTCCATGCGTCACGACCGGCGGGGAAGTGGTGTGGTTGCGGCCGAAGCGCTTGCCCTCGAGCTTCGGCCCTTCGCCGATGATCACGGTACCGCGCTTGCCGAAGCGATCGCATGGCTTGCCGGTGGCGGCATCCAGCGCGATCAGCCGCCGGTCGGCGGTGTTGAGATAGAGGCGCGCCGCGCAGGCGCCCTTCGCATTCGGCGCCCGCCAGACCGCCACCCCGCGGCAGACAAAGTCGTTCGGGTAGTGGATGTCGCTGTTCAGCCTGGGATCGAAGCGCCACAACTGTTTGCCGCTGCCGGGATCAAGCGCCGCCACCTCATTGAACGGTGAACAGACGTAAAGCCGTCCTTCGGCGAGGATGGGCGTGTCCTCGAACGAGGCGCGCTTGATCGCATCGCCTCTGGCCGCGAGATCGCCAGTTGAATAGGTCCACGTAACAGAGAGGTCATGCACATTGCTGGGCGTGATTTGTCGGGCCGCCGAATACCGCTGCCCGCCCGCGTCACCGCCGTAGTAGGGCCACCCCGGCTCGGCGGCGGACGCACTCGATGCAATGAAAGTCATCGCTGCATAGAACGCGAGGAGAATCCCCCCTCCCCTTGCGGGAGGGGGCAATCTGATTGAGCGAAGCGAAATCAGATTGGGGGAGGGGTACGGCCCCCAAGTCAAACGCCCCTCCCCCGAATGCTTCTCGCTGCGCTCGCAGCATTCGCCCCCTCCCGCGGAGGGGAGGGGGGAGTGCTCATGACGTTATTTCCCCGTCTCGTGCAGGATCTGGTCGGTGGCGGTCTGCAGCAGCTCGTCCATCTTGACCCGTATGGCGTGATCGGAGCGCGCGATGCCTTTGGCCTCGAAATCCTTATGCACCTTGCGGAAGACGTCCTCCTCGCCCGGTTCTTCGAAATCGGCGCGAACCACCGCCTTGGCGTATTCCGCGGCATCGTCGCCGGAAATTCCCATCTGTTCGGCGGCCCAGAGGCCCAGCAGCTTGTTGCGCCGCGCCATGATCTTGAAGCGCAATTCCTCGTCATGCGCCCATTGCGACTCGAACGCCCTCTCGCGATCCTGAAACGATCCGCTCATTCTAACCTCTTGATTGTGAACAGAATTACCGCCGGACACCATCGCCTGGCGAGACCATAGCCGATTGTCTCCAGCCGTGCGAGCGCCTTTACCTTCGCCGCAATCGTTGCGCCATCAAGCCCCCGCGGATAGGGTAGTGTCCCGAAACGGGGCCGCTGCCCCGTTTCGCTTTTGGGGCCGATCCAGCGCTCCGGAAGGACCATCATGAAACGCCGCCGCCAAATCTACGAAGGCAAGGCCAAGATCCTTTACGAGGGGCCGGAGCCCGGCACTCTCGTGCAATATTTCAAGGACGACACCACGGCCTTCGACGCCACCAAGAAGGCCACGCTCGACGGCAAGGGGGTGCTCAACAACCGCATCAGCGAATATCTGATGACGCAGCTGAACGCGATCGGCGTGCCCACCCATTTCGTGCGCCGGCTCAACATGCGCGAACAATTGGTGCGGGAAGTCGAGATCATCCCGCTGGAGGTGGTGGTGCGGAACGTGGCGGCGGGATCGCTGTCCAAACGCCTCGGCATCGACGAGGGCACGGTGCTGCCCCGCTCGATCATCGAGTACTATTACAAGAACGACAAGCTGCACGATCCCTGGGTGAGCGAAGAGCACATCACCGCCTTCGGCTGGGCCGCGCCGCAGGACCTGGACGACATGGTCAACCTGTCGATCCGCATCAACGATTTCCTCTCCGGCCTGTTTTTGGGCGTCGGCATCAAACTGGTGGATTTCAAGCTCGAGTTCGGCCGGCTGTGGGAAAACGAATTCATGCGCATCGTGCTGGCCGACGAGATCAGCCCGGATTCCTGCCGGCTGTGGGACGCCAGCACCAATGAGAAGATGGACAAGGACCGCTTCCGCCGCGACATGGGCGGCGTGGTCGAGGCTTACAGCGAAGTGGCCAAACGTTTGGGCATCATGCCCGAATCGGTGCAGGGCGAAGTCAAAGGCCCGGTGCTGGTACGCTAGCCCTTTTCCTCCCCCTGAAAGGGGAGGTCGGAATGCGAAGCATTCCGGGTGGGGGTCAACTCCACCACCCGGGGAGTGATCCCTCACCGGAGCGCGTGCCGCGCTCCGACCCTCCCTTTTCAAGGGAGGGAAATGAATGAGGCGAACGAAGCATGAGGGCCAGAATCTTTATCACCCTGAAAAACGGCGTGCTCGATCCGCAGGGCAAGGCCATCGGCCATGCCCTGAACGGGCTCGGTTTCGGAGAGGTGGGCGAGGTCCGCCAGGGGAAGGTGATCGATATCCAGCTGTCGGAAAATGACGAAAATGCGGCACGCGCCAGCCTCAAGCAGATGTGCGAAAAGCTGCTTGCCAACACAGTGATCGAAAAATACGAGATTGAGCTGAAGCATTGATCGGGCGCGGGTTCCCGCGCTGTCACACACACGAGGTTCGCAGGATGAAATGGCTTGGTGCTTGCGCCGTGGCGCAGCCGACATTGTTTGCGGCGGTTGCCGTGCTGTGTCTTTCCCAGATGGACGCCAACGCCGGCGCCCAGACGATGGCGAGCCCCGGCCAGGGCGGCAAGCAGACTCAGTCCGTAAAGCCCGCGGGGGGACCAATGCAGGGCGGGCCAGCCGACATGCTGGTCCATTCCGTGCGCACCGTCCCCGACGATCCGGCCAAGGTAGCGGCGGCGCGCCAGTTCATCATCGCCTACCATCCCAACATGGATCCGAAGCAGATCGCGGCGCAGGTGGAGCGCGTGTTGCCGCGCATGGTGGCCCTGATAAAGGAGGAGGAGCCGAAGGTGGATGTGGAGAAGTTCCGGCGGGAGCGGCGCGCCCTTCTCATCGGCAATGCCAACAAAACGCTGGACCTCCAGGCCCATGTGATTTCCCGGCATTTCACGCTCCAGGAGCTCAATGCCCTGACCAATTATTTCCGCGGCGGGGTGGGAAAAAAGTTGGCCAATGAGATACCGAAGATTCAGATGGACCTCATGATGGAACGGCGGCAGCAGATGCTGATGAAGCCGGTCCCCGGGATGAAGCCTCAGCCTCCGGCCGCGGCGCCTCAGAAGGGGGCCGCGCCGAAAAAGTGAAATCCGCGGTTGTCGTTTTTCCCGCTTCCAACTGCGACCGCGACGCGGCGGTCGCATTGGAGCAGGTGACCGGCCGGAAGCCGCATATGGTATGGCACGCGGATTCCGAAATTCCCGATGTCGATCTCATCGTGCTGCCGGGCGGCTTCGCCTATGGCGATTACCTGCGATCGGGCGCCATGGCGGCGCTGTCGAACGCCATGCGCGACGTGATCGAGAAAGCGCAGAAAGGCGTCACCGTGCTCGGCATCTGCAACGGCTTCCAGGTGCTATGCGAGAGCCGGCTCTTGCCCGGCGCGCTGATGCGCAACGCGGGGCTGAAATTCACCTGCCGCGGCGTGGGGCTGGAGGTGACGGAGACGCAATCCGTCTTCACCCGCAAATACGATCACGGCCAGCGCGTGGTCTTTCCGGTGGCGAACGGCGAAGGCAATTACTACGCAGACGACGACACGCTCGATCGCCTGGAAGGCGAAGGCCGCGTCGTGTTCCGCTACGCGGATGGCGAAAACCCCAACGGCAGCGCGCGCAACATCGCCGGCATCCTGAACGAGAAGCGCAACGTGCTGGGGCTGATGCCGCATCCCGAACGCGTGTGCGATCCGCTGCTCGGCGGCACCGACGGCCGCGCGCTGTTTGAGAGTTTATTGGAGGGGTTGGGTTAGCAGAGTTGAGGAGTTCGTGCTGACTTATCCCCCCCCGCTCGCGGGGGAGGTGGATCGCCGCGGAGCGGCGAGACG
>DATIEM010000069.1:0-4254 GCA_035455725.1 Rhizomicrobium sp. | reverse complement strand
CTATCCAGAGGTGCTCGGAAAACTCGGCGATGAGGCCATCACCGCGCTGGGCGATGAATACACCGAGCGAACATGCGTCCACCGCAAACTCGGGCGTCCATTCTTCATCGACAAGAATCCCACCAACTACTTCCAGCTCGGTCTGATCCTGCTGATCCTGCCGAACGCCAGGATCATCGATGCGCGACGCCATCCGGCGGCTTCGTGCCTGTCGATTTTCAAGCAGAACTACCGGGAAACCAACCGCCGACTTTCCGATCTTGGGCAGGTGTACCACGATTATGTGGTGCTGATGGCGCATTTCGACAACGTGCTTCCGGGGCGCATTCATCGCGTCATCTACGAGCAGATGGTAGGCGACCCCGAACGGGAAATACGCAAGGTGCTGGACTATCTCGAGTTGCCGTTCGAGGAGAGCTGCCTCCACTTTCACAAGACTCAACGGGCAGTGCGCACGCCGAGCTCCGAGCAGGTCAGGCGCCCGATCTCGGGCGAAGCGGTCGAGCATTGGCGAAACTATCAACCATGGCTCAGACCTTTGATCGAAAGCTTGGGGCCGGTTTTGACCTGTTACCCGGAGGTGCCGAAAGAATTCTCCCACTGAGACGAAAAAGACGGGACTTTGGCGCTATTCCGGCGCGTTTGGGTAGGCATCCAGCACCGGGCCGAGCGCAGCTTTCAGCGGGCCGAGCCAATGCTCATAGGCGGTCCACTGGCCGACGCCGCTCTTGTAAAGCGGTGTGCGGACCTGTTCCGCGCTCAGGGTTTTCGCCATGCGACGGTTTTCGTGGAAATTGAGGCACTGCGTCTCGAACGGAAGCTCCAAATATTCGAGCAGGCGGCGAATCTCGCCCTCCGGATCCTCGATCAGGTTCTCGTAGAAGACGCGGTGAATGCGTCCCGGCAGCACGCGGTCGAAATGCCCCATCAGGCGGACGTAGTCGCTGTAATGGCGGCCAATCTCGCTCAACCGGTGGGAGAAGGGCTGACCTTTGGGAAAATGGCTCTTAAAGCAGGACCACCCGCAGTCGAGCGGATAGCGGCGCATGTCCACGATTTTTGCATTGGGCAGAATGAGCTGGATCACCCCCACCTGAAACCAATTGGCGAGCGCCTTGTCCGTGAAGAACGGTTTTTGCGTGATCCGCCGCGCGGCAGCGAGCGCCAGATAGTGCTCTGCCAGTGTTCGGGCCAAATCAATGTCCAGCTCCTTTACCGCTAGCGCATATGGTTGCGCAGCCTTCCCTGCGGTTGGCGGCGGGATCACAACTCCTGTGGCATTCTCCATGTCCGGGAGCTCGCCCAACCCTTCGACTGCCGAATGGCTGGAGAGAATTTGCTCCAGCAGGGTCGACCCGGAACGCGGCATGCCGACAATGAAAATCGGCGCCTTCGAGGGGCAGCCCCGGCCGGCACGCTCCGCAAAAAACTCTGGCGTGAACAGCGCTTCGCACACTTTCCGGTGCGCGGTCAGGCGCTCCGGATCGAAATTGACCGAAAGCCTGCGCAAGGCGTTCGCCTTGGCGTAGTTCTCGAAGGCTTGCGGATATAGTTTCTGATCCTCGCAGGCCTTCGCCAGCGCAAAATGCAGGTTGATCCGATCGTCGGCCGTGAGCGTGGGAATGGCTAGCTGCTTCTGCATCCAGCCCACATCGTCAGCGGCAAACCGATGCGTTTTCAGATCTGGCAGGCGGGGATAGGCCTTGTTGGAAGAGGGTTTCAGTTCCAGCGCGCGGCGGTAGCCGGCGACGCTCTCATCGTACCGTTTCGCCAGCCGGAACGAGTCGGCATAATTCAGCCAGGCCTCGGCGGATTCCGAATGCGCTTCGACCAGCTTGCGGCGAACGGCGATGGCTTCTTCGTGCTTTCCCTGTGCATGTAAAAGCTTGGCCTTTTGATCGCGAATGAAGGGATTTTGCGGCTCTTGAGCCAGCAAGATATCCAGTTGCGCGTCCGCCTCTTCAAGACGGTTCATCCGGCGCAAGAGCACGGCGTAGTTGAAACGGTAGCCGGGGTCAGAGGAGTGCTTGAGGCAGCGCAGGGACAACTCTATCGCGTCTTCGAAGCGGTCGCGACGGCGGGCAATATCCGCCATCAGGTTCAGCGCGGCAGGATCGTTGGTCTGTCGACGCAGATGTTGGGCTATCAGGGACTCGGCGGCATCGATCCGGCCGGCAGCCAAGGCCTCTGCAGCCTCGCCCAGCACGCGGCTGCGCAGCGGCGGAAACAGGTTCCTCTGGGCTTCAACAAGGGGATCTGAAGCGGCCATACTCTTTTCTACACGATCGAAGCCGTGAAGGCCCGATGCGCGGCGAACGTTCATGCCCTCGACTGCCTCTCAAGCGTCGTGGCTTTGGGCGCTGCGCGGCCTGCGGCTACAAAACCCGCCGAGGCTTGGCCTTTTTTTGCAGCTCGGTCTGCCTTTCGCGCGTGCGCTGGGCTTCCCGGAACGCCTGCGCCATGCCGGAGAGATATTGCGGCGGGGTTGATTGCGTTTTCACGCCATACCAGGCGGCCGCCTTGCGGGTGAAATAGGGATCGATCAGATGCGGCCGCGCCAGCGCCACCAGATCGGCGCGGCGGCAGGCGATGATGGTGTTGATCTGTGCGGGCTCGGTGATGGCGCCGACCGTCATGGTTTTGATTCGCGTCACGTTGCGGATCGCTTCCGCGAATTGCACCTGGTACATGCGCCCGTAGATGGGCTTCTGCTCCGGCACGGTCTGCCCCGAGGAGGTGCTGATGAGATCGCAGCCCGCCGCTTCGAAGGCGCGCACGATGGCGAGCACGTCGTCTTCGCCGATGCCGCCCGGCGCCCAGTCGCTGGCCGAAATGCGGACCGACATAGGTTTCTCTTCAGGCCAGACCGCGCGCATGGCTTCGAACACTTCCAGCGGATAGCGCAGGCGGTTTTCGATGCTGCCGCCGTATTCATCGGCGCGCCTGTTGGTGAGCGGCGAAAGGAAACTGGCGAAGAGATAGCCGTGGGCGCAATGCAGCTCCAGCAGATCGAAGCCGGCGCGATTTGTGCGCTCGGTCGCCTGCACGAAATCCGCCTTGATGCGGTCCATCGCAGCGCGATCGAGCTCCGCCGGCATAGGGCTAATGTTTTCAAAGTAGGGAATGGGCGAGGCGGAGTAGACCGGCCAGTTATCGTCCGCATTCGGCAACGGATGATCCGCCATTTCCCAGCCCAGTTGCGTGGAGCCTTTGCGGCCCGCATGCCCCAGCTGCATGGCGATCTTTGTGTCCGAATAGGTGTGCACAAAATCCCCAATGCATTTGAATTCGCGCTCCTGCTCGTCATTCCACAAGCCGGTGCAGCCGAGCGAGATACGCGCATCCGGCGACGGGCACGTCATTTCCACATACATGAGGCCCGCGCCGCCCATGGCGCGCGACGTGTAGTGCGTGAAGTGCCAGTCGTTCGGCACGCCGTCGCAGGCGGAGTATTGCGCCATGGGTGAGACCACGACGCGGTTGGAAAGTGCCAGTCCGCGCAGCTTCAGCGGCGTGAACATGGGCGTGGGTCGGGTCTTGCGGCAATCGAAGCCACTCTCCTCGTAGTAGGTCTGGTACCATTCGTCTTCGAAGGCGCGAACGAACGCTTCGTCGCGCAGCAGCAGATTGTCCCACGTGATGCTCTTCGCCCGCGACATCACCACCATGGCGAACTGCATGGGCTTCATGTCCGACAAACGCTCCATGTGCTCGAACCACGCCAGGCTCACATCGGCGTTGTGCTGGGTGATCTGCACTTCCGTGCGCCGTGCCGCATCGTAGGTACGGAACGCTGCTTCCACCGACTCCTCGCCGTGCGCGATCAGCGCATCCGACAGCGCGATGGCCGATTCAATGGCGAGCTTGGTGCCGGAGCCGATGGAGAAATGCGCCGTCGCCTTGGCGTCGCCCAGCAGCACGATGTTGTCATGCCACCAGCGCTCGCAGAAGATGCGCGGGAAGTTGCGCCACAGCGAGCGGTTGGTGGTAAGCGGATGGCCTTCGATTTCGTCCGCGAAAATGCGCTCCAGCAGGCGCGCGCTTTCGTTTTCATCCAGCGCCTCGAAGCCGAACGCCGCCCAGGCGGCCGGGCTCATTTCGATCACCCACGTCGAATGGCCCGGCTCGTATTGATAGGTGTGGGCGACAATCAGCCCATGCTCCGTCTGTTTGAAGAAAAACGTGAAGCCGGAAAGCGGCCGCGTGGACCCCAGCCAGACAAACTTGTTGGACTGAACGCGAATTTCAGGCCGG
>DATIEM010000068.1:0-5872 GCA_035455725.1 Rhizomicrobium sp. | reverse complement strand
GTTCATGGCAGTGGACTTGCCGGAGCCGGACGGCCCCATCACCGCGACGAATTCGCCGTCGCCGATCGTCAGGTCGATGCCCGCGAGCGCCGCAACCGCTGCTTCCCCCGTGCCGTAGATCTTCGTCACATTGCGAAGCTCAATGAGCGGCGCGGCGCTCATTCCTTGCCTGGCGGCGTCTTGACATCGGTCACCACGCGATCGCCGGCGGCGAGATCGCCTTTCACCACCTGCGTGGAGTGCCCGTCGGTGGCGCCAAGCTTCAGATCGTGTGGCTTGAGGCGGGCGCCCTCCACCGTCCAAACCCGGCCCTGTCCCGGCGCGTTCGGCGCGGGCGGTGCGTTGGTGGTTCCGGCGGGCGGCACGAAGCGCAAGCTCGCATTCGGAACCAGCAGCGCATCGGAAAGCCGCGAGGCGGTGATCTGCGCCGTGGCCGTCATACCAGGCTTCAGCAATCCGTGCGGATTGGAAACCAGCAGCACGCCCGAATAGGTGACGACGCCCTGCACGGTCTTGGGTGCGCTATGGATGGAGACGAGAGTCGCCTCGAACTGGCGGCCTGGATAGGCATCGACCGTGAACGTCGCTTTCTGGCCGGGATGTACCTGGCCGACATCGGCTTCGTCGATATCGACATCCAGCTCCATCTGCGAAAGGTCGCTCGCAAGCGTGAACAGAACCGGCGTCGTCATCGCCGCCACCACCGTCTGGCCTTGCGAAACCTTGCGGTCCAGCACCACGCCGTCGATGGGGGAATAGACGGTCGCCTTTGCCAGCAGCGTCTCGTTGGCGCGCACCTGGGCGGCCGCGAGATTCACATTGGCGCGCGCGCGCAACAGCTCGGCACGCGCGTTGTCGAGGTCCTGTTGCGAGGCGGCGTTGCTTTTGGCGAGCGCCTGGGTGCGGGGAAAATTCTGCGAGTTTTGCGTGTAGGTCGCCTGCGCCTGCGCCAGCGCCGCGCGCGATTGCGCCAGCTGCGCTTCGATCTGGTCGGTGTTGATCTTGGCGAGCTTCTGGCCCTTTTTCACGTGATCGTTGTAATCGGCATAGAGCCCGTCGATGCGCCCTGAGATTTCCGCGCCCACATCCACTTGATCGCGCGGCTGCAGGGTGCCCGTGGCGCTGACTGTCACCGCCAGCGGCCCGCGCGTCACCTCCTGTGTGACGTAATCCGCGGCAGGGCCGCGCCGCAGGAACACCAGCGCGAAGACAATCAGCGCGACAATTCCGACGCCGACAAGGATCCAGCGGCGCCGCGACCATCCGGCGGCGGGTCCGCCAAGCCCAAGGCGGCGGGCGAAATCGGAATCGGGTTTGGCAGAACGGTCGTTCACGGCAACTCCAGCCCAGACAATCCTATCTCGGGACGCGACAAGCTTGCGTCAACCCCGTGGGCGATCGCAGGCGCCTTGCGCGAGAATCAGAAAATTCATGCGAAACAAACGGCCATTGCGGGTAAGCAGCTTCGCTTCCACGTCGCCCTGCATGGCGCGATCCTGAAGCTTCGCGCCATAGGTGTTCTCCACATAGGCGCGGAGGCGCGGCGGGATGTTGCCGTCACCGGGCCAGACGATCAGGCACTCGCCGGATACAGGAGGGCCGAAGCGCAGCGCCGGCGCCTGCGGCGCGACCACGCGCTCGGTCGGAAATACGAGCTTCAGATTGCCGGCCAGCCCCGCATTCGCCGCGACGATGGTGCCGTCGTAGAAGCCGGCCTGGCGGAAGGTGTCGGCATAGCGCGGCATCGGCCAGTACTCGCGGCAGCGCCGGCAATGCGTCGCCTGCGTTTCGTACACTACCACCCGCGCGGCAATGGCGATGACGACACACCCCAGCACGGCAAGCGCAAACCGCTTGTCCGCTCGCGGGTTCTCTTCGGCAGATGTGCCTGGCGCGCGCAGGAACAGATAGAGCGGCAGCGGCAGCAGCACGGGAAACGCCAGCGCCTTCGCATCCAGAGACGGGAACAGCAGCACGACGGCGGCTGCGATAATCAGGGCGGCCGCCATCGTGTAGCGGAAGAAGCGCAACCACGGCGGCCGCTCTGCCGGCACGGAGGCGCTTACCCGCGGGTAGAGGGCGAGAAAGATCACCGCCGCCGGCAACGCGAACGCCACCAGCGCCAGAACCAGATCGCGCAGGGCAAGCAGCGACGGCGCGCGTGCTGTGGCGCGCACGCCGTCCGGCATGAAGGCGAAATACGGCGCCACGAGGAACAGCGCGACAATGGCCGCAGGGATCAGCGGTATCAGGCGCAGTCGCCGGCGCAGCTCCGGCACCAGCGCCAGCGCTACCGCCATCGCAAAGGGCAGCACCAGAAAAATGTAACTCGCGAGCACGCCGAGGCCGGTGATGAAACCCAGTACGAGGTAATCGAGCGCGCCCTGGCGCGTGAGCGCGCGCGTGTCGGCCCACAGATAGGCGCAGCACAGCGTTTCCATCAGGGTGGTCTCGAAGCTGCCGAGATGCACGAGCCAGCCCATGCCCCAGGTCGCCGCGAGAAACAGCATCGCCAGCGCCGCGCGCCGCGTATCGCCCAGCACGTTTCGCGCCGCGAAGAAGAAGGCGATCAGCCCGACCGCCACGAAAACCTCACGCAGAAGAAAAAGTGACAACCGGCTGCCGTGGCTGACGCTCAGCGCCGCCCAGGAAAGCCATGTTGCAAGCGGCGGCACACCCGGCCGGTAGCCCCACTGCAGGCTCTGGCCGAAGACCATCTGCTCGGCTTCACCTAAATCGAGATTGGGGCTGAGCGCGAAGCGCAGCAGGAACATCACCGCGGCGTAGAGAATTGCGAGCGAGACGGCGGTCTGCGTCTCGCCGAGCTGTTCCCAGTAACTCCGCCGCGCCCCTGCCCCGCTCATTCAAGTGTTCCAGTTATTGACGTTGGGAGCCGTGGGGATTCTCGCCCTCCGCCCAGCATGTCAGTTGTGCATTCGAAAACCTGGCGGATGCCGAGATAGCGAAAAAGCCGAACGATTTCGGCGATGCCGACATTCGAATTGTGTGGATTCCAAATCCATGTGCATCGGCTGTCAACAAACCGGTTGGATCCCAGGCGAGCGAAATAGCGGTTTCGCGACCCAACAGAGACATGCTGTCGAAAGCTTCACCGGATACTCGCTCCCCATCCTTCTCCAACCTAGTGCCAAGCGCTTGCATGGGCGGATAGACTGGGTCGTCGGCCACGACCGAGACCTCAGCTCGCTCTGATCCGGATTGTACCTCAAGGCCCGCTCGCGCCGGGTCATCGTACGGAGCCTTTTCTCTGATAAACTTCACCTTCGCTGTTATTGTACCGGTCGAGCATGGAATGACTTTCGTCTGGCGAGATACCTGTCCGTACGGTCCGGTAAGAGAGATGACAGGCGGAAAATAGGCCGAGACAGTCGGCGCTGGGCCGGTGTCGCGCTGCGGTGTCCCTTCTTGGTCGGGGGGGACAAATACAACCTGCTCCTTCGCCCACGCCGGAACGGGCTTTCCGTTTTCCAGCCCGGGAATGAATCGCCAACCGAACAAGGCTTCGATGCCTGCCCGATCCAGATCATCGAATCCGGTTGAGTGCAGGAGTAGCAGCCGTCGCACTCGGCCTGTGTCTGTTATCTCCGCGTTGACTATGAGAGAGCCGCTCTCCGCATTCGGGAGAGCGGAGGCGGGGTAATTGGGCTGAAGATTGACCCCTGAAGAATCAAGGTGTGGTGGCGTGCCCGCGACCGCTGCGGTTATGGCGAAACCGCCAAGCAACGAAATCAACGCAGATGAGTGGCGGTTGCAACTCTTTCTCATCAGCTACCCTCACTCGAATATTCCCCGCGACGAGATAGACTGCGCGAGCACGTCAAGATAGCTCCATCGCAGAAAGCATGACCTTCTAGCAATATGTCTAGTCGTCAAATGCTACCCAACATCTAGAGAAGCGCGTTAACTCGGGATTGATCTTGTTTAACCGCCGTTAAGGCTTCGGAGCCGAAGATTGCCTCATCGAGACAACGGCGGACCCATGCCGGCGGCGAGAATCGAACCGCATTTCCAGAATGGCGTCGCGGCATCGGCCGGGCGAAGCGGGCGCAGCGCGCGGCCGCCAATCGTTGCCCTGCCGCCGCGACGAAAAGCGCGCCCGCTGCTGTTCGCCATCGCGCTGGTGGCAGTTTGGGGCATCATCGTCACCTCCGTCTATCTGTTTCACTGGCTTTCGGACGTGCCCGATGCCAGACACCTGCTGCTCGCGGCGCCGTCGCAGGACATCACCATTCTCGACCGACGCGGCCGGCTCGTGGCGCGCAAGGGCTTGCGCCAGGGCGCGATGGTGGATTCGCGCGCGCTGCCGCCTTACGTGCCGAATGCCTTCATCGCCATTGAGGACCGCCGCTTCCGCGAACACGGCGGTCTCGACGTGATCGGCATGGTGCGCGCGGGCCTTGAAGATCTCGCCGCCGGCCATGTGGTGCAGGGCGGCTCGACCATCACGCAGCAGCTTGCCAAGAATCTTTTTCTCAAGCCGGACCGCACGCTCAATCGCAAAGCGCAGGAAGCGATGCTCGCGATCTGGCTCGAGTCGCACTACAGCAAGGACCAGATCCTCACGCTATACCTGAACCGGGTCTATTTTGGCGCGGGCGTCTACGGTATTGAAGCGGCGTCGGAGCGCTTCTTCGGCAAGCCGGCGGCGGAACTCACGCTCAGTGAGGCGGCCATTCTTGCCGGCAGCGTGAAAGCGCCGGCGAAATACAATCCGATCGCCGACCGCGAGGCCGCGCAGGCGCGCGCTGCCACCGTGCTGAAGGCGATGCGCGAAGCGGGCTTCATCAGCGAGAAGCAGCGTCGGGTCGCTGCGGCAACACCGCTAACCATCGTGCGCCCCGGCGGCACGCCCGGTGCGGGTTACTTCGCCGACTGGGTGGTGAGCCACGTGCCCGGGCTGGCCGGCAATCTCAAACAGCCGGTGGTGGTGCAAACCACCTTCGACCTGTCGCTGCAGGCCAAGGCGGAACGCGCGGTGGAACGGGGACTCGATGCGGAAGGCGCCAGGCTGCATGCGAGCCAGGCCGCTTTGGTGATGTTGGCGCCAGACGGCGCGGTGCGCGCCCTGGTGGGCGGACGCTCCTATTCCGCCAGCCCGTACGACCGCGCCACCGATGCAAAGCGCCAGCCCGGCTCCGCATTCAAGCCGTTCGTCTATCTCACCGCGCTGGAGCACGGGCACACGCTGACGGACACGCTGGACGACAAGCCGGTTGCGTTCGGCAAATGGCGCCCGAACAACTACGAGAACCGCTACGAGGGCGAAGTGACGCTGGCGCACGCCTTCGCCAAGTCCTCCAATTCCGCCGCGGCGCAGCTGACCATCGAAGTGGGACCGAAAGCTGTGGCTCGCACTGCCCACCGCCTCGGCATCGTCTCGCACCTGATGGCCGTGCCGTCGCTGGCGCTGGGCACCGAAACGGTGACGCCGCTGGAACTGGTTTCGGCTTATGTGCCCTTCGCCAATGGCGGGGCGCAGGCCGCGCCGTATGCGATCCGCGAAATCCGCACCAAGACAGGCCATGTGCTCTACCGACGGAAGTTGCCCTTATCCATGCGTGTGATGAGCGCGGAACACGCTGCCGATATGGCGCGGCTGATGGTCGGCACCGTTACGGAAGGTACGGGCCGCGCGGCGCGGCTGCCGGAGCGCCCGAGCGCGGGCAAGACCGGCACCACGCAGGATTTCCGCGATGCCTGGTTCGTGGGCTTCACCAGCGATTACGTCTGCGGCGTGTGGCTCGGCAACGACAACAACGCGTCGATGAAGCATGCGAGCGGCGGCACACTGCCCGCGCGCATCTTCAGGTCCTTCATGGAAGATGCCGAGCGCGGCTTGCCGGCGGAGCAG